>CAYSSY010000014.1:0-7051 GCA_964434055.1 uncultured Gammaproteobacteria bacterium | reverse complement strand
GATATTATTGATGGCTTGGTTAAATCATTAGAAAAAATTTTCCCCTTTGAAATTTTTAATTTAGGAGGAAATGGCTCCATTGATTTAGAAACTTATGTCAATTTAATTGAAAAATATCTCACTAAAAAAGCCATAAAAAATTATACTGAAATGCAAATCGGTGAGATGGAGGTAACTTTTGCTGATACTAGTAAGGCGACTAAACTTCTTGAGTTCAAACCAAAAACACCAATTGAAGAGGGTATAAAAACATACATCACTTGGTTCCTAAATTATTACAAAGAAATAGCCTAAAAAAATGATTACTCAACTTACTTTAAAAAGAATCCTGGTAAAAACCAGATTATTAGAATGGCCGATATATATTCTTAAAAAAAATTATCTCTATAATTTTATCCGCTTTGGCATCTGGACAAAAAAATACCTACCAGAAGTAGTTTATCTAGAGACAACCAATAACTGCAACGCGACCTGCTTTAGCTGCCCACGCTTAAAAATGGACCGACCGATTGGGGTTATGAATTGGAATTTGTTTGAAAAGATTGTTGGTGACTTAAAAAAATTAAAAAGACTCTATTTTACCATGCACTTAGACGGCGAACCACTGCTCGATCCTTTACTTTTCGAAAGAATCGAATATATTAAAAAAAATCTTATTGGAAGTAAAGTTCATTTTAACACCAACACGAGTCTGCTTTCGGAAGAAATTATAAAAAAAATATTAAACTCAAATTTAGATTCTATCACTTTCAGTATTGACGGGACCACTAAAGAAACCTATGAACACATAAAAACAGGGATGAACTTTGAACAAAACATAAAAAATGTAGAAAATTTTTTTCGTATAAAAAAAGAATTAAAAAAGACAAAACCGCTAACAATACTGCAAATGGTGGTCAACGACAAAAATAAACATCAAATCGAAGATTTTAAAAGAATGTGGCAAGATCGAGCTGATAAAATATATATTAAAGCAATGCTGAACTTTCTAGTCCAAGGCACGTCAATAAAAACAAAATCACTATTTAAAAAACAATTGCGTCGCTGTTTCCAACCAATAACAAACTTAGTTATTTACTGGGATGGACAGCTTGGTCTGTGTTGTTGGGATTATAACCATTTGGCAAAATTAGGGAATGCTAATGATAATCAACTACTGGAAACTTTTAATAATTCAAATTACACACAAATCAGAAAAACAATGTTAAAAATGTCGTGCGAAAATACCCCACCGTGTAATATTTGCTCACAAATATTTGGTTACGACATGAATGCCAATTATAAATAAATATTATTTATGAACCAATATCCTCAAATTTCTGTGATCATCGCCGCCTACAATGAAGAAACAACAATAAAATCAACGATCACGAGATTAAAAAATGAGTTATCAAAATTAACAGTTGAATCAGAAATTATTGTTATTAATGATGCCTCTACTGACCAAACACTTGAAAAAATAAAAGAGATAGAAAATATAAAAACATATAATCAACCTTACAATAAAGGCAAGGGTGCTGCTCAAAAATTTGCTGCTAAAGTTGCCAAATTTGACTGGCTTTTGTTTTTTGATGCTGATGGACAACATCGAGAAGAATATCTTTCAGAAATGTTAAAATTTACCGATCAATTTGATTTAATTGCCGGCGAGCGCATTGGCTATCAAGGCCCAAAAGAAAGACAACTTGGTAAAAAAATAATTCACTTATTGGCTCGTTATTTATTAGGAAAAAAAATTAACGACTTTAATTGCGGGTTTCGTTTGGTAAAAAAACAACACTTTCTTAGGTTCGCTCATATATTGCCAAATGGTTTTTCGTGCGACACAACTTCAGTATTTGCTTTTTACAAAGAGGGTTTAAATATAAAATTTGTACCAATGGAAATTAATAAACGTGGTGGTGGCAAAAGTCTAGTAAAACCAAAGGAAGCTTTTGTTTACCTAATGCTGATATTTCGCTTAATTATGCTCTTCTCACCTTTGAGAATTTTTGTGCCTATTAGTTTTATTCTTTTTATTTTTGGTTTAGCACTCCTTATATTCGATATTATTCATTTTAATATTTCTGAAGTAACAGTTTTTGCTTTAATCAGTTCATTACTTATTTTTCTCTTTGGTCTTATTGCTGATCAACTGGCTGCAGTAAGAAGAGAAATTAATCAAGAATAATCAATGATAAAAAAAATATCAATTATAATGCCAATTTTTAACGAGGTAATTACCCTGCCCCATGTTTTAGTGCATTTAAAAAAAGAACTTGATAACTTAAATTTAGAAGCTTATGAGATAATTACTGTTAATGACGGTTCAAATGATGCTTCTGAAGAAATTTTAAAAAATACTCCCTTTATTAAACTCTTAAACCATCCTTACAATAAAGGTTACGGAGCGGCACTAAAAACTGGTATTCTGGCAGCGAAATTTGACTGGGTTTTACTTTTTGATGCAGATGGCCAGCACCAACCAGAAGAAATAAAAAAACTTTTATCTGAAAGTGAAAATTACGACCTTATTTCTGGTGATCGCACTCAAGGTAATTATGTCAGACCAACGGTACGCAAACCTGGTATATGGCTTTTAAAACTTGTAGCAAATTACTTGGTAAATAAAAAAATTCCTGATCTTAATTGTGGCCTGCGTTTAATAAAAAAAGAAGCTGTTCTTAATTATCTTCATTTCTTGCCTGATGGTTTTTCTTTTTCCACTACCTCTAACCTGGCTTTTTTAAAAGACCATAGAAATGTAAAATTTGTGCCAGTAACTGTCAATGAGCGGGACAAAAAATCAAAAAGTATGGTTCGGCCACGTGATGCCTTTAATGTCCTAATGCTTATTTTTCGCTTAATAATGCTGTTCTCACCTTTAAGAATTTTCATTCCTTTAAGTTTAATTATGTTTTTGTTTGGTACTGGACTTTTTATTTATGATTTAACCAACTTTAACGTATCCGAAATTACTGTTTTTACCCTGATTAGCGCGCTCTTAATTTTCCTTTTTGGACTGATCGCTGATCAGCTAGCTGCTGTCAGACGAGAAATTAATAAAAAATAATAAATTACTTACAACAGACGACTAATTACAGTCGCTGTTGTAAGTCGTAAGTTGTTAATTGAGAGTCAGATTATGAAAATTATCTTCATCAACCCCCCAACCGACCATATGATCACCACTAATGTGCCAACAGTGATCGAAGAGGGTGCTGGTGTTATACCACCACTGGGTCTTTTATATGTGGCATCATATTTAAAAAAAATTTACCAACCATGAAATAAAAATTCTTGATTTACAACTTAATGAATTATCCTCTTTAGAAGTTGAACAATATTTTTTAAAAGAACGACCAGATGTTGTTGGCATTACTGCCATCACGTTTATGATGATCGACACTATTAATCTCGTACGTCAAATAAAAAAAATATTACCTCAAACTAAAATAATTTTGGGCGGTCCTCACATTAATATCTATCCCCAGGAAACTCTGGCAATTAAAGAAGTTGATTTTCTGATCTTAGGTGAAGGCGAACAGCCATGTCTCGATTTAATTAATAACATCAATGATCAAACAAAGTTAAAAGACGTAACGGGGCTCGCTTTTATGACTGGCGAAAACTACATCAATACCGGTGCCAGGCCTTTACTACAAAATCTTGATGAACTGCCGTTTCCAGCCCGGGAAATAACGGATTATAAAAGGTATTACTCAACACTCTCCCACACTAATCCAACAACCAGTATGTTCACATCCCGTGGTTGTCCTTATCAGTGTGTTTTTTGCGACCGGCCCCATCGTGGAAAATTTTTTCGCGCTCGATCGGCTAAAAATGTGGTCGAAGAAATGTTGGCTATTAAGAAGCTCGGAATTAATGAAATTTTTATTTATGACGATACTTTTACCATTGATCGCCAGCGTGTAATTGATGTTTGCCGAGAAATAATAAGACTCAATTTAAAAATAAACTGGGATATTAGAGCACGGGTTAATACTGTTGACGAAGAATTATTACTTCTTATGAAGAAAGCAGGCTGTGTCAGAATTCATTACGGTGTAGAGTCTGGGGTAGACCAAATTTTAATTAACTTACGCAAAGGTATTACTGTTGAGATGGTTAAAAAAGCTTTCAAACTAACGCATAAAATCGGCATTGAAACCGCCGGTTATTTTATGCTCGGTTGTCCTGGTGAAAAAATAGACGATATTAAGGCAACTATTAAGCTGGCAAAAAAACTAAAACCAGCCTATGCTCATTTTTCAGTGCTAACTCCATTCCCGGCAACTGATATCTATTTTATCGGCCTTAAAAATGGTTTAATCAAAAAAGATGTCTGGCGAGAATTTGCACTCAACCCCAAAGAAGATTTCGTGCCACCAGTTTGGGAAGAAAATTTTAGCAAAGATGAATTAATTAAACTTCTTAAAAAGGCTTATTTTTCTTTCTATTTCCGTCCGTCCGTTATTTGGCATCAATTTTTAAAACTAAAATCATGGAGTGATTTTTCAAAAAAGTTCAAAATTGCGTTAGGTTTTCTAAAAATGAAATTATTTAAATGACTTACGACCGACAATTAAAAACTAACAACTTATAAACACTATTAATTATTTGTTGTTTATTGTTAGTCGTATGTTGTCTGTCATTAGTTTTTAGTGATATGTCCAAACATCTTATAAAATTTATCGGTATTGGTATCTTGATTTATATCCTCACTTATAAAATTAACTTCAAAGAACTCATTAGTTCTCTCAGCACCATTAAACCAACATATCTCGCAGCGCTAATTCTATTGGATGTGCTTTTTATTTTTATCAAAATGTTTCGCTGGCGCTTTGTTTTGAGGTGTTTAAATATTAATTATCCTACCAAAGATCTGGCCAAAATTTACTACTTAAGTCTAATTCTCGGTACTTTTACCCCCGCCGGTTCAGGTGATATTCTGACACGATCCGCTTTTTTAGTGAAAGACGGTCAACGTTTAAATGCTGCTTTGGTCAGTATTTTTATTGATCGTCTGGCTGATGTTTTTGTTCTGTTGTTAATTGCTCTAGCTGGTTTTTTAATTTTTCTACCACTCTTTGGTTTAAAATCTTTAGCGATTACTCTTTTAATTGTCTTCTTATTGATGTGTTCTTTCCTAATTATTACTATTAAAGTGCTGCGTGATTTTGTTAAAAAAATTTTTTTGCCATTTGTCCCACAAACCTTAAAAAATAAAATAATTCCCCACTTAATTGAAGCTTACGATAATATTACTGCATTTGGTTTTAAAAGAATTGTTATAATGATTGGTTATACACTGCTGGCGCAACTAGATAATTTAATTTTCCTTTTTATTTTAGCAATAGCACTGGGAATTAGTAACATGCCGCCAATATATCTTTTGCTCACCAGCGCTTTAACAAGTTTTATTGTACTAATCCCAGTTAGTGTAGGCGGACTAGGAACAAGAGAAGCAACTTATATTGCTTTATTTTCACTCTATGGAATAAGCGCAGAAAAAAGTGTTGCCTTTTCTTTAACGATTATGTTATTACCCCTGGCTTCACTAGCCTGCATAACCATGATCTATGGGCTAATAAAATTAGTCAAAAAAATCAAAATTTGATACTATATTAACTAATAATATGAATTTAGTTCTTGTTTTGCCACCAGCCCGACCTGGTGAAAAAAGAAAATTTACCGCGCCACCATTAGGATTACTTTATCTTGGCTCGCATGCCAAAAAATTTGGGCATCAAGTGACAATTATTGACTCTGATGTTGAAGGTTATACTCTTGATAAATTAGTTGAAAAAATTCTGGAAAAAAAGCCTGATATTGTTGGCTTTACCTCAATGACGCCTTTTGCGGCGGAAGTTTTAAATTTATCAAAAAAAATTAAATATACTACATCACAAGTAAAAATTGTCGTCGGCGGCATTCATGTTACAGCCACCCATGAAGAAATGATGACGATATCACCTAACATTGATTTTTTGGTTGTTAGTGAGGGTGAATATACTTTGGTTGAACTCTTAGATTCTTTAGCAAACAATAAACCTCTCAATCAAATAAAGGGTTTGATTTATCGCGATACAACAAATAATCAAATAATAAAAAATGAACCAAGAGAACCTGTGCCAGATCTCGACGCCTTACCAATACCAGATTTTGACTTAATTGAAAACTTTGATATCAGAAATTATGATTTGGTTCATGCTGGCGGTAAAAGAGTAGTCTACATTTTAGGATCACGGGGCTGTCCTTATTTGTGCACTTTCTGCGCGGCTCATTTAGTTCATGGTCAAAAAGTCCGTTATCGCGATCCGATAAAAATTGTTGATGAGATTGAACATAATCTAAATAAATATAAAATTAATTATGTTGGCTTTAAGGACGGCACTTTTACCGTTAATCATGATTGGGTAAAAAAAATTTGTGCAGAAATTAAAAAACGAAAATTAAATATTGGTTTTTGTATAAATGCCCGTGTCGATACTATTAACGAGGAAATTTTACAAGTACTTAAAGACGCTGGTTGTAAAACTATGGGTTTTGGCATTGAATCTGGTTCACAAAGAATTTTAGATTCAATGTGTAAAGGTACGAAAATTGATCAAATTAAAAGCGTGATGAAATTAGTAAATAAATATAAATTTTTTACCATTGCCTCATTTATGATTGGTAACCCCGGCGATACTAAAGACGACATCAAGGCTACACTTGAACTGGCTAAAGAAATTAAAACCACCGGTGTTGGTTTCTGTCCTTTAACTGCCTTTCCAGGCACTAAAATTTATTATGATGCCATCAAAGATGGCACGCTGAAAAACGGGGCCCAGTGGTATTATAAAAAAGATCCTGAACATCCTGATGAATATTTGGAAACAGGTCTTTATGACGGTGTCCTCACCTTTTCTAATTTTACTACCGAAGAAGAATTAAAAAAAACTTATAATAAATTTTATCTACGTCCATCTTACGCCTTTTCCATTTTTAAAAGAATTATCAAGGATCCTTATTTTTTCAAATATGCTCTTGGTTATGCTTGGGGGCTCTTAAGAAAAACTTTTGATAA
>CAYSSY010000013.1:20037-28102 GCA_964434055.1 uncultured Gammaproteobacteria bacterium | reverse complement strand
AATCAGGGCGTTTGGCTAAAGCAACATTGGTTCGCAAAATAAACTGTTCCACCGGTGATATTGCCACAAGCGCATACATCCATAAAAACAAGAGTGTTATAAATTTTAGAATGTCAGCCGGTGTGTGGGCAAAAAGTTTGGTAATAAGCCAAGCAAATAAAATCGCGCAGTAGAGCACAGCATAGGAAGCAAAAAATTTTTCATAACTCAAACCATAGTATGTCACGTATAGACCCATTCGATAACCGGCTGAAGCCAGTAGCAGCAATGAAGCACCTGTAAATGCTGTGAGCACGTACTGTACCGCTGGTACGGTTTTTTTATAGACAAAAAAGTATATGACAATATTCAAGACCGAGAGAAAGAGCAGCTGCCAAAAACCGCTTTTAACCAACTGTTCTGTTTCTCTAAAATCAAATGGTAATTTTCCAATCCATAAGTGGTTAAATTGAATACCCAGAAAGAGAAGATAAAGAACAAGAATGCCACCTAAAACAATACCAGAGATAATCGGATCAAGAAGCTGAACTGTGTCTCTAGTTTCTTTAGTTTTGAACAACTGGTTCCAAGCAAATAGCGCGGCAGCGAACAACAAAGAAAGGATGATAAAAACAAGAGCGCGATACCAGAATGAGAGAGAAATAAATTTCTGCAGCCACTGATAGACCGTATCGACTGCTGTTTTGAAAGCAGTATCGGCCGAAGCAAGTAGGGGTATGATAACAGTAACCGAAATAATAATAAGAATCGTAAGGCCGATTATGATCCTTATGAGCATGCGACGGCGTGTTGCCTTATTCGGTGCCACCAAAGAGATATACCCTTCACTGACCGTACCAAAATACTTGATGATTGAGAAACAGTGCACAGCAATTCGGCCGAAAAAAGTTAAAGTCCAACGAGTATTAGCTGGGGTAAAAGCTTGCACATAAAACACCACAAAAATTACTGGCACAACTATCAAGCTCGTAATTTTCCAAAACTGGTTATCATAGAGCGCGTAACTGGCTGCAATGATGATAAAAGGTGCAATCCAAAATAGGTCACACACCGCAAGCCTTCTGGTTGCATGCAGTGATTGTAAGAATAGTGCTAATACAAGTACAAAAAAAACTGTTGCATTGATTCCCAGAGCATAAATACCACGTTCCCAAAAGTTCCACAAAAATATTACCCAAAACAGCGCCAAGCCAGCAGTAGCAATCAACCAGCGCGGTTGGTTTTTATTAATTGTAGATGTGTTTTCAGTTATTGATGTCATGGTCATATATTATGATGTATTGTTAGTGCTTTTAATCAAGAGTTCTTAGTATACCGTATCAGTTTTTAACAAAAAAAACTAGTTGTAACTAGTATATAATCATAGTGTTCATTATTCTGAGACAATTTTTTGGTTTATTTTCTTATAACGTTATATAATTAAGATGCCAAATAATCAAACTAAGTTTATACCAATAGGTTAATTAATAAGAACATTTTTTGGACTATGATAAAAGATTTTGAACATAGTTGCGCTCATTGTCTTGGAGGTTCTGGGCTTGCACACCCACTTTATGATGATGATTTGTTTTGGGTTGTATGTGATGGGAGTCCGCTCACTGAAGGACATATTCTTATTATTCCCAAAGAGCATATCGCTACAATGAGTAATTTATCAGAAATAAATTTTAGAAACTACTTTGTTTTATATAAAAAAATAAAATCATTTATAAGTATCCACTATGGAGCGGTTGCAATTTTTGAACATGGTGTCATTGGACAAACAGTGTTTCATGCACACACCCATTTTCTGCCTTTTGACCACAGTACCGAGGAAATAATGCCCGATAAAAGTGCATTACGTAAAATAGCTAACCTAGATGAGATGAAGAGTGAATTTGAAGCAAAGCGGAAATATCTTTTTTTTGAAAACAAAAATCAAATGTGGTTAGTTGATACCAAATTAGGTTTCCCCAGATTTTTTAGGGATATATTTGCGAGATTACTAAATGTTGAGGAACGCGCTGACTGGCAAAAAGCCAGAGAAAATGAAATTTTAAGGCAACAATTTAAAAAAGATATATTTGCTCTTAAGAATAAGTGGATGAAACACAACAATTAAATTTTGTGTTTTTAAAAAGTCACTTTGAAACCATTAATTAATACAAAGAGTGATTTTTAGTTGGCCAATAACTTTATATAATGATATTATAAGTATATAATTAGTTGGGTAGAATTATGTTTATCTCTATTATTTTTTTTATTATCATAGTTATTGTAATTTATATATTTGTTCCCATTTATGCAAAAGCCAAAAAAATTAAAGAGAAACATATAGAAGAAGCACGAAAGAGAGGTGATCTGGATGAGGTGAAAAGGTTAGAGAATATGTCAGACGATCAAGCCGCTCTTGAGTTTGAAGATGAATTGGATAAATAATTTTTTGAAAGTCAAACTAATAATAATCATATGACAGAACAAAACAATTTACAGCCAGATGAGCTGGCAAAAAAATTTAAAAATATTTGGATAATTATAATTACTGTAATTATTACAGCTGTTGTTATTGGCGGCGGGGTTTATCTTTGGTATAAGTCGAATTTGAAATCAATAACAGAAAATTTACGGCAGCAAATTTTTGCATTACAAAACCAGATTGATGAGCTGCAAGAGCAATCTTTAACTAAAAAGGAAACTGCTCCATCGACAGGCAATCAACTTGGCGCAGAATCGGGCATTGCTTTTAGCAACGATTATTTAAAGGTGATTATACCAAAAACATGGAGTTATCAAGTGGTTAATGAGCAATCACTGAACATCACAAAAGATAATTATGTTTTGTATATTAATCCTAATACTATGCAAGCGAGCGGTGTCATTGGGGGTAGATTTTCTGAAATTGCTCAAGGTGCTTCCGGGCCAGATCTAGTCATGAAGATGCACCCTAGTGAATCTTGTGGTAATTCCGAGGGCAGCGATCTAACAGATAAATTAAAGATTGTTAATTATTATATTAGTGCTAATGATAATAACTCTTGGTGTAACATTCCGACTGGAGAAAATACTTTGTGGTATTTTTCTTATGTTACAACAAAAAAAGACGGGTATTTTGGCAATCCAGCTGTCTTTGGCTTATCTGCTGATACTTTAAGGCAATTTGTCATCACCATAACTTATCAAGCCGCAGCATTAGATGATTTGCCGGTAAAAAATTCTGTACAACATGAGCAAAAAATGAATGAGCTCATGGCAATATTAAAGACAATTGAATTTAAATAATTTTTTCAAATTGAGATAGTTTTTTGTGATCAAAAAAAACAGGCTAAATTAAGCCTGTTTTTAAATCTAAAATAAAGTATTAAACTTTTGCAACATGAGTGGCAGCATTGCCTTTTGGAGTTTTTTCAACTTCAAAGGTAACAGCATCACCTTCTCTTAATTGGTTGAATTCAATCCCTTCGAGGCTATTAGCATGAAAAAATAAATCTTCAGCGCCTTCCTGGGCAATAAAACCAAAATTTTTGTCAGTCAGTTTTTTGATAGTTCCTTGCATATGAATGTAAAGATAAAGTTAATAAAGAAATACTAAAAAGTAGAAATTCGACTTTATCTCTACACGATTAATATTTGTCAACCTTTTTTAAAGGCGGTTAGTCATTAAACTAACACTTAAATAGTAGCCTAAATAACGATTTCTGTCAAGATAAAAAACATTTTTTGTTGATTATTAAGTTGACTTTTTTGACTTTTCAGAGTAAGCTTAAAAGGCTTGAAGTTAAGAAAAAGTTGCAGGATTTTAAGCTGTTGAAAGTTAATTTACAATAAATATGCAACTCGTTTATTATTAGAGTTGTTTTTTAATTTTTATGACTACCAAAGAGCAATTTTTATCCGAACATAATAGATTATCTCCTTTAAATCTTCAGGCGACGCTTGAGGTACTGAAGCGTTTCAAAATTGAGAAACCGGGTTTGTTTAAATCTGATGACTGGCCTATTGATAGAATTCGTCGGCCGTTTATTTTTTGGTTTACTTCATTAACTCGAGAAAAAAAAGACGGTCTGAATGATTTGTCAAAAAAACAAGTAAAATAATATTTATAATTTATTTATCAAATATTTTTTAAATATTAAAAAAATGACCCATCATATTTGATAGGTTATTTTTTAATAATTAATTGTGTTGTGAAGTGACTTTATTGCGGATGAATTTGATATAGCCTAAAGTCAGGGCAATCACCAGGCCGATCACGACGATCACAAATCTAAATTGAGAATTTTCACTCATCAAACCCCGGATAATACTGTAAGCAGTTGAGAAAACTCCCCCCAAGAGTATGCCGTCAGCAATCATGTTGATTTTGGCGAGGAGTGTCAAACTGAGCACTAAAATAACAATCGCTGCTATTAGAGAAATTATTGAGACGTTACGATTGTAGGGTTTTGATTCTTCCTGATATTTTTTTTGGTTTTGTGCAAAGTTTTCTCTAATAGATCGGACTTCAGCAGTCTCTTCACAGTTTTGTTTTTCCATTTCAAGTTCAACTGGGTAGTTGGGCATCTTCGGGCCTGGGTAGAAAGCGTCAATACCCAGTCCAACAAAAAGGGCTATTAGTAAAGCTAGAAATAGGGTATAGATAAGTTTTATGGCCATATATTGAGAATTTATTTATAAATAGTTATTAGATTTTTGGCGAAATCTTAAATTAAGTTTAGCATAAACAAGTTTTATTGGATATAAAGGATTTTATTATTATTTTTTTAAAAAACAGCTGTTTATGTGAGCAGCTGTTATGGTTTGACTTCTGATCCTTTTCCGATCTCAGCCCATATTTCATGCCAGAAAGCTTCATGGATTTCCCGTCTTTCTCCGGGCGGGATAGGCGAGAGTCTAATGATGTCTATAAGTACCGATCTGCAAAAAAGGTGCATTGTTCAAGGTGCTGAAAGTATGGTTGGTATTTGGGTTTATCTTGGTCAGAATCACGGAAGAAAGATTCCAATTCGGCATAGTTCAGATGGTTTTTCATAATGGCCTCCATTATCGGTTAACCAAAAACGATGGGAACAAAAGCTTTTATAATTATAAAGCTAAAAATAAAAAAAGCAAGTTCTTTTGAAAGATAATATACCATTGAATTGTATTATAGATGGGCGTATGATAATCATATATGTTTCAAGAAACTTTATCCGATGAACAAATAGTGGAAATAGTCAGAAAAGAAAACCAGGAGCTGTATAGCGAAATTATCAAACGTTATAATTCCAAATTGACCCATTATTTACGGAAATTTATCAGCGACCAAGACGAACTTGATGATGTACTGCAGGTTGTTTTTATTAAAGCCTTTCGTAACCTAAATGCTTTTGATATAGAGAAAAAGTTCTCGTCATGGATTTACCGAATTACCCACAATGAGGCAATAAATAATTTAAAAAGTAATTCCAAAATTAAAGTTCCTTTGGATGAAGTTGAATTCAAGATTATTGATGAAAAAGTAGACTTAGGCAAGGATATTGATCAGGGGTTTTTAAAACGAGAGATGGCCAACCATTTAAGTGATTTAAAAATAAAATATCGGGAACCATTGATCCTTTTTTATTTTGAAGAAAAGTCTTACGAGGAGATTAGTGAAATTTTAAGAATACCCATTAATACTGTTGGCACACTTATTGCTCGTGGTAAAAAAATATTAAAAGATATTATAAGTCAGCAGCCAAAAATCATATGACAGAAAATAGTGAGATAAAAATTGAAGATAAAGTGATGGCCGAAATTAAAAGTGGCCGGGTTAAGCTACGGTCAAAATATATTTTTTTGGCGGAAAAAGTTGGTTTGGGCGGTGTTTTGGGTTTAAGTATTGTGCTGGCCATTCTTTTTTTTAATTTAACTCTTTTTTATTTAAAAGCCACCGATAATCTGCAATATTTAAGTTTTGGTCGTGAGGGTTTCTTTGTTTTTTTAGAGTCGTTTCCCTATCCTTTTATTATTGTTTTTATTTTATTTTTGATTTTGTCCGGATATTTTATTACTAAAAGCGACTTTGCTTACAAAAAACCATTTGCTTATTGGGCTCTCGGTATTACTTTTTTTGTTCTGATAAGCGGCGGTGTTCTAGCTTTTACGGATGTTTCTGAAAAAATTGAAGAGGCGGCTTACAGTTCTCGGCCCGCTGGCTTTTTTTTGAAGCCATTTTATAAGGCTGGTTTTAAAATGCGTGAACGAGGATTAGCGGGGATAATTTATGAAAAATCTCAGGAATATTTAATTATCAAAACACCTCACGGCTTGCAGAGAGTTCTTTTAAATGATTTGACGCTGGACGAGCGGTTGTCTTTTAAAGTTGGTCAGTTTGTTATGGCAGTTGGTGAGCGGCGCGGTTATGACTTTATTGCGCACGATCTTAAAATTATGAAAAAAGGTGAGTTGCCGATGACCCAGCGCGGTATTAATCGTCGTTTTGGTCCGGAAAATTTTAACACCTCAACGCCACCGCATTTACCGCCGCTAGAGGATTTAAACTTCAGTCCCGAGGTGAAAAAGTGTTTAGAAGAATGTTTTGTTAGCAATCGAGTGTCTGATTTATGTTTTAGTGAATGCTTAAAAATAGAAAATTGAAATAAAATATTTTTTTTAATGTATTAATTAATGAAGGGTCAGTCAAGAATAAAGGACCAATTGAGAGGATAAACCTTTTTCTTGATTTTGGCCCTTTTTATTTTTTTGAAATAAAAATGTTTGGTCGATTGTAGTATAAGCAAGAGACCAAAATAGCCGATTTTTCCTCTCAAGGATCAGCAACTGGTCTTTAAAGGAAAGAAAAGGTCGGCTTTAAGCATAATTAATTTACTACTAATTAATAACAAAAATATGAAAAAAAAGACATTATTGTTTTCTCTTCTGGCTTTAGGAGTTCTGACAGTCGTCGGCATTCAGACGGTTTCAGCACGCGGTCTGTTTATGGGTGGCCGTAATATCGACCCGGACACTTTGGCGCAAAACCAGCAAGATATGTTTGAACACCAGGCGGAATTATTAGGCATTACAGTTGACCAGGTAAAAATATACTGGGCGCAGGGTAAGAACGTTCAGGAAATTGCCACAGAACTAGGCATTAGTCAGGAACAATTGCAGGAAAAAATGGCTGCTGAGAGACAAGCAGTCATGAAAGCTAATTTACAGACTTTAGTAGACAAAGGTATTATCACTCAAGCGCAGGCTGACAGTCGGCTACAATTTATGACTGAAAATGCCGCTAGTGGAAAGTTTGGTCGCCATATGGGTATGGGCGACGGCATTAAGGGGGGTTATGATAGAGGTCAGGGTGCACAATCTAATAATCAATAATTATTATTAATTAACCAATAGGTTGATCCTCGAGGAAGTTTAAGGCTCTTTGTTTCGCTCGTTTAAGCATGAGAGCGGAACAAAGGCCTTAAATTTTATCAGCAAAAAATGTATGAAAAAAATCCTCTCTTTTATTTTTAAACATAAAATTATTTCTTTAATTATTTTGGTAGTTGTCGGAGGTGGTTATTATTGGTATCAGAGTACACACACCACCCAAGCAGAAACGCGTTATGTTTTAGGGAGTGTGGAAAAAGGCACCATTGTTGCGTCTGTGTCCGGCAGCGGCCAATTATCTGCTTCAAATCAAGTTGATGTTAAAACTAAGTCGTCAGGTGAAGTGACCAGTGTTAATGTGACAGTTGGTCAGGAAGTTAAAGCCGGCGCTTTATTAGCACGACTTGATGCCAGTGATGCTTTAAAAGCCGTACGTGATGCGCAAACAAGTTTAGAGACAGCCAAGCTGGAGCTCGATGAAATTCTTAAGCCGGTGGATGAATTAACTCTGATGCAGTCGGAGAATTCTTTACAGCAGGCTAAAGATTCCAAACAAGATGCAGAAGATAATTTGAAAAAATCTTACGAAGACGGTTTTAATAATGTGGCCAATACTTTTTTAAATTTGCCAGCAGTAATGGCCGGATTGAAAGATATTCTTTATGGTTATGATTATGTTAATAATCAACAAAACGTAGATTATTATGCAAATGTCGCTCAAACTTACGACGAAAATGCCGTG
>CAYSSY010000013.1:1860-20027 GCA_964434055.1 uncultured Gammaproteobacteria bacterium | reverse complement strand
GTTTTATAAAAATGATGCTATCACTAAATATGAAAAAGCGCGCGCCAGTTATGACCAAAACTTCACTGATTATAAAGCCACCAGCCGTTATTCAGATACAGCGGTTATCGAAAATCTAATCAATGAAAGTTATGAGACGACCAAAGTAATCGCTGAGGCTGTTAAGAGCGCAAACAATTTGATCCGTTTCTATGAGGATACGATCCTTGATTATAATACAAGACCTCAGACTTTAGCCGATACCCATTTGACCAGTCTCGACGGTTATACGAGTAAAACCAATAGTTATTTAACCAGTTTACTTTCATCAGCTGATTCCATTAAGAATTATAAGGATAGTATTACCAGTGCCGACCGTTCAATCAAAGAAAAAGAATTGTCGCTGGCAAAACTTCAGGACACTGATGAGCTGTCGATTCGTGCTAAAAAAATTGCCGTGCAGCAGAAAGAAGATGCTCTAACGACAGCAAAAGAAACGCTGGTTGATTGCTCGGTTTATGCTCCTTTTGCCGGCGTGGTGGCCAAAGTCAGTCTTAAGAAGGGTGACACCGCTTCTTCCGGCGCCACGGTAGCAACATTAGTTACCAAGCAAAACATCGCCGAGGTTTCTTTAAACGAAGTTGATGCGGCCAAAGTCAAAGTTGGCAATAAAGCCACCTTAACTTTCGACGCGGTTAGTGATTTAAGTATTACTGGCACAGTGGCAGAAGTTGATTCGTTAGGGACCGTATCGCAGGGTGTCGTCACTTATACAATCAAAATAAATTTTGACACTCAGGACGATAGAATAAAACCCGGAATGAGTGTCTCGGCCTCAATTATTACCGATTCACAGCAAGACGTTCTGACCGTGCCTAATGCGGCTGTGAAGACCAGCGGCAATACCAGTTATGTGGAAATTCCCGATGAAACAGTATCAAGTCAGAGTAGTGATACCATTAATGGCGTGTTATTAACTAAAACCCCGAAGCAACAGGTGGTAGAAATTGGACTTGCTAACGATACCATGACGGAAATTAAAAGTGGTTTGATTGAAGGTGATACTGTCATTATTCGTACGGTGACTACTAACGGAACGTCCTCCACCAACACTTCAAGCAGCAGGAGTATTCTACAGTCTGGTGGGGTGCGTACCAGTGGTGGTGGTAACGTCATGATGATTCCAAGGGACTAAGTTGGTAGCTAGGGATGGGTAGTTAGCATTGTCGTAAGTTGTAAGTCGACAGTCGTCAGTTATTGGTCGTCAGTTTTATTCCCTAGATTTTGATTTATTATTTTAATTCTTTATGATTAAGTGTCAAAATATTTGTAAAAAATATTATAGCGTTGCGGGCGAAACCGAGGTTTTAAAAAATGTTTCTTTTGAGATCAAGACCGGGGAGTTCGTGGCGATTATGGGTCCTTCTGGATCAGGCAAATCAACGCTAATGCATATATTGGGTGCTTTAGATACACCGACCGCCGGCGAATATTATTTGGATAATAATAAAATTAGTGAACTGTCTGATGACGAACTGGCGGATTTGAGAAAAAATAAAATTGGTTTTGTTTTTCAGTCGTTTAATCTATTGCCGCGTTCGACGGTTTTACGGAATGTAATGTTACCATTAGTTTATGCCGGAGTACTGTTTGAAGAACGGGTCAAACTCGCCAGAGAGGCTCTGTTGAAAGTTGGTTTGCCGGAGACACATTTTGATCATCTATCCAACCAGCTTTCTGGTGGGCAGATGCAGCGGGTGGCCATCGCCCGGGCTTTAATCAACAAACCAGCATTAATTTTAGCTGATGAACCAACGGGTAATTTAGATACAAAAACCGGCGAAATTGTTTTGGGCACTTTTCAGGAGTTGAATGAGAAGCATAATCATACTATTGTTTTAATTACTCACGAACATGATGTCGCTGAACACGCCGATCGAATTATTGAAATTAGGGACGGTGAGATTGTGAAGGACAGGAAAAATGATAGTCGGCGGTTAGCAAACAAGTAATATTTATAAATTACAATAATTTGAAATTAGGCATTTACCATTATGCTTTTTTCCGATATCTTTCAAGAAACATATTTAGCTTTATCCGCTAATAAGTCGCGGTCTTTTTTGACAATCTTAGGTATTGTTATTGGCATCGGCTCGGTTATTGCTATGATTTCTATCGGACAGGGGGCCAAGGGATCAATCGAATCAAATATTCAATCATTGGGTTCAAACTTAGTGATGGTTATGCCGGGTTTTCAGCGTGGTGTGGGGACTCAAGTTCGGGAGGGACGTGGTTCGGCCACAACTTTAACATTAGCTGACGCTAAAGCGATTGCCGCAGAAATTTCTACGGTTAAAGCAGTGGCGCCAGAAGTTTCCGGACGCTATCAGGTGACGGCCAAAGGCACCAATACTAATACGTCAGTTGACGGAGTGACACCTGATTATTTGTCAGTCAAGAATATTGAAATTAGTGAAGGTTCTTTTATTTCCGAACAAAATGTAACCGGTCTTTCTAAAGTTGCCGTTATTGGTCCGTCAGTCCGTGATGATTTGTTTGGGGAAGGTAACCAAGACGTAGTTGGCCAGACAATTCGTATAAAACAAATAAGTTTTACTGTCATTGGTTTAACAAAAGCCAAAGGTGGGACCGGATTTGGTAGTCAGGATGACATGATTTTCGTACCGCTTTCTACCGCTCAGCAGTTTTTATCTGGCTCCGATCGCGTGACAACAATCAACGTCCAGGCAGTCAGCCAGGCGGTGATGACCGACATGCAGACGCAAATAACCAGTTTGCTTCTAGTGCGTCATAATATTTCCGACCCGACACTAGCAGATTTTAGCACCCTTAATCAGGCAGATATAATCGCCAGCGCTTCTTCGATAGCTGATACGCTGACTTTACTTTTGGGATCGATTGCCGGTATCTCACTTATTGTCGGCGGGATTGGCATTATGAACATGATGTTGACCACCGTCACTGAACGGACGCGGGAAATCGGATTACGCAAGGCAATTGGCGCCAAAAAGAAAGATATTAGTATTCAGTTTTTAGTCGAAGCTATGATGTTGACTTTTGTTGGTGGTATTTTTGGGGTAATTTTTGGCTGGCTGGCTTCATTGGCAGTGACAAAATTTGGCAGTATTAACACGGTTATTTCACCTTTTGCAATTTTTTTAGCATTTGGCGTTTCAGCTGGTATTGGTATTGTTTTTGGTTATTATCCGGCGCGGCGTGCGGCCAAGTTAAATCCAATTGAAGCCTTGAGATATGAGTAAATTGAGATAAAATTTAAAAATCAAAGATTAAAATGGCAAGTGTAAAGTTTGGAATAGATGAAATTCTCTGAAGCGAATTTTGATACCATAATTTTACATTTTTAATTTAAGATAATAATTAATTATAAAATATATGGATAAAAAAAATATTTCCATTGTGGTGGCGGTTGTGATTATCGTTGCTGGTGTCGCATTTTATGGCGGCATAAAATATGGACAAAGTAAAATATTGAGGCGTGGTCAAGGTAACCCACTGATGATGAATTTTGATGGTCGCGAAAAAGGCACATTTCAGGTGAGCGGTGGTGCTAACGGAACCAATCGCGGCGGTTTACGTTTCAATGGCAGTTTTATTAATGGAGAAATTATTGCCAAAGACGACAAAAGTTTGACCATTAAAATGACCGATGGTGGTTCAAAAATTGTTTTTTATTCCGAGAGCACTGTGGTCAATAAAAATATCGAAGGATTGCTGACTGATTTAAAAGTGGGTGATAATATTATGGCCAGCGGTAACGCTAATCAGGACGGAAGTGTCACTGCCCAGACTATTCAGTTGCGGCCGACGATGCCCGTGCCTACGCCAACACCTAGTCAGTAGAGATTCAATCTTTATTTTTAAACCGCGTTTTTGAGCGCGGTTTTTTATCGAAGATGGTAAATCTTGACAAAAAACAGTCGATGATTTATACTCTTATCAGTTATTAAATTGATAATTATGAATAAAAAACACTGGCCAAATTACGGTTGTTTGAAAGTCGCTACCAGCGACATGATTTTTTGTTTTGTCTGGCCTGGACAGTGTTTAATTTAACTCAGATTAGAGAATTATTATTAAAAACTTCCTCGGCCAGACAAGCCGAGTTTTTTTATTAACCATTAATAATAGGAGATAACCATGGTTGACACAAAACTTTTAACTCGAAATATCCGGCTTTATCTGTTCTTTGAAATTTTTAGTGAACCTCTTTTTTGGGGGGCAATTCTGATTTTTTACGTTAAAAAAGTTTCAGGTATGTCACTGCCGGAAATCTATCAAATGGAGTCGCTTTGTCTAATTATCTTTGTTTTGTGGGAAATTCCTACCGGTGCTCTGGCTGACATGCTTGGTCGGCGCAAGACGATTTTTATCGGTCGGACTATCATTTTATTGCATTCGGTAATATTTGCCATCGCTGATAGCCGGTTTTTAATTTGGACCGGAAATATATTATGGGCTTTTGGGCTACCCCTCGTATCAGGCGCTGACAGTTCGCTGGTTTATGATAGTTTAAAAGCTTTGGGCAGAGAACAGGAGTATAAAAAAATAGTTGGTCGGGCAAAAGCCTATCGTTTTATAGTTTTGGGTATTGGCGCTTTGCTCACAGGTTATTTGACAGGCATAAATCTTCGTTTGGGACCTTATCTCAGCCTGATTTTTTTAATGCTTAATGTCATTGTCGCTTTCTTTTTTGTCGAACCACCTTATTCTGGTCAGAGTGTCTTTACTTGGCGTGAACAATGGCGACTGATAAAGGACAGCTTGGTCTTTACCAAAAATAATGTAGTTATTAAATGGTTGATTGCTTATTCGGTTATTCTGATCTGTGCGGGCAAACTTTGGTTTTTTACTTATAATGATTATTTTTCTTTAGTCGGTTTGCCACTGATCTATTATGGTTATATTTTCTTTGCTTTGAACATCGTGGCGGCAGTGGTCAGCCATGAAGCTGAAAGGATTGAGCGCTGGTTAGGTGAAAAAAGGAGTTTTATTTTGATGCCAGTGTTAATCTGTGTGCCACTCTTTATTATGGGCAGTTGGGTAGCGCTACCATTTGCTTCATTGGTAATATTTCAGAATTTTTTTCGCGGTTATCATGACCCTTTTTTAAGTCATTTTTATCACCGCCATCTCGATTCAACCAGACGAGCAACTCTTTATTCCGTCAGGTCAGCAGCAATATCCTTAGCTGAAGTTATTGGTCTTTTTGCCTTTGGTTTGTTATTAAAAACGGCAACCTTGTCCAATTCTTTAATTATTCTTAGTTTATTAGTAGCCTTGCCAATAGCTTGGCTATTGATCGTCTTTAACCGGGTTTTTGAGTCTTAGTGAACATAATATAAACCGTGTTACTCATTTTTTGACACGGTTTTTTTATTTAAAATATTTTAATAAAGAGTATTTTCTGGTATACTAAAGAAAGAATTTAAAAAATATGACACGCATTATTTCTATTGTTAACCAAAAAGGCGGAGTAGGAAAAACGACGACCGCTGTTAATTTATCCGCCTATTTAGCCCATCTAGGCAAACAGGTTTTGTTGGTTGATTTAGATCCTCAGGCTAACGCTTCATCAGGCTTAGGTATTGATCATAAATCATTAGAACATGGGCTTTATGAAAGTCTTATTGGTTTGGTTTCGTTTAGCCAGGTAATTAAGGCAACTCGTCATGAACAATTAAAATTGGCGCCTGCTAATCAAAATTTGGCTGCGGCTAATATCGAGCTGGTAAATGTTAATAACCGTGAGTATAAACTCAAAGAACTTTTAGATGAGGTTAAGCTTGATTATGATTTTGTAATTATTGATTCACCGCCATCATTAGGACTGTTAACTATAAATGGTTTAGTGGCAGCTGAAGAAGTTTTAATACCGGTGCAATGTGAATATTATGCGCTTGAGGGGTTGGGACAGTTGTTAAATACCATTCAATTAGTTAAAGAAAACCTAAAACCCGAGATAAAGATTTTAGGTGCAGTCATGACCATGTATGAAGACCGCAACCGTTTGGCTCAGGATGTCTTCGAGGAGCTTTATCGTTATTTCCCCAATAAGATTTTTCGTTCTGTTATTCCGCGGGTTGTTAAGTTGGCAGAGGCTCCATCTTTTGGTAAAAGTATTCTTCATCATGATCCCGGCTCTAGAGGAGCACGGGCCTACCAAAGATTAGCTCAGGAATTATTGTTGACGTAAAGAAAGTTGCAGAGTATTATTTTTGATGTTTATTTTTTATTTTTTTTATGTCTGATCTAAATCAACAAAATCAGCGTTCACTTGGTCGAGGCTTAAAATCACTGCTTGGTGGCAGTGATAGTGAAAATAGAACTCAGCGTCCAACTACTTCAGTTTCTTATTTTCCCAAGACCACAGGTGGTGTCACCAGTCAAATTATTCAGGTCGATATTGATAAAATTAAAACTAACCCTCATCAACCGCGAGAAGTTTTTGATGTTTATCCATTGGAGGAATTAGTTCAGTCAATCAGGGAGTACGGGATTTTACAGCCTTTAGTGGTTACCCAGGTTTTAGGTGGTCAGTATGAATTGATTGCTGGTGAGCGTCGTTTGCGTGCTGCTAAAAAGGTTGGTTACCTTAAGGTACCAGTCATAGTTAGAAGCGCTAAAGAATTGGAGAAACTAGAGATCTCATTGATTGAGAATATTCAGCGTCAAGACTTAAATCCAATTGAGCGAGCTAAAGCTTATTTGAAGTTAGTTCGAGATTTTCATCTGTCACAGGATGAAGTAGCTAAGAAAATGGGTAAGTCCAAATCTTCAGTTTCCAACAGCCTTAGACTTTTGACTCTACCTAAGGATATTCAAGATGCTTTAATGGAGAGAAAACTTACAGAGGGTCAGGCAAAAATTATTTTAGAACTCAAAGATCACCAACATCAAAAGAAAGTTTTTAATAAAATAATAGAAACAGGCTTAAACATTGAACAAACAAAAAATGAAGTGGAGCGAGTTAAAGTTAGCAGTCATTATCGTGGCAGTTATAAGAATAAGGATTTGGATAGAGAAAATTTAGAGGAAGAATTGCAGTCATATTTCGGTACCAAAGTAAAGTTGCGAAAAAATAATCAAGGTGCTGGTTATCTCAAGATTGAGTTTTATTCACAGGAAGAATTACAGGCGATCGTTAAAAAAATTAAACAATAGTCATAATTTTAATAATCAAAAAACAGCACTTTTTTTATGTGCTGTTTTTATTTTTTTGACCATTTATTAATATTTAAGAGATTGAAAAGTTTAGAACGACGTTCACGATTAAAGTATTCTTTAATTTTATCATGTGCCAAGTGAGTCTGGGTCATATTGAGCCAGCTTTCTGAGGGGCCGGTCCTCTTTTTATCGATAATAATTTCAATCATGTCGCCGCTTTTTAGAGTTGTCGACAGGTTTGCCAGTTTTTCATTAATTTTAACACCAGCACAGTGGTGTCCGATTTCTGTATGGATATGATAAGCAAAGTCGATCGGTGTGGCATTTTCTGGTAGATCAATAACATCTCCTTTAGGAGTGAAGACAAAAATCCGGTCTTTAAAAAAATCAAGCTTTAACGTTTTTAGATAACGCTTAGGTGTAGTAACTCTTTGTTGTTCATAGAGAAGTTCTTGGATCCATTTAATTTGTTCCGGAGGCACGACAATTTTTCTTTTTTCAAAAACCCCTTCTTTAAACTGCCAGTGGGCAGCAATACCCCACTCAGCTTCTTCGTGCATTTTTTCTGTGCGAATTTGAAACTCCACAATTCGACCATCTTCACAAAACACTGTTGTGTGCAGCGATTTGTAACCATTAGGTTTTGGTTGAGCAATATAATCCTTGATCCGGCCCTTTAATGGTGGCCATTTTTGATGAATGTAACCCAAGGTTTGATAACAGTCATCAATACCTTTAACTATTATGCGGATAGCCATTAAATCGTAAATTTGATCAATATCCATGTCTTTTCTAAGGAGTTTTCGATAAAGAGAATAATAGTGTTTTGCCCGGCCCTGGATAGTAACCAAGTTAACCGTTGTATCCTGAAGATATTTTTCCAAAGTTTTTATAATTCGATCAACATATTTTTTTTGTTCCTCGTATCGCTTGCGAGAGATCTTTTTTACCCATTCATATTCCTCAGGATAAATAATAGGGAACGACAGGTCTTCTAACTCGCCTTTAAGTTCACCCATTCCCAAACGATTGGCAATCGGCGCATATATTTCCAATGTTTCCAGAGCGATTCTTTTTTGTTTGACTGGAGGCAGGGCGTACAATGTTTTTAAATTATGAAGACGGTCAGCAAATTTAATAAAGACCACCCTGATATCTTGAGCCATAGCAATAAACATTTTTCTAAGATTTTCGGCATATCTTTCTAATCCCCGGTATTTAATTGTGCCTAATTTAGTCACGCCGTCAACTAAAGTGGCTACTTCCTCGCCAAACTCTTTTTTTATTTCTTCAGCTGTTCGCCCTGTTTCTTCTGGTACATCATGAAGCAAACCGGCAATGATAGTTGCCTGGTCAAGATTCATTGATGCTAATTTAAAAGCTGTTTCTAAAGGATGTTGAATATATTCTTCGCCACTTTTACGCAAACCGCCCGCATGGGCTTTTTGGGCAAAATCATAAGCCAACTTAACCAGATCAAGATCAGCGTCTGGATTTTTTTGGGCAATGACTTCTAAGATGCGTTCGATGGTCATTAAGTTAAACTCAAAAGTTTAAATTAGAAGCTCAAAACGATAACTGGGAGCTTTCAAGTTTTCGTGTGAGCTTTGTTTATATTATTTGCATTCTTTATTGGAGCATTTGCTTTGGCCATCACCAGCTTCTACCATTAAGGAGCCGCATTTAGCACATTTTTCTCCAGTTGGTTTACCCCACGTAGCAAAATCACAATTAGGGTAATTCGAACAACCGTAAAAAATACGTTTTGATCTGGTGCGCCGAGCGACTAAAGTGCCTTTTTGACATTGTGGACAGGTAATGCCAGTTGAATTACTGTTCTTTTTTATATATTTGCAGTTAGGGTAACCAGAACAAGCCATGAATTGCCCGAAACGGCTTTGTTTACTAACTAAGTCAGAACCACACTTAGGGCATGTTTCTGGTTTAATTGCTGTTGGTTCAGTTGAACTATCTGCAATATTAGTTGTACCGTCTTGATTTCCAACAGAATTGCTATTGTCATTTAAGTTTTTAGTATTGCGGCATTTAGGAAAAGCGGAACAGGCAAGGAATTTACCAAAGCGTCCGGTTTTAATAATCATTTTTGCTCCGCATTTCTCACAAATTTCATCTGATTCTTCGTTAATTAATTCGTCTTTAGAAACTTCTTGGTATTTTTGATCGAGATTTTTTTTGAAAGGCATATAGAATTTTTTTATTAACGGTTGCCAGGCGATCTTACCTTCGGCGATTTGGTCAAGATCGTCTTCGAGGCGTGCCGTAAATTTATAATCGACAATTTCTGGGAAGTGATTTATTAGTAAGTCAATCACAACAAAAGAGATATCTTGAGGAACTAAACGGCGTTCTTGTCTTTTGACGTAACCACGATCAATGATTGTGCTAATCGTCGGAGCATAGGTTGATGGTCGGCCGATCTCTAATTCTTCCAATTTTTTTACAAGCGAGGCGTCACTGTAACGGGCTGGTGGTTCGGTGAAATGTTGTTCATGGTGGAGATTGATCAATTTAAGCTCTTCTCCTTTTTTAACATCTGGTAGGATTGATTCTTTGGTTGTATCAGGATAGATTTTCAGAAAACCATCAAAGTTTAGGATATTGCCAACGGATCGGAACAAGTATTTTTTTTCTTTAGCTGTTATTTCAATAGCTGTTGAGTCAAGCAGAGCCGGGTTCATTTGACAGGCTAGTGCGCGCTTCCAAATTAAAGTATAAAGGCGGAGCTGATTTTTATCCAATGCTTCTGTTAAATCCTCAGGTTTTAAATGAATGTTTGTCGGTCTGATTGCCTCATGGGCTTCTTGGGCGTTTTTTGATTTGGTTTTATAAGTTAAAGAGGTTGGTGGTAGATACTTTTCACCAAACTGGTGTTTAATAAATTGTCGAGCTTCAGTAACAAATTTTTCTGCCAAATTTTGAGAATCTGTTCTCATGTAAGTTATCAAACCAACATGGCCATGGGTACCCAAAGCCACACCTTCATAAAGATTTTGTGCCAAATACATCGTTTGTTGAGCGGAGAAACCAAGTTTGCGATTAGCTTCTTGTTGCAAGGTGGAGGTAATAAACGGCGGTGGTGGGTTTCTTTTTATTTGTTTCTTTTCGATTTCGCTGACAAAATACTGAGCGTTTGTCAAATCATTAATAATGTCTTCAACCTCCTTTTGGTTGGACAAGGACAGTTTGTCAATTTTTTTATCACCAATAGATTTTAATGAAGATTTGAAAGTATTTTCCGGCTGATTTTTTTTCTGTAGCTCAGCATCAATTGACCAGTATTCTTGAGGCTTGAAAGCTTTAATTTCCCGTTCGCGTTCTACTATTAGTCTTAAGGCCACTGACTGTACCCGACCAGCTGATAAGCCTTTAGCCACTTTTTTCCACAAAAAAGGCGAGAGCTCATAACCGACTAAGCGGTCAAGAATACGCCTTCCTTGTTGGGCATCGACTAAGTGATTATTAATTTTTCTTGGGTTTTTTAGAGCTTCCTTTATTGCCTCTTCTGTTATTTCATGAAAAACAATCCGTCCGTATTCTTTTTTATCATCCAACCCAAGGATAAAAGCCAGATGCCAGGCGATTGCTTCTCCTTCTCGATCTTCATCAGTAGCCAAATAAATATGACCAGATTTTTTTGCAAGCTCTTTCAGTTTAGTTGCTAGTTGTTTACTTTTAGGCATGATCACATAATCTGGCTCAAAATTATTTTTTATATCAATACCCATTTTTTTTTGAGGCAGATCTCTTAGGTGACCAAAAGAGGAGACGACTTCATAATCAGACCCGAGAAATTTTTCAATTGTTTTAGCTTTAGTCGGTGACTCAACAATGACTAAACTTTTTGAAGTTTTTTTTGTTCTAGGCATAGTAAATTGATGGATAAACTATTAGTTTTTGTTTTAATTATTAATTAGTTGCATATCTCATGCCGCCTAAATTTCTGACTCGGCCCTTCATTTCCATTAACGTTAGTGTACTATTTACTGTTCCGCTGTCAAGTTGGCTTAAACGAATCAATTCATCAATATGAAGAGAATTTTCCGAAAGAATTTTTAAAATCACCGCTTCTTCCTTGGAATCCGGTATTGTTTCCCGGGCTTTTATAAATTGACTCGCTATTTTTAGATTTAACGCTTCTAAAACATCTTCAAATGATGTTACGGCCTTCGCTCCCATTTTTATAAGGTTATTCGGACCCAGAGAATTTTGTTGATAAATGTCTCCTGGGACTGCAAAGACCTCACGGTTTTGTTCTAAGGCATAACGTGCTGTTAGTAAGGCGCCGGAATCTTCGGGTGCTTCGACAACAATTGTTCCACGTGTTAGGCCAGAAATAATTCGATTACGATACGGGAAGTGATGTTTTAAGGGTGGCGTGCCGATAGGATATTCAGAAATAATCAGTCCACTGGCTGCTTCAATTTTTTTTACTAAATAGCGGTTTACTGAAGGATAAATATTTTGCGAATCAAGCCCTGAACCTAAAACCGCTACTGTCCGGCCGCGCATTTGACAGACGGTTTCGTGTGCCAGCGAATCAATACCTAAAGCTAAACCAGAAACGATACTTAGGCCGCTATTTACTAGACCACTGATAATGTCAGGAGTAACCCGTCGACCATAAGATGAAATTTTTCTGGTACCAACCACACTGACAGCAAAATTATCGCGTTCGTCTTGCAAAGAACCTTTATAATATAGAATAGGCGGCGCCTGATAGATTTCCTTCAGGAGCGGAGGATAGTCCTGGTCCTGTAAAGTAACGGCACTAATTTCGTGCTGAGACATTAATTCAAGTTCTTGGTCTGGGTTAATCTCTGGTTTTTTTGCCAAAAATTCACTGGCTATTTCTTCTTCAATTCCAGCTTTAAGCAGATCGTCAAAGTGGCTTAAAAAGGCCGCTCTCATATCAGGAAAATACCTTATCAATTTTTGAAATCTGATTGGGCCGAATTTTTGAAAGCGGTTTAAAGCAACCCAGTATTTTAAATCTGTTCTTGGTAACATAATTTAAAGAAGGTTTACTTTTTAAAAATAACAGATGTTTTTAGTCTTGACAAGTTGAACTTGATGTGTTATTATATTAAAACATTTAAGTAAACAAGCAGAAGAATAAAATTTTGGAGAATTTTTTCTTTCATAGGAACCATTATTTTTTAGTTTTTCCCTTACTATGCGGCGAACGTGATGGCATCCCTCCTAACCGGATCAAGTAGCCCCAAGTTAACGTCGTTTAGTTTTTACTAAACAATGTTACGCTAGTAGGGGAGAATCTGAAAAATAAAAAAACACTTAGAGATATTAATTTCTAAGTGTTTTTGTTTATTTCTTGAGAAAATATTTTAACCAAATCTTTTTTAACAAAGGCAGGGTTAAAGTAGACAGCATGAAGGCAATAGCCGGCACGATGGCATTTAGCCAAGGTGAATTTACTTTAATAAACTTAAAATAAATTCCGACTGCTAAATAAGTGAAAATAATCAGGAATAGACGGCGGGTAAGGCTTACTTCCCAAGCTTTGTCTTGTTCTACTTTCTTATTTCTTTCTTCAATTTTTTTTATTCTTTCCAACAGCTCTTCTATGGCCATCATACTTTTATTGAAGATTAATTATTTTTTCTATTTCTTGTTTAATCTGAGGAAAAATTTTTTCAATAAGATTTTTTTCTTCTATCAAAGTAAATTTTTGTAACACAAACTTATCTGCCGGTGTTTTGACAGTTTTATTCGAACGGATGCCAATTCTGATATGCCAGAAGTCCTCAGTTTTCAGATGACTAATTATTGATTTTATTCCATTGTGACCAGCAGCTGAACCTTTAGGTCTAACCCGTAAGGTGCCGAAGGGCAGATCAAGCTCATCATAAATGACAATAATTTTTTTTCCTGTTAAATGATGATAGCGTGCAACATATGCGATAGCCTGGCCAGAATTATTCATAAAAGTTTGTGGCTTGATTACTTCTGTTTTTTGTTCAAACAGATCATCGGTTGTTAAGGTCAGACTGTTACTTTTTTTGTCTAAATGCCATTTTTGTTGATTGCTGGTTAGAAAATCTACTGCCCTGAAGCCAACATTGTGTCTGGTTCTTTCGTAAATTTTACCAGGATTACCCAGACCACAGATAAGATACATATTAAACGTATTTAATATTAAGACAATAAATTTAATTATTGTTTTTTGTTTTTTCAACTACTATTTTTAAGGGTGTGCCAGTGAAACCGAATTTTTCGTACAATTCTTTTTTTACATAACTGAGATAAGCAGGAACCAATTTTTGATCAGCAGAGATATTCAGGGCAAAGACAGGCGGGTTTGTGTCTTTTTGAACTAGTGATTTGATATAAGTTTTCTTTACTCGTCCTTTAAGATTACGGAAACGTGGAGCGCTGTATTTTTTTATTATTTTTTTTAAAAGTTTATCGAGCGCGTTGTCAGAAATAACTAATTTTCTGGCGGCTAGAACCGTTGTAATCATGCTTGACAGTTTATTTAAGTTTTTTCCGGATAAAGCGGAGATAAAAACTACTGGAGCGTAGTTCAGATGAGGGAATGATTTATTGAAATATTGGATTATTTTTTTTGAAGCGTCTTTTTTTTCTTCATCATCTCTATTTTTTTTGTCTGCTTGATAGAGATCCCATTTGTTGCCAACGATGATGACACTTAAGCGATCGGCGTTGATCAGTTGGCCTAGTTTCAGGTCCTGATCTGTTAATGATTGGCTGGCATCAAGCACCAGAATAGCAAGATCCGCTTTCTTTAAAGCTTGAAAAGTCAGGGAAACACCAATTTTTTCCAAACTTTCTTTGGGAATATTTCGTTTTTTTCTAACCCCAACAGTATCGATTATAACTACTTTTTCCCCACTAAGGTCAATTATTTCATCATGTGGTTCACGAGTAGTATGTGGCACTGGCGAGACGATAACTTTTTCTTCTCCCAAAATTTTATTAAGTAAAGTTGACTTGCCAACATTAGGTTTACCGATTAGACAAATTTTTGCTAATTGGGATAAATTTTCATGAGAATTATCTTGTATTTCGCCTTGACAATCTTTCATTTGAACAACTATCAAATCCAAAAGGTCACCAGTGCCAGAGCCATTAATAGCAGAAACCGCTATTGGATCGCCAAGACCTAATTTTTTGAATTCAAAGATTGTTAGGGCTGTTTGAGGATCATCGCACTTGTTGGCAACTACGATAATTTGAGTTGAATACTTTTTTAAAAATTTTGCAATTAATCTATCTTGAACGTTAATTCCAGCTTGCGCGTCAACAATAAATAGAACCACCTCAGATTTTTCCAAAGCTTCAATAGCTTTCTTGGTGATCAGATTATTGATATTTTGGCTTTGATCTAAGTCAAGACTAACCAGCCCGCCACTGTCTACTAGTTTAAAAGCTGTGCCGTTCCAGTTAACCAGACCCGTGTTTAGATCGCGGGTTGTTCCAGGAATATCAGAAGTCAGGGCTTTTCTTTTTTCTAAAAGACGGTTGAAAAGTGTTGATTTGCCGACATTAACGCGGCCGACGATGGTTACAGTCTGAAGCGGCATATGTGTTTCTTTTATTTTAAGTAATTTGCATTTTCACCCAAAATAATTACGTAATCAACTTTTAGATTATTCAAATTGTTGCCGTTAAGACCAATAGCTTGGCTAAGTGAAATAGGTAGAGTGCTGGCAGTATTGGCTTGTAAATATTTTTTTAATATTGAGATAATTTTTGGTCTTTCGGTTTGACCAAGATCATAAATAACAGTTTTTTCAAAGTCGGTCTGTGGTGCATTGCCGACAAAAATTATATTGAATCCAAGCTGAGCAATCTCACTGGATATTTGTCTGGCTAGCCCTTCAGTTTTCGTACCGTTTTCAATAATGATATTAATTTGCTCATTTTTTATCTCATCTAACAAAAAAATGTTTTTTGCCAATAATTGAAGTTCTGTGTTATCCCCGACTCGGGGGAGAAGAATAAAGGCACCATCAGCAGTTTTTGATTCAATTAATAGGCCAGACGGCGAGGAATCAAGCACTTTTTGTAAGGGGTGACTTAAATCTATTTCCCTAGACAGTTTTAAAAAGTTAGTAATGTCTTTAACGGCTATGTTTGTTTGGAGGTTATCACTTATCAAATTATAGATATTGTAGATTTTTTTTGGGTTTAAGAGTGTGTTAAAACTCAGTATTTTATCTTTAAGAGCAATTATAACTTTTTGCTGCCGGTGAGCTCTAGCAAAATCAGAACCTTCATTATTAGAACCGTAACGCGAACGGGAGAATTTGAGAGCAGTTTCACCGTCAAAGTGTTGCCATCCTTTTTCAAAAGAGATGGTTTGGGTTAAATCGTCTGCCGTTGGGTAATTGGGATCAACAAAACTTCTTTCGACATAAATATCAACACCCCCAACTTCATTGATTATTTTTACAAAACCGGAAAAGTCTAGTCTAGCCCAATAATGAATTGGTTGATTAAAGAGATCAGCGACAGTTTGGGCTGCCAGTGCGGAACCGCCGCCAGGATAATTACTGCTTTCACCAAAGGCGTTGGCACTGTTAATTTTGTTATAACCAAAGTTTTTAATTGGGACATACAAGTCGCGAGGTATCGATATCATGGCCACTTGACCAGTCGATGGTTTCAAACTAATAAGCATCATGGTGTCGGTCAGGTTTGGACCATTATGCCCAACACCGCCTTCGCCCAGAAGAAGTATATTAATTCTGTCTTGTCTTTCACCCGCTAATTTATTTGTGCCACTGATAATTTCAGCGATGTGAGAAACAATCGGCAATTTTGAAAGTTGGTTAATGATTCCACCACCGGAGAAGATGACATTATAGGATAGACTGGTCACAATCAACAGAAAAAAAACAAAAAAATAGAAAGCGATTTTCAAGATTTTTTTTGCTATTTTTTTATTTTTTTTGTGATGGCCCAGTAGTTCGAGATTTTTTTTAATTAAATTAATTTTTTCAGGACTCATTATGGTAACAAATATTAGTTCTTTTTGCGATAAAAAAATAAGCCGCGCCTTTCTTATATATAATAGTATAAAGTCAGCATTGCGTCAAAGCCTTATTTCTGTTATAATTAGATTAAATTTATTTTAGGTTAGCGTTTTTTATTTCATTAGAAGAAAAAAAATTGTCAATCCTAAAATTATTAGGTAAGATTAGTAAAATTATTAAAGACATTATATTAAAAAAATCAAATTTGAGAATCATAGAGTTTTTAATATTTTCTATGTGATTGTAGGACCAGGCTATTGTTTTCCAATTTAAAAAAAATTATTTTAGTCTATAAAGTTGATAGTGCGCATGAATTAAAGGGCATATAGCTCAGCTGGTTAGAGCGCGCCGTTCACATCGGCGAGGTCTCTGGTTCGAGTCCAGATATGCCCAAGGTCAAATAAAAAAATTAATGTTGGTTAGAGTGGTTCGATGTACTTCTGACAGGTCATATCAGTTTTTGAGTCCAGATATGTCCAAGTGGAAAATAATAAGTCTATTATGCATAAAAATAATATTCAAAAAATAATAAAATTATTAACTAAAGTTAAATAAAAATGAACACGCAGTCTAATAACAACATAGAAGAACCTTCTTTTGAACCGGTAGTTGATGAAGAATCTCCTTTTTGGTCTAATTTAAGAAGTTTTTTGTGGGAAACGATCAAAGTCGTGGTAATTTCCTTAGCAATCATTATTCCTATTCGTTACTACTTGATTCAGCCCTTTTATGTTAAGGGTGCATCCATGGAACCGAGTTTTCATGATCATGAATATTTAATTATTGACGAAATCTCTTATCGTTTTAATAGTCCGCAACGCGGTGATATCGTTGTCTTTCGTTATCCCAAGAATCCGTCTGAATATTTTATTAAAAGAGTTATTGCCTTGCCTGGCGAGAATATCCGCATTCAAGATGGTCAAATATACATTCGGCCAGTGACTGGTGACGGGGAATATCTTTTAGATGAATCGGCTTATCTTTTAAAAGGCACGAAAACCAGCGCGGAAACTAATCTAATGTTAGAGGGTGATGAATTTTTTGTAATGGGAGATAATCGTTCAGCTTCTCTCGACTCTCGAGCCTTTGGTCCTATTCACTATAGCGATATTGTGGGCAGGACATGGCTTCGCGGTTGGCCCTTGGATAAAATTACCGTTTTTAAAGAACCGGTCTATAACTATATTAATAACCAACTTTAGATTCAGAGTTTATGGCTTTAATTCTTATAAAAGTAAGTAATACTTTTTAATGAGATTTTCAGCTTTGACACTGAATAACAACCATTGACATGAATTTAGAAAAAAATATTAAAGGCAAAATTAATGCTTGTCATTTATTGAAAGGCTTTAAAGATATTTTGCCGGAAGAAGCTGTTTATTTTGATAAAATTGTGACTGTCGGCGAAACAATCGCCAGACATTATGGTTTTAAGAAAATTTTAACTCCGGTTCTTGAAGAAACCCGTCTTTACCGCCGGACAACGGGTGATGGTTCTGATATAGTCCAGAAAGAGATGTTTAGTTTTACTGATTTGGGTGGCGATCAAGTCAGTCTGCGTCCAGAATTTACTCCTGGCTTTGCGCGAGCTTATAGTGAGCATGGCATGATAAATCTACCCCAACCGGTCAAACTTTATTCTGTTGGACCACTCTTTAGATATGAGAAGCCGCAAACAGGACGTTTCCGTCAATTTTGGCAGTTGAATTTGGAAACACTCGGCGAAAAAAATTCGATCGTTGATGCGCAATTGATTATTCTGGCTAATCAGATCTTTAAGGAACTAGATATTGCTATTGATATCTTTATCAACAGCATCGGTTGTCATACATGTCGAAAACAGTATTTGCCAATTCTGACGCGCTATTTAAGAAGCAAAAAGAATACGCTATGTGAAAATTGCTTAGAAAGGATAAAAGTTAATCCGTTGCGTGTTTTAGATTG
>CAYSSY010000013.1:0-1760 GCA_964434055.1 uncultured Gammaproteobacteria bacterium | reverse complement strand
TATGTGAAAATTGCTTAGAAAGGATAAAAGTTAATCCGTTGCGTGTTTTAGATTGTAAAGAGGAACAGTGTCAGGAATTTTTAGATCAAGCACCGCAGATTATCGATCATCTGTGTGAGGAGTGCCAACAACACTTCACACAAGTTGTTGAATACCTTGACACTACTGAAATAGCTTATGAGTTAAATCCGCGCTTGGTTAGAGGCTTAGATTATTATACGCGAACAACTTTTGAAATATTTCCCAAGGCCGAAGAGCGCGGCAGGCAAAGTGCTCTGGCCGGCGGCGGGAGATATGACGATCTCTTGGAAAACATCAGTGGCCGAGCAGCGCCAGCGGCGGGTTTTGCCATTGGCATTGAGCGCGTCATGGCTAAACTTAAGGAGAAACAGCCAGATTTAAAAACAAATAAAATTGAAGTTTTTGTTGCTCAGTTAGGCGTTGAAGCACGCAAGCGTTGTTTGAAAATTTATGAAAATTTAATACAAGACGGGTTCAATGTTGCTGAAAGTTTTTCCAAGGAAGGTTTAGGCAATCAATTAGAAGCAGCCAATAAGGCTGGTGCCAGTTTTACTATTATTTTGGGACAGAAAGAGTTATTGGAAAAAACTATTATTATTCGTGATATGGAATCAGGCGTCCAAGAGATAGTTGATTTGGAAAAAATTTCTTTAGAACTCAAAAAACGTCTTGAAAAACAAAAAATCATTAGCCAGCAGAGCTAGTTTTGCACTTGAAAGAAAATTTGACAGAAATAGTATTTTTTTATTATATTATAAGTAACATTATTATTAAAAAATTCTTCTTAAGAAAGGAGTTTAGTTAGATAATATGCCTGTAGAAGTCAAACGCAAAGGCAATGAATCATCTGAGAGCTTAATTAGGCGTTTCAGTCGTCGAGTTTTGCAGTCTGGCGTTATTTGGAAAGCCAAAAAAGAACGTTTTCACCAGCAGCCAGAATCAAAAAGAAAAATCAAAGAAGACGCTTTGAGACGCTTATATGTTCAAAAAAAGCGCGAGTATTTAAGGAAAATTGGTAAGTTAGTGGAAGAAGATTCACTTTCATACGGCAAAGGGCAATACGCCCAGCGTCGTAGTACCACTAAGTCAAAATAAAAAACAATCAATGTCTGTCTTTTATTTTAAAGACATATCAATGTTTTTTAAATTAAGTCCGGCTTAAAAAAGTTTGGTAATCTTTTAATTAGTTAACTATTAAGTTAAATATTTTGTATGTTTGATAAAAAAATAGAGACAGATTTGAAGGAAGCTTTGAAAAATAAGGACGGGCAGAGATTATCAGTACTAAGAATGATTATTGCTGCGCTACATAATGAAGCAATTAATCTTAAAAAGAAAGATCAAGGTTTAAGTGATCAAGAAGAGTTGGCAGTTTTAAAAAGAGAGGTTAAGAAAAGAAAAGATTCAGTCAGTGCCTATCAAGAAGGCGGGCGAGGTGAATTAGCTGAGAAAGAGCAGGCCGAGATTAGCATCATTGAACAATATTTACCGGCCAATTTAAGTGAAACAGAAATCAAAAAAATTGTAGAAGAAGTGGTCACATCAATGGGTGAGGTCAATGAAAATCAATTTGGCATAGTCATGAAGAATGTTATGGCTAAATTAGCTGGCCAAGCTGATGGTTCTGTGGTTAGTCAAGTGGTTAAAGATGTTTTAAAAAAATAGCTGATTTTTAAAATTTACTATTTCCCATGCTGAATTTTTTAAAAAGTAAGCATTTCTATTTTGGATTAATAACA
>CAYSSY010000012.1:0-29132 GCA_964434055.1 uncultured Gammaproteobacteria bacterium | reverse complement strand
AAGGCCATAACCCTCAACGCCCATCATCCGCGCCAATAGAACTGAGGTAACAATGTTTAAAACACGATTAATAATTTGCGCTACCTGCAAAGTAAAAATATCTTTTACTCCCTGACGTTTGCTTAAATCTCTAGCTTTATCTAAATAATCCATAATTAATTTATTTTTTTACCCCACTTCAACCATTTTAACCCATATATAAATACTTTTTTAAATCTTCTTGGTAGGGCTTTCCAACCATCTAAACTTAAAAATGATTTTAAGATAATTTTAATAAATTTCTTGTGACCCTCTTCAAAACGAAACTTTAACATTTCATAATTCTTTTTAATTTCTTCACGACTAAAATATTTGGTGTGATGCACAGCTTCAGCACGCATGGTGTAGTGCAAAACATCACGATCATCAATTAAATTTTCACTATCCAAAATCCGCCACATTTCGGACCCGGGTAAAGGTGTCGCTATATGAATTCGAATAACATCAGGCTTAACATTAGCAATCATGTCAGCGGTTGCTTTGACATCTTCTTCTCTCTCTTCAGGAAAACCAGTCATAATAAACATTAAAGATTTAAGTCCTGCCTCCTTAGCTAAATCAAAAGTTATTTTTATATCTTCAACTTTAATATCTTTTTTAATACTGTCTAGAACTCGCTGCGAGCCAGATTCTACTCCCCACCAGACCCATCGGAAACCCGCCTGACGCATTTTTTTCAAAGTATCCAAATTTATGAATTTCGAGCACCGGCCCTGAACCAGATAACCGATATGATTCAAACCACGATCAATAATTTCATCACAAATTTCTTCAACCCATTTATTTTCTGCCGGGCTCATACCTATAAACTCATCATCATAAAGTTGCACCGAACCAACTTTAAATTCACGGACATATTTTTCAATTTCATCAACCACATTTTTAGCAGATCTAAAACGCACCACGCGCGACCCCAACGAACAAAATATACAGCGATGAGGACAGCCTCTAGAAGCAAACATGACAATTATTGGACGATTCATGCCCTCATAATCTAAATGAATGCCGGTATATTTATCAAAACTCGGTTCCAAAAGATGGTAAGCTGGAAATGGCAAAGCATCTAAATTATGTGGGGGTAGACGATTGGCTGTTTTTACAATTTCACCGTCGCTCCGATAAACAATACCGGACACATCACTAATGTTCTTTTTCCCTTCCCAAAAAGCCACTAAATCTAAAATTATTTCTTCGCTTTCACCTATACAAACAATATCTATAGCCGCGTTATTTTCTAGAGTTTTTTCCGGCTCCATGGTCGGACCAAAACCGCCGGATAAAATTTTTGCTTGTGGCAAAACTTGACGCGCTACTCGAGCAGTTTCATCCAAAGCCATCATGGAAAGCGTGGTTGAGGTAATGCCAACAACATCAGGTTTTTCACTCTCTAACCGAGCTCGCAAATCATCCCAGCTCATTTTTAAATTATCAGCATCTAAAACCCAGGCCTGGTGACCGGCTTTTTCTAGCACTGCTGCCAAGTACATCAAACCCAAAGGCACGGCATGAGCCGAGCTTTTACGAAAATTACATAAAGGCGGATTAATAAATAGGAATTTCATAATTAGAATATTGAAAAAATGTAAGATTTTTTTAATTATAATACTTATTGTATTTTTTTGCCACCTTCTCCCATGTTAAACTCCGTGCAAACTCTCGATTAGCCATGCCCATTTGGCTGGCCAATTCTTTATTACTTAAAATCTTATCAATCGCTGCGGCTATTTCTTGCGACTCTTTTTGCGGTACCAAATAACCAGTTACTCCATCTCTGACCGCATCTTCAACGCCACAATCACGGCTTCCCACTACTGGCAATTCGCATACACCCGCTTCCAGACACACCAAACCAAAACCTTCAAAGTAAACACCAGCATGATTAACTGGCGTAAATAAAAACAAATTAGCTTGCGTGTATAACTTAACAAGCTCCTCATCACTAATATTGTTAAAAAATATCACATTATTTTGCAAACTATTTTCAGTAATAATTTTATCGAGGAGTTTAAAATAATCATCAGAACCTTTATCACCAACAATATAATATTTTAAATCAGAATATTTACCTTTAAAGAATGCCACAGCTTGCAAGGCATATTCATGGCCCTTCCGTGGCTTAACTGCACCAACTGTAATAATTGTTGGCTGATTACTTTTATTTACTTCATTTTTTACTTTTTGATATAACCGATCAAACTTCTCAAAATCAACACCATTATTAATGACTACTGTGTTGTTCAAGTCCACGCGTTTTTTTATCTCTTTTTCCGTAAAATGACTAATGCAAAAAACTTTTTCTGCTTTTTGATAAATTTTTTGTAAAAAAATCTTCCTCCAACCTCTGTCTAGCGAAGCAATAGAAAAGGTTCCATGGGCGGTGATAAAATATCTTTTTCTTAATAAACGCTTGGGAGCCAAAAACAAATAATTTGGTAAATCAGTAAAAAAATGCACGGCATCTACTTGCTTATGATATTTAAATATAACAAGCCAATACTTAAAGACGGCTGAAAAATTACGTAGGCTTAAAAGATATGGAATTTTAACAACTTCTACTGAAGATAAAAATTCTATTGGTTCATCGGGCATTTCCGAAGTCAGCACGGTCGCTGTATGATTTTTCACGAGTTCCCTAAGCAATCCCAAAGCATAACGGCCTTGGCCGTCGCGCTTAGATAATGTTTTGGTGATGATTAAGAGATGCATAAAATTATCCGACAGATTTTTTCTTTTGAAAATACCACCACAGTCTTTGTAATTCCATAAAAATCATTCTTAAATTACCCTTCTGTATAAACCAAAAAAGTTGATTCCACTCACGGGACTCGGCTGGCGAATTTATTAATTTAATATTGTGTGAATGATAATAACTATGAAACATTAAATAGGCACGGCGCTGATGAAATGGCGAAGTGACTAAAATAGCGCTGTGCCACTTATTTTCTAAAAATAATTTCAAAGTAAATTCAGCGTTTTCTCTAGTATTCAGCGATTCGTTTTCCACAAGAATATCATTGGCCGGCACGCCCATTTTTATTGCATATTCTTTCATATAATCTGCACCCAAGTTTAAATCCATATTTTGATAGGTGAAATCAAAATAATCCGCATCAATTCTTCCTTGTTTAACTAGATCTTTTAATAAGTCGCTGTTAAACTGTTTAAATTCGTTGCCCACCTTCTTACTAAACATTGAAGTCATAATAATTATCTTGGACCAACCTTGTTTATATAATTCCACTGCTTTTTCTATACGCTCATGTAAAATATTTATGTTACCCCTAGTGCCCGCCAAACAAATGATTGCATCGGTTTTTTGTAGTTGGTTACGGGGAACAAAAAATTTACCAAGAAAAAATAGGATTAACCAGATGATAATTATTATATACACAATCAACATAATATTTTTAATTGTCATTAAACGTCGTTATATCCCAAGAGTTTAACATTAATGACATTTTTTGATTCCTGCTTTTGCAGGAATGACACTGTTTTTTGTCATCCCAGCGAAAGCTGGAATCCATTTAAATTAATTTCTCGTACAAATCATGCCATTCAGGATTATTTTTTTCGATTAACTCTATTTTCCACTGACGTTTCCATGCCTTAATGTTCTTCTCTCTATTTATAGCCTCTTTTATATCATCAATGACTTCATAATAGACAAGACCGTGAACAGAATATTTCTGAGTAAATCCTTTAACAATGTTATTTTTATGTTCAAACACTCTCCTGATTAGATTGTCAGTAACACCGGTATATAAAGTCCCGTTCTTTTTACTAGCAAGAATGTAGACATAATATTGTTTACCCATACTACTTGGATTCCTGCTTTCGCAGGAATGACAATTAATGAGCCATATCTTTCCAAAATCCAATTTTTAACCAATAATATTTGCCAAACTTCCGCTGCCATTTGTAATGCCGCAGTAACCACTTGGCTCTGTTCGGCGAAAAAATTGTGCGCACCTGACCGGCGTAAATTTCAACTTTATCCCAAGCCACCTCACCATCTTTCTGTTTTAATTCATCATACAAAGCTGTCCCAGGATAAGGCACCACTGGATTGACGCTTTTGACTCTTATTTTTTCATCAACAATAAAATTTGCTGTTTCTTTTAAAGTTTCTGAATTTTCTCCCGGACAATTTAAGAGCATATAAAAACCCGGTTCGATATCATTTTCTCGCAAAACTTTAATGGCGTCTGATAAATCATTTTTTGTTAACTGCTTTTTGATATTTGACAATATTTCATCACTTCCAGATTCCAAACCCATATTAATTTTTATACACCCAGCTTCTTGCATTAGTCTTATTAATGCTGGATTATTGGCGATATCACTGGCACGGGCGTTGCAACCCCATTTAAACTTAAAATTATTGTCAATTATTAACTGACAAATATTTTCTACTCGCTTCAGATCAATTAAAAATTCCCAATCCTGAAAATAAATAGATTTTACTTTAAATTTATTAATTAATAATTTAATCTCATTTAATACATTTTCTGGACTTCTAGCCACAAATTTTCCCGGCATCATTGCTTTGAGACAAAAAGTGCAATTATAAGGACAGCCGCGCGAAGTTAACATAATAGAAAACGGTTTTTCAAAATCACTCGAGGAATATTTTTCCATCGGTAGTAAATCATAAGCTGGCATGGGCAAAGAATCTAAATCTATTATTCTTTCGGCTGGCAGGTTGTGAATAATGCTTCCACCAGTTCGCCATGAAATCCCTTTTATTTGATACAAATCCTTACTTTCACCCAAAGCTGTCACTAACTCCCTAATAATCATCTCTGGTTCACCGCGCACCACAAAATCAACTGAGCGTTGTTTTAAGACCCACTCCGGTTGTGTGGTCCCATGAGAACCGACTATAATCTTGTATTTAGCTGGAGCCTTGTCAATCAAATCAAAAATATTTTCAAGATGCGTATGAGGACACTCCCAACGATCAACAGGAGAAGTAGAGACGATTAAAATTTCCGGCCGATAATCATCAATATTTCTTAAAACGTCTTTATTACTCAGATCCAAAACATTAGCATCAAGTAAACGAACCACTCCACCATCATTTCTTAAAATACTGGTGACGTATGCCAAATCGAGCGGCTGGCGAAAGCGCACGTTCATGACAGACTTTTTCTCTAAATTAAAGTTAGGATTAAGCAAGAATATTTTCATTCTGTATTCTTAAAACATATTTATAAATTCAAATGTCAAAATCCAAATGATTAAATGTTTGAAACTTTGAATTTAAGTCATTGATTTGACATTTGATATTTGGGTTTTGGGTTTCCCTTAATAAAATTCGTAATCTTCTCTCCTCTCTTCTGCCAGCTATAATTTTGCACATCTTGATAAGCTTTATCAGTCAACGCTCGGGCTTGATCATTATTTTCTAAAACAAATTTAATACCTTGTGCTAAACTCTCTGAATTATCCGAATCCACTAATACGGCGTTGCTCTCATTTAATACTTCAATAATGGACGGCAGATTAGTAGCAACAATTGGATTACCAGCAGCCATATACTCAAACATTTTTAATGGTGACGTATAAAGACTAGAAATTTCTTTTTTAGCACTATTGGGCAATACCAACACATCAGCTGCCTTCAACCATTGAGGAATTTCTGCGGGTGGTCGGTAACCAACAATCACAACATTATCAAGTCCGCGCGCTTCGTCTCTAAATTTCTTAACATCACTTTCTGTCCCACCCACAAAGACAAATAGTGTTTGAAAATTAAAAAATGAAAATTGAGAATTACGTGCGACTTCAAGGAGTACGCCGGCCCCTTTCCAATCATAAAGATGCCCAGTATACATGACTATATTTTTATCCAATGGTAAATTTAATTCTTCCTTAATTTTGATTTTTGAATTTTGATTTTTGAATTTATTGAGATCTACTCCATCAGGAGCAACTAAAATTTTTTCTGATGCTATACCCAACTTAACTAATTCATTTTTTAACCCTTGGCTAATCGTAATAACCTTATCGCACCGTTGCCAATATTTTAAATACCAACTTTTTCTTTGCGGTAAATTGTGCGCTTCCCAAATAACTTTTTTGGAAAAATAATGTAATAGAGGAAGTAACGTCTCATCACGAGTGTAAAAAACAACGTCACCCTGAGCCTGTCTAGTGTCGTCCTGAGCCTGGCCGCTTCGCCAAAGCTTCAGCGTGACAAGTCGAAGGGTGAATAAATAAAAAAATAAACTCATTAAAAAAAATAAAGTTTGTACTTTAATATAAACCCCTTGTGGTAATTTCATCAACCACACCGGATCTAGTGTTTTTATTTTTATTAAATTAAAAACTTTCTCCACGTCATAATATTCAAACGAATTAGTATTGTTAAATTGCTTATTTTTACGCGTGGGTACAATTAAACTAGCCTTTACTCCAGTTTTAACTAAAGACTCTAAAGTTTTAAAAATTTGCACACCATGCGCCTTTTCTGTGGGTATTCTACTATTGGCAAAATATAAAATTTTCATGCTTTAATCATAGCTTTTTTATCGTTATTTTTCAAATAAAAAAGCCTTGCTAAGGCTTTAAAGAAATAAGTGGAATGGAAATATCTGTCAGATGTAATTTTTACTGTAAAATTTTTGAACAATATTTTTTGTCTGATACCAGGTGCGTAGACAAAAGATGTCTATGAATGGATAATACAACAACTGCACCAAATCAGAGATGACTTCAATTGGCCGCGGGATACCAAAGGCAATTTTATAGCAGACCTTCACTTTTAATTTTAGATGCCAGCGCAAAATTTGGCACGCCCACCAGACACGCGGCCAGTGCAAAAAAGTGCATACCAAGACCAGTTTGCTTTTTTGATTATCAGCATATTTCAAACCAACTTCTAATTGCTCATATGTATCCCAACCTTCTCTCGTCGTAACAATGTTCTGGCCGCCAATCACTTTCAAAATAATTGTATAAATCTCGGCCGCGATACAACATCCTAATTGTGCGGCTGTAGCCACTAAAATTTCTGAGCTATCTTTCTCTCTTAACTGCAAGTCTGATGTTTTGTGGCACAACCGACTACAATCCTGCCAGCTGATCGGGCCGATACGTTCTTGATACCAATGACGCGCTCGACCCTTAATCGGCAAAAGTGTCTTGTCCAAAGGCATGAAAATAATTTTTTCCATCAACAACCTCCTTCTTATGAATTAAAAAAACAACTTTAGTTTTAAATTCAATAATAATAACAAAACCTTGTTATTATGTCAAAATGTCTGCTATACTAAATACATGACAATAGAAAATACCTTCAACAATAAATGGCAAAAATATTTCCCCGTTTTAACCGGCTTTTTTTTATTGACCATAATTCTGATTAAATTTTTTTATACGCAGCACCTGCTTATGAACGTCTCACCGTTTATGGGAAGCGACCCGTTTGGTTATCTATTAAAATCACGGGAAATCTTAACTGGTGACTGGAGTCAGATGAAAACTCATGCAATGGGTTGGTCAATAATAATGGCACCATTTTTTTATTTTTGGAACATGTCAGAAAATTTTCAGTACATGCCACTGCAAATGACATTATCAATAATTTTTTCCCTCTTAAGCGTTCCACTTTTTTATCTGCTGGCAAAAAAATATCTTAGCGAGATTATGGCTCTGGCAGCAACTTCAGTTTACGCACTGTCACCATTAATGATTGAGAATTCTTTACTTGGCCTGACTGAACCAGCTTTTATGTCAATCAGTTTTCTTGCTTTTATGCTATTGCTCAAAAAAAATCGACTAGGAATTATTCTTGCATTTTTTTTGTCTGGTGTCGCTTTTTGGCTTCGGACTAATGGTCTTTTCTTTTTTATAGCTTACTTTTTAATTGCTTGGTTAATTTTCAAAATACCTAAGAAAGACATCGTGCTTGGTATTATTTTTTTCTTAATTTTGTTTATTCCGTATGTGGTTCAACGTTCAATACAATTCGGTTCTGTCTTTAACTACGGCAGTGTCTCCAGATATTTTCATAATGATTACCGAACAGTCTGGGCAGAAAATTACCCAACCATAACCCTATCGCAATTTTGGCAGGAAAATGGTTTAGCTGGATCAGTAGCTTTTTTGCTCAAAGGCCTAAAAAAGCTGATCACCCATTTCAGGGTTATCCTATACCCACTAACTATGATGCTCTTACCGTTAGGACTCTGGCAAGTTTATAAAAAAAGGAAACCAGAAATAGTCGCACTAATTTTATTCTGTCTAATTACCTTTGCCCCCCTCTTCTTATTTTATCCAGCTCAAGGCAATATGCGTCATCTTTATTTCTTACTGCCATTTTTGATTATCCTGGCCTTTTACGGGCTGAATGAATTCTTAAACAAAAAAATAATACAAAGTCTGTTATTAATTGGGATAATTTTTACCTGCGTGGTTTACATTCAATTCTTTTTCTTCTATCAAAAACCTTTAAATGCAGCTAATGCCCCGGAACAGGCTCAAGAAGGTCAGTATTTGGTGCATATTATAAAAGGCAAAATTGCTGAAGATGCCAGCTCAATGCAAGTTTTTACACCCCACATTAAATATATAAAAAACACTAATAATGCTACCTATAGTAATGGGGAAATTTCTTTTTCATATATCTGGGCAACGGATTTTACAACTTATTTAAACGAGGCTAAGAAATATAATTTTACTCATATTTTTGTTCGTAAAAAAAATGCCTATTCGTTTCTCGATGAAGTTTATGAAAATTCTACTAAATATGATAAGCTATTAACCAAAGTTTATGATTCTGAAGAATTTGGCTTGAACACAAAAGCAAAAGTATTTAAAATTAAATAGAGTGTTGAATGTAAAGTTTACATTCCGACATTCTATATTCGATATTCAACATTCTCATTCATGAAAGTCCTCCTTATTATTCCACCAAACTCACTAGATGAACGTTACGGCAAACTAAAGTTTGTCGGTGCGCTCTACCCTTCAATGGGTATTGCTGCAATTGCAGCCATTACGGAAAAAGCTGGTTTTCCGGTGAAAATTATTGACTGCGAGGCTGAAGGATTTAGCTATGAAGCGCTAAAGGATAAAATAATTGATTATCAGCCTGATGTGATTGGCATGCAGACATTTTGCAATACCATCAACCGCACCTTTAAAATTGCTGAGCTAGTAAAAAAAGAAATTAACCCCCAAATAAAAATTGTTTTAGGTGGTGTTCAAGTGACGCTTTTCCCTGAAAAATATGCCGCCGATAAAAATGTTGATTTTGTAGTTAAAGGTGAAGGCGAAATTATTTTTGAAAATTTGCTCCATAACCTTGCTGATGGCAAGAATGATTTCTCGGATATTAAAGGACTGGTCTGGAAAAATGGTGATGAAATAATCAGTAACCCGCCAGAAATGATGATTAAAGACATCAATACTCTGCCCTACCCGGCGCGTCATTTATTTAATCTCAAAAAATATTATCCTTCAGCTCAATTGCGCGGTAAACATGTCATGCATATTATCACCTCCAGAGGCTGCCCTTTTCAGTGTGGCTTTTGTTCCTGCCATAAGACTTTCGGCCGCTCCTATCGCTTCATGAGTGCGGAACGAGTAGTTGAGGAAATAAAATTTTTACAAAAAGAATATCAAGCCGATAGTTTGTATTTTTATGATGATACTTTAACTGTTAACAAAGAGCGTATTATAGAACTGTGTAACAAAATAATTGAGGAAAAAATAAAAATTCCCTGGGCTTGCTTTACTAGAGCTGACTGTGTTAATGAAGAACTTCTGAAAAAAATGCATGAAGCCGGTTGTTATCAAATTTTTTATGGTGTCGAGTGTGGGGCACAAAGACTCTTGGACCTTATGAAAAAAGGCATTACCTTAGATCAGATTAGAGAAGCAATTAGACTCACAAAAAAATATCATATTGAAGCTCTTGCTTCATTTATTATTGGTCTACCAACAGAAACAGTTGAAGAAGCTAAACAAACACTTAAGTTTGCCATTGAACTTGATGTTGATTTTGCTCACTGGGAAATTTATACTCCGCATCCTGGCACAAACTTATTTGATATTGCCATGCAACATGGTCATTTGCTAACCGATGATTGGAATAAATTCAGCACTTGGGGCGATGACCCTGTTTATCTGCCAGATGGCCGTGATCCTAAAGAATTGAAGCAAACAAAAGAATGGGCTTACCGTAAATTCTATCTGCGACCCATTTTCTTACTTAAAAGAATTAAGGGTTTATTCAAACTGCCCCTATCAAGAATCTGGCGCCTCGTCCAGAGTGGTGCAGTAATGATATTTAACCGCTAAAAAATACCCGCTAAAAAGCGGGTATTTTTAAACTTGTTTTTTTTCTTCTTCAAAAAATTCATCGTCAAGTTCTGTCAACCAAGGGTCCTGAGCACTGCCTAAAAATTTTCGCGCTGCTAAAAGCCCGACCCAAATCGAATGATCCATGTTATTGTAACGAAACATGCCACCGCGTCCTACGGTTTGTAAATTTACAAAACTCTTTAAATAACCAACGATAATCGGCAAATTTTTATTGTGTTCAAAAGCATAACTGGGATAAGCGTCAGCCATTCGAAAAACACGGCCATCTTTTATATCTCTCTCAGAAACTAAACCAATAAGCATTAAATCTTTTTTAGCCAGTTCCAGTAATTCACCGTCTTTCTTCTTCCAAAAAATATCACCCTCCCAACAAGCGTATTCCAAACCTAAAACTGTCTGATTGTCTTTGTGAATTAGTTCTTTACTCCAATTTCTAAAATTAGTCAACCGCGTCATCATAACTTCCGGGTCTTGAATATATAACCAATTGTCTGGAAATAAATTTTCTTTTTCAATTTGTATAGCCACATAAACCAGGGAACGAAATTTTAAATCATCAGCTGCTTTTAACACAAAAGCTGGCGGTGCCGGTTCCATGATTTTAATGAGTTTATTAATTGGTAGGGTACTAATAAAATAATCACCATTAATCATCTCCTCACCTTTCTCACCTTTGATCATTACGCTAATAATTTGATGATCGACGGTCTTTAAAGAGATAACTTCTGATTCCAAAATAATTTTACCGCCATTCTCTTTAATAAAATCGGCCATTTTTTCATACATCATACCGGCACCGAATTTTGGATAATAAAATTTATCAATCAGGCTTTTAACTTTATTACGAGAACGAAAAAACAAGTTTTTCAATGCTTTAGAAAGCGACAAACTTTTTATTCTCTGGGCTGCCCATTCGGCGCTTAAATCTTTAGTATCAATTCCCCAAAGTTTTTCCGTATAGCTTTTAAAAAAAATATCAAAAAGTCGACGACCGAAGCGCTTGACAACCCAATCCTCAAAGCTAACCTCATCCAAATCCTTAAAAATTCTTTTGAATCTAATCAAAGAAAAACTCAAAACAATTTTAATTGATTCAAAAAAACCAAGATTTTTTAGGGCATTAAAAAATTTCAGCGGATAATAAAAAAAACGTTTCTTATAATAAATTCTGGTTAATCGTGATACTTCTACAAAATCAACACCAAGCATTTTTCTCCACAAATCTTTTATTTCTTTATTTTTCGTGAAAAAACGGTGCGGAGCTAAATCAAAGCGATTACCATTAAATTCCTCGGTCCGACTCATTCCACCAACCTTATTCTCCTTTTCAATTATAACTACTTCAATGTTGTTTTGACACAACTCAAACCCGGCCGCAAGACCGGCTGGCCCAGCACCAAGAATAATAACTTTTTTTGCTGATTGATTCATAAATGCGAATGTCGAATATAGAATGTAGAATATAGGTAAAGAAACCAGATATTCAACACTCTAAATTCTATATTCTTTTTTTAAAAAATAAACTACACTAATTCCCAAAACTGCGACGGGTATCAAAAAAACAATCAATGGCCAGATAAATAAATAACCATAGCTCAGATAAAAATAAAAGAATTGATAAGAAAAAGTAAAAACTGCTAATGGCCAGAGTTTTTTGAATTCAAATAATGCTGGTAATGCTAACACCACTAATAGCACATTAAACATGCCAAAATACCATAAATCAACACGATAAAAAGAGCTTGGAATTAAAAAAGCTATAACACAGGAAGATAAAATAGTATAAAAAAACTTGTGATCTTGAAAATATTTTTTCCAATAAAATATTGTCAGCACAGCAAAAAAAGTCACAAACGGTGATAAATGAACCATGTCCATGTTGTAAAGATGGTTGTAAGGTGAAAAATTATGAACAGAAAAATAATTTTGTACTGAATAAATAATATTCAAAAAAAAACGTTCAAAACTAAAAAGTTTTTCCGCGTTAAGTTCTGGATGCTGACCAATTATGATTCTCCCAACCTGTAAATATTGTGCCCCAACATAAACAATGGGGATAACAAAACTTAGAATCAATTGTTTGTATCTCCTCTTATAAATATAAAAAGGTGTCAACGCCACTGAAAAAGGTCTGATAATCATGGAAAATCCAAACAATAGCCAACTCCAGGTCTTATCCTTTAATAATAAAAAAATGGCCAGAATTGTCACAGCAAAAAAAGTGGTCTGATGACCGCCACGTAAAGCATTAAATAATTCAAAAGGCATTAAGACAAAAATGTAAGCACCAACCACTCCAAACCAAGAATTATTATAAATTTCTTTTAACAAGAAATAAATCAACCAAATTAAGAATAACGCTGCTAAAATATCCAACCAATAAATGGCATAATGCGAACCAGTCAAAAAATAAATAGGCACGGCCAAAAAATCAGCGCCGTGAAAACCGGGAATCGATAAATCAATTTTCCCATTATTAATCATTTTCTCTACAAACGCCTGATAAACTCCCCCATCGTCAGTCTGATGCGGAGACCAGAAACAGAAAACAACTATAAGTAAAACAGTTAAAAAAATAAGATGGTGAGTGGGTTTTTTGAAAAAAGACATATTTTTTTATTCAAGATGTCAAAATTCAAATGTCAAATCAATGACTTAAACCTAAATTTTTGAACTTTTTGTCATTTGGATTTTATTTGACGTTTGACATTGGAATTTTATATTTGTCATCGATCGTCCTTATATTCCAAATAGCTTTCATCAGCATTAACTTTGAAAATATCATAATTACCGCCAAGAATATTACGCGCCGCATAAAGACCAGTTAAAATAGAATGGTCCATATTATTGTAACGATACATACCGCCGCGACCGATAATCTGCAAATTGTCAAACTGTTTAACATAATTAACAACTTCATTTAACGCTTCATAGTATCCAATCTGGTAAACCGGATAAGCATCATAAACTCGGACAACAAACGCATCCTCAATATTATCCTTATTACCCAAACCCAACTTAGCCCAATCTTCCTTGCCTAATTTAATCAAATCATTATCACTCAGATTATCAATCTCATCGCCACGGGTAGAAAAATATTCCAAGCCGACATTAGTTTTGTTTTCGTCGAGCGACATAAAAGGACTCCAATTTTTAAAATTCTGCAGACGTCCAGCCTTAATCTTTTGGTCATGAATATAAATCCATGTATCGGGCATGACATCTTTTTTATCTATTATGAAATTGACTGTGATTAAATTGCGATACCATAGTTTTTTGTTCGCCATCAACACTGGAGTCGGCGCATTGGGCAGCATGTTTTGAATAAGTTCTGATAATGGCATTGACGAAATAAAACTATCAGCACTTAACTCATTTTGCCCATTTTTATCTTTAATAATAATGCTCTTTATCGTATTATCAAGAATATTAACGCCAACAACTTCAGTTTTAATTCTTATCTGTCCGCCTTTCTTTTTTATTTCCTCAGCTACCTGATCATACATCTGACCTGGACCAAATTTAGGATATTGAAATTCGTCAATTAATGTTTTAACCTTACCTTTCTTAGATAATCCCAAAGCATCAATAATTGCCCTAATCAGGGATAAATTTTGGATACGCTGTGCCGCCCATTCCGCGCCAATTTTGTCCGGAGTAATCCCCCAAACTTTCTGAGTATAGGTTTCAAAAAAAATCTGATAAAGTCTTTTACCAAAACGATCACTAATCCACTGCTCATAATTGACTGCAACACGTGGTTTTAAAAATCTAACTATTTTAGTATAGGCATAGTTCAAAATAACACATAAACTTTCAACTACTCCCAAATTTATCAAAGCATTCAATGCTTTTAGAGGATAATAAAAAAACTTATTTTTATAAAAAATGCGCGACAATCTCGGTCGTGTTAAAAATTCATCACCCAAAATTTGTTGCCAAAAATCTTGGACTTCTTTGTCTTTGGTCCAAAAACGATGACCACCAGTGTCAAAACGATAACCATTGTGATTAATGGTTTTTGATATTCCACCAACCTGGTCTTGCTTCTCGAGAACAATAATTTCTTGGCCTTTTCTGGCAAGTTCCCAGGCAGCTGCGAGTCCAGCTGGCCCAGCACCGATAATAATAATTTTTTTCCTTTGACTCATTTTTTTATTGCTCCAATATCGTGTCGCATTTGAGTGTTTATTAGTAATATTTACTAAAGTGCAACAATATAACATTCTGTATATTATTTTATCACCCGAAAATCACGCATGCGTCTTAAAACGAATTTAAGCTGCGAGGGTTTAAAATAACGAACAATCGACCAGATCTGCCGAGGGCGGAAGAAAAATTTGCGGAAAGCATAAGGTTGTGCCGCTTTTAAATCTGGTTCACTAATTGTGGGCGGCACCCAAGTTGTATCCTGAAAACTTTTCTTAGAATAATCATATACAATTTCATTTTTATGTTCCTCCCAAAGCTCAGAACCAGGTATTAAGTCTAATAGTAAAAACTGCGCTCTGTCGAGCGGCACACTCTTAGCAAACTTAACTGTCTGCTCAACTGAATTTTTTGTCTCGCCTGGTAAGCCAAAAATAAAAAATCCCTGAGTCATCAAACCTACCTTATGCGCTAACCGAATTGCTTTTTCAACCACTTCAAGCTTTTCATGCTTCTTAATGTTGTCCATTATGTATTGATTACCTGATTCAATACCAAAGCCGACAAAATAACAACCAGCTTTTTTCATTAGTCTAAGTAAGTCTTCATCAACTTTATCAGCTCTAATGCCATTTGGTGTCGTCCAACTTATTTTTATATTTCTTCTTATAATTTCCTCACATACTGCAAAAGCGTGTTCCCTCTTTAGGGTAAAATTATCATCCTCAAAATGAATTTCTTTAATTCCGAATTCTTTAACCAAATATTCAATTTCATCAACAACATTTTTTGGAGAACGGAACCTGATGGTGCGTCGCCACATTTTAGGACTAACACAAAAAGTACACTCATAAGGACAACCTCGAGAAGAAGTAATTGGTGCTACGGGAAAATTTTTAATTAAAGCTCCATGCGGTGCTTTTTGATAAGTCCGTGGATCTAGAGCCTGCCAATCAGGAAAAGGCAGCGAATTTAGATCCTGAATAAATTCACGCGGTATAAACTTCTGAGTGCTGCGTGAATATAAGCCAGGAATTCCTTCCGTTATGTTATTTTTCTCTAGAGCCTTAATAAGCTCCCACATCGTTAGTTCGCCTTCCCCACAAACAACATAATCGGCTTTGGTTTCTTCTAAAACTTGCTGTGGCATTACACTCGGATGCACTCCACCCCAGACAACAATTTTACCTGCAACTTTTAATTTTTCCGATAATTCTTTAGCCCTTAGATAATAAGCACTTAAAACACTTAAACCAACTAATTCGCGATCTCCTATCAAATCAATTATTTGCTCATCAGATAAATTTTTATTTAAACCATCAACAATAAAAACATCAACATCTTTACTTTTTAAAAACGAAGAAACATAACCAATCCCTAAGGGTGGCGTAATTAAATGCGCGTGATAATTTGGTTTGACTAGAGCGACTTTCATGAATGTTTTTGAAATATAAATAAGACTTTATAGCATTATAACATTAATCAAACTCGGATAACAACTGACTAATTATTACTTTGGCAGTCAATTTTTGTCTAAATAATTTCAAGCAATTTAAACTAACTTCTTTTCTCGTTGATTCATTTTTTTTCACATCTAAAATTTTATCAGCCAACGCTTTTGAGTCTCGGGGCTTAATCAAAAGGATATTGTCTCCTTCAGTAAATAATTCCTCAATAACTTTTTGGTCAGCAGTAATGACTGGTTTAGCACAAGCAACAGCTTCAAAAATTTTATTAGGGATGACTAGCTGAGCTTTTAAATTATTACCAAAAACACCTAAACAAACATCAGCGTCATTAATATAACGCGCGAGCTCTTCATGTGAACATTCAGGATGAAATTTAATATTATCAAGTCCCAATTCATCAACCAACTGCTTTATCTTTTTATACTTACTATTAAAGCGTGTCACCAGCCGAAATTCAATATCTTTATTTTGATTCAAAATTGCTGCCGCTTTTATAATAATATCCACTGCATAGAATGGCACAATATAACCATGCCAATGAATAATAAATTTTTTGTTAACTGTTGGTTGTTGGCTGTTGGTTGGGAAATATACTTTTTCGTCTGCACCGACAAAAACACGAATAAATTTTTCTCGAGGTAGCCCATATTTTTTTATAAAAAAATCAATTTGTGCTTTAGTATCAAGCAAAACCTTGTCAGCCAACCAACACGAAAACCAATCCAAAAAAGCATAATATCTTGCTTTTAAGCCTTTGGATGAACAATTCCGTCTATCTTCAACATTAGTTACATATAAAGATGCAAAAGCATCAAAAAATATTTTCTTTTTTGATAGTATTTTAGCGAACCAGACCAATGTCTGACCACCCATCATTACCAATATAAGATCATATTGTTTTTTTATTCCAGCATGTTGCTTGAAAAGCGACCAATATTTTTTAAAACCACGCTCGCGTGTGTGGCATTCAATTAAATTAATATTATTTTTTATAAAAGCTTGACGTAGCACTGCCACTCGCCCATAGTCTTTAAGATAATTCCCAAAAAAACAGACTGTCATAGTTTAATTTTATTTTTTAAAATACCCAATCCCTCAGCATAAAATAAAACTCTTTTAGGACTGGTGTAATGCTTCATAATCATCTCATGGTTGTACTCATCAGCAATATTATAGTGTAATTTAGAAAGAGCTTTTAAATTTTCTAAACAGGTGGCATAACCAGCTTGTTCAATAAATTGGTTGTTTCTTTTATTAGCTGGGTCAAACCGAACTAAGTAATTTTCAAGTTTTTGTAAATTAAAATTTTTGTAGTTATAAAGAACAACACCGGAATTATAGCGCGCCAAAGAATCACTAATTTTTAAACTGTCTTTAAAAAAAACAGGGGTTTCAGTGTTATTAGTCATCATTAACGAATGTTCACTATTTTTAGCTATCTCTGCTTCAATTTCTTGAGGCTGCTTAAACCACAAAAGATCACTGTCAATCACTAAACGCTGTTCTGTACTGCTCACAAGATATGGATCAATTAATTTTTTCATTAAAAAAAATTGACTTTTATCAAAACGGTATTTCCTGATCTCGGGGAAACCATCCAGCTTTTCTAAATACTTCTCAACTGCTTGTGGTTTAATAATTATTACTTGAGGAAAAATTCTTTTTAATAACGTCTGATCGTTTTCTGTCAGAGAACCGTCACTATGAATATATAACTGGCCAACTACCAAAAAAGACTGATAAAAACTAAAAAGAGACCAACAAAGCATCACAAGATCGCTGTGACACGATAAAATATGAACCGAAAGATTATAATTTTTAATTTCCTTATCCAATGGTATCGAATATTTCAATATTTTAGGAGCTAAAAAAAATTTATTCTTAATATATTTAAATCCTAAACGATTATTAAAAAAAGCTTTTTTAAGATAAAAAAATTCGAGTTTTACCTTGTCTAGTTTTCTCATTTTAAATTTATCCATGAGACGATTTTTTTATTTAATAAATTCAACAACTTGCTGCCACAAAACTATAAAAAAATTGGAAAATTTCTGCCAGCGCGAACGTGTAGTTTCATATTGGGAACGCAACTGATTAATTTTATTAATTGTTTCACGCGTTGAAGATGCGGCTGCTAAAATCTTATCTTTATCAGAATTTAAATCAGCAAACACTTGATCTAATTCTGAAGAATTAATATTTAAATTTAAAGGCTCTGATTGAACTTTGTTTAATGACCCTATCGCCTCACTCAAAGGCACTAGATTTTTATTATTGGCCACAGCATAAACTTTGTCCTGTTCTTCGGGATTAAGGTTCGGGATTACCAAAACCAAATCTTGAGTCAAATTTTCACTATTATTATTTAAAGCACTCTGTAAGTTAAGAAATTTTGATTGCCCTGCGGAAATTGTCTGGTCTTCTGCTAAATAATAGATATTACCTGTAGCGCTCACAAGTTTTGTGCCAGCCTTCAAAAAAACATCGTTCGTCAGACGATTAAAAAAAGTTGCTGCACTTAAAACTAGTGGTTCAACTTCATTGCTTGATTTAAATATTTTTTTTAAATTAAAACCAACAAGTGAACTGCCTTGCAGAGCTAAAAAAATACCAACTAAAAAGACTACTACAATTAAAAAAATAAATTTTTTGGGCATATGATATATACACTAACAAAAAGGTGGCCGTTATCGAATAAGCACTGCATCTTGCTAATCTTAAAAAAATATCAAAATAAATTAACAATTTTTTGAATTAATTTCTCTAAATTGTGATTGTCAACAACAATCTGTCGTAAATTATTTTGCCACTTCTTTTTTTCTGAATCGGGCATCAAATATATTTCTTTTATCTTTTGCACTAATAAACTTAAATCTTTATGGGCTAAATAAAATTCTGCAGGTAAAATTTCTTGAAACGCTTCATTAGATGACAAAACCAACCGGCCGCAAGCCATGGCTTCTAAAACCGCTTTATCAACTGAACCAGTTTCCGACAAGTTAACAAACAAATCACATTCTCGATAATGATCAATGACTGCCTCGGGTGGCTCTGGACCAAAAAAACGCACCATTTCTCCGAGATTCTTGTTTTTTACTTCTTCTTCCAAATCTTTTAAGTAACTGGCTTGACTTAACAACCCCGGACCACCAACAATTTGAACTGAAACTTTATGGCGTAGCTCTGGCTCATCAAGTTGAATTTTCTCAATTGCTTTAATCAAGAGATCAATATTTTTTACCGGACTAATCCTCCCCACTGTTAAAATATTAAATCTTTCATTAATGTTAATTTGTCTGCGTTCGCCCTGAGCTTGCCTGCCCGTCGAATTGGAGGACTGAATGGTAAATTTTTTAATATCTATTCCGTGTCCTAAAACTTTAACTGACTTTTTAGTTTGTAAGCGAAAGCTTGCTCTCGACGCCGTCACAAATTCATTAACAAACAAACCAGCAAGTCTTAAGCGCCAATCAACTGATTTGTGCGTATACCAATGAATTAATTTTTTATGATACAACTTGCACCATGGACCGACGAGTAAAGCATAAATCGGCATCATATGGGTAAAGACACCGTCAACTGACGACAAACGACGGACAACAAACATCTCAAACCTAAGTAACTGTTTAAACTTTGAATAACCTAGATCTTTACCGAGAGAATAAACTTCAATATTATCAGGCAGGCCCCTAGTTTCTCCTTTCTCCTGACAAATAATAATTAAGTGCTGACAATACTTGGAAAACTCCAAAAGCCAATCAAAAAAGAAGCCCGCCCGTTCGTCTTTAGTATCAACTTTTCTAGTAAAAACTAATAAATTCATATGGATTAATTATAATAAAAAAAATCGATTAAAACAAATAAAAAAAGCCACAAAAAACATAGTGTGGCTATATAATGCCTTTAACAACGTCTCCAACCGTGCACTTCTGCAACTTGTCCGTCTGAAAACCTTCTCCTAATATCATCGCCAGTCTGCCGCTTAAACCAATAACATCTGGGATGACAGTCTTGTCAGTAACTTGATCAATTATTACTCCTAATTGCTCGGCGGTGACTTTAATAACAAAGCGTCTAACCTCCGCCAATCTGGCTTTATTAATCTCTTTTTTTGACATGGTTTTTCTCCTCTTCGACCTGTGTTGTTTATAAAAAGCTTAATAAAAAGAACTAAGACAAAATTACTAATAAGTTAATAAAAAGTCAAGCCTTACTGCAATAAACTTCGTAACTTGAGATATGCCGACATTAACTTTAATTATTCCAAATAATTTGATAAAATTAAATTAAATAATAAATGTATCGAAAAACTTTATGGCTCAAGTTAAAATTTTAATTCCGGGTTACGCACGGGAAAGTGCACGCACCGAACACGTTCTTTGCACCACTACCTTGATCATTAACGGCCAACAAAAAATAATATTTGATCCCGGTGCCGATCAGCGAAAAATTACTAGGGCTCTAAAAAAACACCACCTAAAACTAACTGATATAACTCATGTCTTTCTCTCCCACAAACACGTTGACCACTCACTTGCAATGGGTATTTTTTTAAATGCTGCTGTCATCACTAGTAAACATTATAATAAAAAAAATGTTATTAAAGATATTCCTTTAGATTATTTTGGTCAGGAAATAAAAATTATTAAAACTCCGGGTCATACACCCGATCATGCCTCTCTGTTGGTAGAAACAGACTTAGGAAAAATTTTAGTTGCTGGTGATCTCTGGTGGTGGTGGGAAAATGAAAAACAAAAAACTGACTATAAAAGTTTGATTAATAAAAAAGACTCTTTCGCTGATAACAAAAAAAAATTAATTAATAGTCGCCGACTGGCTTTAAAAATTGCTAATTATATTATTCCTGGCCATGGTCCGATGTTTAAAAATTTAAAAAAATGAATTTCTGGTATTTTTTAGACAAACTTGTTAAAAAGCATAAAATAATTATTGACCGACCCAAAGGTACTGCTCACCCGCGCTATCCTAATTTTATTTATCCTTTGGATTATGGGTATTTAAAAAATACGACTGCAGTAGATAATAGCGGGATTGATATTTTTGTTGGCAGCAGTCGAAAAAAACAAGTTCGTGGTATTTTAGCCAGTGTAGATCTTAACAAAAATGATACTGAAATAAAAATTTTATACGCCTGCACTAAAAATGAGATGTTAATCGCTCAAAAATCATTAAACATAAAATTCATGCGTACTAAACTTACTATTAGAAGCTGATATGAAACCAATATTAATTTTAATAATTGCTCAATTGCTCTTTTCATTCAGCGACTTGATAGGCCGTTATTACATAATTAGAGTCGGTTTCAGATTTTCCAGTTTTCTGTCTTTATGGTTTTTTTCTTATATTTTCCTAAAACTTCTGGCTATCTTCGGCCAGCTTTATGCATTTGCCAACTTTAAGTTGGGCAAGACTATGGCCTTGTTTGCTGTCGTTTCCATAGTTTTCTCAAATATTCTGGGCTTTTTAATTCTCAAAGAAGTTTTAACAGCTAAAGAATATATCGGCATCACTTTGGCTATCATCACCTTTTTCATCTTGGCTTTTGCTAAATAAAATAATTTAACCAATAAAAAAACCTCACCTATAATGAGGGTTTTTTGTGTTAATTTCGACCGGTGATGGTTGACAAACACTCCATCTCGTCAGCAGTAAGTCCTTCACCTTGTGCGTCAACGCCGTTGATCAAAGCATTAACTGCCACCTGAAAAACTTTTTGATTTTCAACCTCGCTTTCCGGGTCATAATTTTCTGGATCATAACCCAATTTTAGAAAAAGTTTTTTCTGAAATTCCGGAGTAAATTTTTTCAAGGCTATGCACCTCCAGTTTATAAAAAAATCTATTGCTTGGAATTATCTACCAAAGTTTGCCAGAAATTAATAATCATGTCAATAGTTTTTTGCTGATCAAATTTATCTTGAAGATAAGTTTGAGCTGCTTGCCCCATTTTTACAGCCAATTTTTCATCAGCAAACAATAACTGGCATTTCCCCAGCAATGATTGTTCATCATTAAAATCTATAATAAAACCAGTTTCTCTATCTTTAACAATATCAGCTGAACCAGTAGTCGGCGTAACAATCACCGGTTTAGCAGCCAGACCCGCTTCCACCAAAACTTTACCAAAACTCTCATGTTGTGACGGCATGACAAGCACATCTGCTAAAAAATAATAATTTACAAGTTCAGTCATTGGCTGTACACCTAGAAATTCCACTTCTTTTTCCAAAGCAAACTGACTGACAAGCTTCTTCAAATTTTCCTCTTCCTCGCCCCGGCCAATAATTAACAATTTAACTGGGAAACTTAATTTTAATTCCTTTAAGACCTTAAACAATAATGGAATATTTTTCAGCTTGACTAAGCGACCGACAAAAAGAATTATTTTTTGACTGTGATATTTATTTTTTAAAGCGTTCAGTTTAACGTGGTCTGAGGTGCTAAAAAATTTTGTATTGACCGGCGTATTAATCACTCTAATTTTTTCAGATTCAATCTTTAAACGCTCAAACTTACTTTTTAAACCCTGACTGGTCACGCGTAAACCATCAGCTTTGACTGCCAAATATTTAAAAAGCCATAACCATAAATAATTAACCGGGCTTTCTTTAAGCCAAGCTTGGTTTTCTAAATAATCTCCATGAAAATTAATAAGCAGTGGCCTGGCGATTGACTTTTTTAAAAAGTATCCAGCGAGCGCCGTAAAATCCTGGCAAACTATAAGATCATAACGATTTTTTTGGTGTAATTCCTTGCCTAACCGATAAGCCTGATAAAAATAAGTGAGCGGCCAGGAAGAATTGGTCGGCCAAACAGTAACCCGAGAACTGATGTGATTTATTTCTTGACGCCCACGACAAAAGACAACAACATCAAGTTGCTCGACACGCTCACCATAAAGCCGATGGCGTTCAACGGTGTCACCTTGATATTCCCCTGTCTGCAACAGAGTTCTGTCAAGAGATAACATTAAAACTTTCATATAAGTACCTTAACGGTGTTATTAATCATTTCTTGAGTATTAAATTTCTTCAGCACTTGTCTGGCATTATTAACCAGATCTTCCCTTAACTTTCGATTGTTATAAAGTTTTAGAATTGCTAACTTAAGCTCAGACGAATTATTATAATCAACTAATAAACCATTCTCATTATTTTTCACCAATTCTGGATTACCACCCACGTTGGTGGTAATTACCGGTACTCCGCCGGCAAAAGCTTCTAAGATGACATGCGATAGACCTTCATAACCAGTATTTAGCACAAATAAGCCAGCCACCCGCAAAGACTGCAACACTTCATCATGACTAGCGTTTTTTATCTCAACCCTCTCCGATATTTTTAGTTGATTAATCAGTCTAAGCAAATTATCTTTTTCCGGCCCGCCACCGTAAATTAACAGTTTAAAATTATTATTTATTTGCAAAAGCTCGGGCATAAGTTTAATCAAAACTTCAAAACCTTTCCAAGGCACAAGTCTCCCCACTGAAACAATCAAATCATTGTCACGCTGCTTGTCTACAACAACTCCAGTTGACTCAGTGTTATAAATGACTTGAGTCTTACCCACCTCAACACCCCAACCAGTGACAATTTTTTTAAGATATTCACTGGGAGTGATAACCGCATCAGCACTGCGACAAACAGAACTTTCAATTTTCTTCAATAAACTAATCTTACCTTGGTGCTTTTCAGTTTGAAAATCATCAAGCAATAATTGTGTTTGACCCATGCCAAAAGCCTGCTCCCAGGCATAATCACCTACAACTTTCACTACCAGTCTTTGACCAGTAAACATCTTTACAAAACGCGCTGGTAAGCCTGAAGCCACTGGCCCCATAGCATAAATTGTTTGATAGCCAAGTGAATACCAAAATAATTTTTTAAAATACAGACAATATTTAACAGCTAAAGGCCATCTGTTTGAAACCCAATTGATTTTAACACTTTGATTCAAAACACTTTTGTCTGGCCAACCATAACATAAAATCCGTACCTGAAAACCACGCTGGCTAAGCGCATTAACTAATTCCACGGCATAGGTGGCCGGACCGCCTAAGGCTGGAGGAAAAATTTCTGCAGCAATAAAAATTTTCTTCATAGTCGACTTACTACAAATAACTATCAATTGTCGATTGTTGTTTGTTGTCAGTTGTTAGTTATTTAAAAGTTACATACTTATTCATGGCAAAATTCCATAATAAGACAATGATCGCGGCAATAGCTTTTGCCAACATATACCATAAACCAAAAAATTCAACCTGTACATAAAGCAAAATGGTATTCAAAAGAATGCCCACGACCGCGATTATCACAAAGGATAAAAATTGTTTCCTGAAATTCTGTTTTTTATCTTTAAAAGTAACCAATCTTTGAAAAAGATAATTGACAATTGCCGCAATAATAAAAGAAAAAACAGCAGAAAATAAATACCAAATATGTCCGTATTCCGTAAAAATAAAGAGCAAACTGGCATCAGTCACAAAAGCTAATCCGCCTCCGACACAATACCAAAAAAAACGCTTATAGCGCAAGATAGTCCTTTGCCAGATAATCTGACCGATTAAATTAAATAACTTATATCCCATAATAAAAATTATTTTGTTAGTTTGTCACACGAACCTAGTAAATCTAAATCTTTAAAACGATAAACTTTAAAAACAACCTCTTGTTTTTTATTTTTTATTTCCATAACTTCAACGTCAGTTCTCGTTTCCAAAATATCAGCCAAAATTTCGGGACATTTATTTAAATACTCGGGATTATCTAATTGGTACGGCTGATTACCTTTTATAAAATATAAATAATCATATTGATAATTAGATACTAAAAGCTGTTCATGAATACTTTTAATTTGCTCAATAGAAAATATTGGCAAGTATCTATAAAAGGCCCAACGCTCTAAATACCACAATCGCGGAAACCATTTAGTATTATTATCATAAAGATAAATTGACCTGACAAATTCTCGATTGTCGCCGGCCTGCTGATATTTAGGAAAACGTTTAATCGAAGGATAACTCATGGCAAAATCCTTAACCCGCTTTTCACTAAATTCATTCTTTAAAAAAATTTCCAAATCCTGAAAACCAAAACTTTCTAACCTAATCCCAGATGTCCAAAATGTACCAGACAATCTTTCTAAACGGTGGTTGGTGTTGAAATTATAAATTAGGCTGAATAAAACTATCAAAGCTATTAAACCTCCAAAAAAACTTCGCCAATAAATATTACCACTAGTCACAGTCCGTTGACCAATTACGCTTAGACTTCGACCCATCACCAATGCCATCATAAAATTAAAAGGTGATAAATAGTGCGCTCCTTGGTTAGTCAAAGAAAAAAACACACTACTGAAAAAAAATAAAGACAACAGAATCAAGCAGCTTTTAGTAACACGCTCGTTGTTTTTCTTAACTGCTTCCCAAACCATATATCCTAACGATCCTAAAAAAAATACAAATATCGGCCACGAAACAAAGCTAATAATATTTTTAAAGATATTAAAAAATTGATCAATATAATTGCGCCCGCTAAAAAGATGACGCTTAATAAAAATTGTCCAGTCGGTTGTTTTTTGTCCAAAAATTTCCGAAAATTGTACATCGAAATGTCCTCGAGTCCGATAAACTTCAAGATTATAAAATATAACCGGTAAAAAAATTATTATTGCAACCAAGAAAGAAAACCAAAAATATTTATTTTTAAAAACTTCTTTATAGTACAAAAAACTATAAATAATAAAAACCGGCACCAAAATTAAAGTCGTATATTTACTAAGCATGCCCAGTCCTAAAAAAAATCCGGCTAGCAAAAAATATTCTTCTCTTCTCCGGCTTTTTAGTAAAAAAAATAAACTTAAAGCCATAAAAAGAATCGTAAAATCTTCTAAACAACCAATTCTAGAAATCCAAACATGATAACCACTGATGGCCAATATGAAAGCCGCCGTCAAACCTGCTGGAATATCAAATAATTCCCGGTTGATTAAATAAACGACCAAAATTAAAGCCAGACCAGCCAAAGCAAAAGGCAGCTTGGCAACAAAATCACTAATACCAAAAATTTTAAAAAATAAATGTTGTACTAAAAACACCAGCGGCGGATGATCATGAAAAGAAAATTTTGTCCACAGCGGCTGGTCACCACCTAACCATTGCAACGCCGTCGTCTGCAATTGTGAAGACATATAGTCTATATAACCAATAGATCGGAAAGAAAAATGACTATCATCGCCCTGCAGGTCAGCGCGCGTTAATCTAAAAAAAATCAAAAAAGCGGCCAGTAGTACGATGCCGACTAAAATGACTTTTTCTTTTTTTAAATTTATAAACTTATTCATAAATCCAAATGTCAAAGCCCAAATGCCAAATCAAAAACTTAAATAAAAAAACTTAAAAATTAGTCATTTGGTATTGATTTGACATTTAGATTTTGTATTTTTTCAAATATTATCTTCATCTTCCCAGCTACCATCGCCCAACTATATCTCTCAGTTATCATCTGTCTCGCGTTGGCAACTACTCTTTGAATTTTAACATTATTTTTTTTATCTAATATATAAGAGATTTTTTCCGCAATTGATTCAGGATTACTCGCTTGGCAGAACCACCCAGTTTCACCATCCTGCAAAAAATCTGGTATACCACCAACTGGCGTGGCAATTACCGGAACATTACTGGCCATGGCTTCTAAAAATACATTGCCCAGTCCTTCAGATAATGACGGCCTCACAAAAACATCAGCAATTTGATAGTAAGCACCCACCTCCTCTGGTTTGACATGGCCAACAAAAATAATTTTCTCAGCTAAACCCAGCCGAGCGGCTAGACGGACAAGTTTATCTTTTAATTTTCCGTCTCCGACAATAAGCAGCTTGATATTTGTTAATTGATATTTGTTAACTGCGACTTGAAACCCTCTAATTAAATCTTCCACCCCATTCTTTTCTACCAACCGCGAAACGCTCAAAATAATTTTTTCATCGGTAATATTTAATTTATTTTTTAAATTGTTAACTGTCAACTGATTTTTGTTAACTGTTGTGTCGACTCCATTTGGCACTACTTCAATTTGTCCTTTATAGCCATAGCCAACAGCACGATTAGTCAGCCATTGACTGATCGCCTGGATATAATTAGCCTTTAAAAAAATTTGTTTGTAGCGCCACCACCAAAACCATGTCCTCAGTTTAACAAATGCTTCACTGTCTCCGCTTTGCATAGTTAAAAGATACTTTATTTTTGGAAATTTCTCCTTAAACTTCAAAGCTGCCCAACCGCCCCAGAATTCCAAAACACCCCAATTAACTAGATAATAATTATCTCGAGCTAGTTCTTGTGCTTTCTTCAAAGCCAGCTGGGGATATAAATATTTATCAAAAATACTCCCCCTACCCACGCGATAGATATTAACCGAACCAATTGTCTCAAAACTGTCTAATTTTTTATCTAGACGTGCCGTAATTAAATCAAAGGAAAAATCATCTTTAAGCCTGGCCGTAATTTCTTTAACCGCCACTTCAGCGCCACCAACATAGGGTAAATATGTTAGAGAAAAAATTAAAATTTTTGGTTTGATATTTGACATTTGAACTTTTGATTTATATATATTTATTCTACCTTTTTTAGCCTTTTTCTTCAAATAAAATACCACTCTTTTAAAGAATGGTATTTCAATGTTTAATTTGCCAGCTACCTGTTATTAATTATCTGCTACTTGCTACCTGTTTCCTTGCTTGAGATCCACCGTAGGGGGAACTTCCTTCACAATCCCTTACTTCTTACTTTCCGCCCGAGGCGCCTGCCTGTCGGCAGACAGGGATCAGCCTTGGGCTGACTTAATGCTTACCTTCCAGCGCTTTCTTTAAAAACTGCCCAGTGTATGAATTCTTAACTTTAGCAACCTCTAAAGGCGTTCCTTCAGCCACCAAATATCCACCCTTGTCTCCGCCTTCTGGTCCCAAGTCTATTACCCAGTCCACTGATTTAATAACATCCAAATTGTGTTCAATAATTAAAATTGTATTGCCTTTATCTACTAGTTTATGAAGAATATTCAACAATCTCTTAACATCTTCGAAATGCAGGCCAGTTGTCGGCTCATCAAGAATATAAAGAGTTTTACCTGTTGCCCGCCGCGAAAGTTCAGTTGCCAGTTTAACTCGCTGGGCCTCACCGCCGGATAAAGTCGTCGCACTCTGTCCGAGCTTGACATAGCCCAAACCAACTTCAAACAATGTTTTTAATTTAATATGAATCGCCGGGATACTGGCAAAAAAATTCATTGCCTCTTCAACAGTCATTTCCAAAACATCAGCAATATTTTTACCTTTCCAGTGGATATCTAATACTTCGCGATTAAAACGCCGACCATGACATTCTTCACACTCGACATAAACGTCAGGCAAAAAATTCATTTCAATTCGAATATAACCATCACCTTCACAGGCTTCACAACGTCCACCTTTAACATTAAAAGAAAAACGGCCTGCCTGATAACCTTTGATGCGGGCTTCAGGCGTCAACGTAAAAAGTTCTCTGATCGGCGTAAACACCCCGGTATAAGTTGCGGGGTTAGAACGCGGTGTCCGGCCAATCGGCGACTGATCAATAGTAATTACTTTGTCCACATTATCCAAACCGACAATTTTTTCGTGCTTGCCTGGCAGATCCTTGGCATCATAAAAATGCTGTGCCAGAGCTTTCGCTAAAATGTCAGTCATGAGAGTCGATTTACCAGAGCCGGAAACACCAGTAATGCAAACAAATTTTCCTAAAGGTATTTTCACATCTATTTTTTTGAGATTAAATTCTTCCGCACCCTTGATTACTAAAAATTTGCCATTGCCTTTGCGATACTTTTTAGGTGGTTCAATAATCATCTTGCCTGATAAATACTGCCCGGTGAGTGAACGTTTGACTTTCATAATATCTTTGGGCGTGCCTTGAGCCACCACTTCCCCACCGTGCTTGCCAGCTCCCGGACCAATATCAATCACTTCATCCGCCTCCATGATTGTAGCCTCATCGTGCTCCACAACAATGACAGTGTTTTTTAAATCTCTTAAAGTCTTTAGTGTCTCTATAAGTTTGTCATTATCCCGCTGATGAAGCCCAATTGAC
>CAYSSY010000011.1:0-30357 GCA_964434055.1 uncultured Gammaproteobacteria bacterium | reverse complement strand
TTTGCCGCTGTGCGCCAGGGATTGATTGAATTAGTGCAGGCTGGTATTGTCGGCTCAATTGTCGGCAACCTGTTGCTGGTTTTCGGCACCTCCATTTACATTGGCTGTCGTAAACATGGCACTTTGCACTTCAATGAAGACGTTGGTACGCTTTTTATTAACCAGTTTTTACTGGTCGCGGCCGCGATCTTTATGCCAACAATTTTTGACAGGCTACACACTGGCGAAGCCCATCAAGATTATAGCAATCTGTTAGCGATTATTTTAGTGCTGGTCTATTTATATTTCTATAGACTTGAGCTAAAAGACAAACGCTTTGAGATTATCAAGGAACAAGCCACAGATATCAAGCAGCGCTGGAGCAAAAAGAAGTCGATGATCATTCTGGTGACGTGTGCGCTTGGTGCTTTTGTTGAGTCAGAAATATTGGTCGGTGAGGTAGAAAACGTGGCTGAATCATTAAACATATCTCAACGTTTCATTGGCTTCATTATGCTGCCCTTACTTGGTAATATTGCGGAGCATTTCGTGGCCATTACAGCGGCTTACAAAAAAATGACAGATTTATCACTGTCAATTGCTGTCGGTTCAGCCACTCAAGTTGGCATGGTGGTGGCACCAGCTGCTGTTCTTTTTGGGATTATAACAGGTCACGCGGTTACCTTGCAGTTTGAAGCGGTGCCGTTGAGTTTGCTCATCCTGTCTTTGGTTTCTGCTTTTGTTGTGCTAAGAGACAACAAGTGGAATATCAACGAGGGGGTGTCTCTGGTAGTGATTTACGTTTTAATTTTAATTGGCTTTCTCTTTGCATAATATTTAAACCGTCTTTATCCTTTATTCAACGTGATAATGACGGTTTTTTATTAGCTTTTTTTAAACTATTAATCTGTTATAATAAGGTTGATGAAAAAATACCTCTCTTATCTTAAATATGTATATTTTGCCAGTTTAGTTTTATTGGTTTTTATTTTGATTATTATAGTTGGCCAGAAAGTCGTGTTTGAGCCGGAATTCTTTTGGTCGAACATTAATTTTTTTGGTCAGACGGACGGGCTGATCAATCAGCAGAATTTCCCGACAATAAAAGAAACAGTTCCAGAAACAAAGGTGACTTTGATCGCTGTCGGCGATATTATGCTCTCACGTAATGTCGAGGCTAAGATGATCAAATACCAAGATTGGCACTATCCATTTTTAAAAACCGCTGATTTTTTAAAATCAGCTGATATCACTTTTGGCAATTTAGAAACGGCGATTATGCCCGGTCGGGTCATTAAAACCGGGGAGATGGTTTTTCGGACTGATCCTAAAGCTGTTGAAGGTTTGGTTTTTGCCGGTTTTGATGTTTTAGCACTGGCCAACAATCACACACCGAACTTTGGTGAGCAGGGTTTAAAAGAAACTTATAAATATCTATCTGAAGCAAAGATTGATTATATTGGCGCCGGTAACAATATCATTGAAGCGCGCGCTTTTAAAATTATTGAAGCCAAGGGTTTGAAGTTTGCTTTTTTAGCTTACAATGATAACGATGTTGTACCCAGGAGTTATTTTGCCGGTGAGAACAGAGCTGGCACAGCTGAGCTTGATTTTGAAAAAATGCCAGCGGAAGTTAAGACTGCCAAGACACAAGCAGATTTTGTGATAGTTTCCATGCACGCTGGCACGGAATATGCTCCACAGGAGAACAAACGCCAGCAGGAGTTTGCTCGTCAAGCTATTGACGCTGGTGCAGTTTTGGTTATTGGTCATCATCCGCATGTGGTGGAACCGGTAGAGAGATATAAAGAAGGTTATATCTTATACAGTTTAGGTAATTTTGTTTTTGACCAGATGTGGTCTACTGAGACCAGGCAGGGAGTAATTACCAAAATATCATTTAACAGACAAGGCATAAAAGATATTGAATATCAGCCGATTATCATTGAAGATTATAGTCAGCCGCGTTTTGCTAATGATCAAGAAAAAGATGTTATTTTAAAAAGATTGTTGAGTGAAAGATAATGCACGCGGTATTCGTATTAATATTATGGCTAAAATTAATAATTGCCAGGAAAAAACCGATGCCGAATTGGTCACGCTTGCTTTGCAGGAAAGTGCTTATTTCGGTTGTTTGATGAAACGTTACGAGGGCAAACTTTTAGCATATATTCGTCGTCTCTCAGGTTTTGATCAAGAAGAAGCCGCAGATATTTTACAGAATGTTTTTATTAAAATTTATTACAACTTAAATGATTTTGATAATGATTTGAAGTTTTCCTCCTGGATTTATCGGATTACTCACAATGAGACCATTGATGAATTAAGAAAAAAAAGCGTTCGGCCACAGATAATTTTATCTGACGATGAATGGTCGCGGGTATCAGGACAGATTGACTTGGAAAAAGAAATTAATCAAAATTTTGATCGAGATGAAGTAAATGCCATTTTGGTTGGTTTGGATAAAAAATACCGAGATGTTTTAATCTTAAAATTTTTGGAAGATTATGATTATCGGGATATCTCAGATATTCTACAAAAACCCATGGGCACTATTGGTACCTTAATCAACCGAGCTAAGAGGAAATTTAAAGAGCAATATATTAGTTATCACAAAAAAATATGACCCAGCTTACTGATTCAGTTTTAGAAAAAATAAAAAAAGAAAATATTAGACCAATTAGTAAAAATAAATTTAAACTTAAGAGATTTTTTCTTTGGTTTGTTATTGCCGCCTTTTTTCTTTTAGGAGCGCTAACAGCAGCAGTCGTCATGTTTAGTTTAGTTAATCAAGATTGGGATATTCATGAAAAAATAGCAGCTAATCATCTGGTTTTTATTCTAATGGTTTTGCCTTATTTTTGGTTGATTGTTTTAATTATTTTTTTAATTATTGCTTACGCTAATTACAGAAAAACTAGACATAGCTACCGCTATCGTTTTACTTCGGTTTTATTAGGCGTCGTTTTACTCGTGGCGTTAATCGGTTTTTTGGTCTATCAACTGGACTTAGGAAGAAGGGTTGAAGAGATAATTAGTGATTATTTGCCATATTATCGGCAAATAAACAACAACTATCAAGTCTGGAACAAACCTGAAAGCGGATTGTTGGCCGGCAGTGTTACTGCTGTTGATCAAAAAATTCTCACTATTAAAGATTGGAACAATCAGGAGTGGGTGATTAAATTAGCTAATGGTTTGGAAATTAATTCCCAAGTAGTTAAAGTTGGCAGCAAGATCAAAATTCTTGGCCAGCTTTTAAGTAAAAGTGACCACGAATTTCTTGCTGACGATATCCGTTTATGGTGCGGTTGCGATGCCTGTTTAAAAGGAAAAGAGGGTAGTTGCCATCAGTGAAAGAAAAAATTCTTATTGTGCGTATTAGTATGTAGGTCGGGTTAACACGGCGTAATAATTAACTAAAAATAAAAAGTATGAACAAAATTTGGTTTATGGGAGGTTTATTTGTTGCTGTTATTGCCTTGATCGGTATCATTGGTTTAAGTGGTGTTTTTCAAGGTAATAGTCAGTTAAGCCCAGCAGTGGTCAAGGCTGCTACAAATAATTCTGAAACCACTACGACTTGTGGTTGCGGCGCCAAAGCTGCTTGCGGTGGTTCTTGTGCTAAGGGCAGTTGTGGTTGCGGACAAGGTTGTTCGATGAATAATTAATCGCCTTGAGACTGAATAATATAAATATTACCCCCCTTGGGGTAATATTTATATTGCAGCTTTCCGGATATTTGCTATAATTAAGTTAGCATTAATAAGTTAAAAATATGGATAAATGCACTAATTGCGGCATGCCTTTATCAGATGAGACTCGTTGCAGTTGCCAGCCCAATCTGTGTCATCATTGTTGTGAGTGCGCTGATGAATGCACCTGCGGTTGCCGTGATAAATAAAATTTAGGCCAGCATTTTATAAATAAGGATATTCTTGTCCTATTTTGTGCTAACAAAAAAGAACCGACAATGTTCTTTTTTAATTTACATAAGTTTTGCTTTATTTCTCTCTTTTTAGTCTCGCTAATCTAATAACAATTACAACCAACATTATAATTAAGATTATAATTAACCACCAACGCCATACAAAGCGGTTATCCTCAGATTTTTCTTTAGAATTTGTATTGCCTTGGTTGTAAGTTGTTGTGCCGGCAATTTTTTGACCAAGTTGATTTAAATAATCGACCGGCTCTTTAATAATATTTTTTATTTTGGCATTGAAGCCAGAAGAATTAGTTAGGGGTGTTTTTTTTGTGGAAAGTTTATCTGTTGATGTAACGGTGGTAAAAAAACTGAACTCCTGGCCAACTTCTTCTGGCGAAGCGTGAGAAACAGAACGGAAAAAATATTTTGTTTCAGTCTGAAGACCATAAACAACCACTTTGTGAAAAGTTACTTTATTTGAGTTTTCATTGGTTGAGAAGGCATAGCCATAATTTGGCGGTGAGGTTTGACTAATATCAGGATGGGAAATAGTGTCATATATAACTCTAGAGGTGGCTGGTGTGCTGGTATACCAGGTAATGACCGCTGTTTTTGTTAAGTGGCCGTATGATTCCACCACTTCATTAAAGATCACCAATTTATCGTAAGTATACCCAGGGCCGGTCCAGGTAAATAAATCCTTGTGTTCAGGGCTAATTGATTCACTAAATGAGCCTGAGCCACCAGAACTGGTTTCCTGCCAGCCGATGTCAATATCGAAATTAAGAGTTGCTCCTTGGAAAATATTTTTTGAATTAGCTAAAAAATTTATTGATAAAGAATAATTTTTGCTTTGATTTGTATCGAGACTGGATAATTCAATTCCTGAATTTTGAAAAAAATCGCTTAAAGTTGCTTGGTATATAAGTGTTTCTCCGTCTTTAATGTCTAAGCGCAATTGGCTGCCAAAGTTATTGTGATCCGTGACATTATTTGCTCGAATGGCGATTTTTTTTGTGCCGGCTGTCAGATTAGTCACTGATATGTGGCGACTAATAGTTTCGCTAGGCAGAAAATTTGACTCACTAAATAAAGGCTCTTTTTCAAAAACAACAAGTAAGTTTTTATTCTCTGGATTTTCACTGGCCGAAGAAACAATTGGCTGCAGTAAAAAGACAACCCCAATAATTAAGATTAATATGGAATTTTTTTTTGTTTTTTTCTTCATAGCTTAAAAGTTAAAAATTTTATGGTAAAATCTCTCCCACTTCAGTAGCAGGACAAAAATCCTGTTCAATCGCAGTTGTCGACAGTAATGGTAGTGCTTCATTAGGAATTTCTGAAAGTGCTGTCTCAGTTTGATCGTTATTTTCTAGTGCCATAAGATTAGGACCGCCTGGTGTAGGCACTGGATCAATCCAAGGACCGACCCCATCTGGTATTCGAGCGAACGACTTGCCTTCATTGCCTGGTTCCTCCGGACCGTCGCCATTGGTGATCCCGGGTGTGTTGTCTGAAATATCATCACTGTCAGTACTACTGTTGCCAAAAAATAAGCTGTCAATCAAATTGTTATGGTTATCAAAAAGGTAGACTAAATCACCGGAGTTGTTGAGAATAGCAGCATTCATGAAAAGCACCAACCATTCATTGCCGCCTCCTTTAGCACCGATTACCGTCTGATTATTTAAAGTTGTTGTGTCGCTAATAATTTTTTTATTGCCGGCACTGTCAAGAACATACCAGTCAGTTAAATCATAATCAGAGTCGTCATTGTTGTAGAGTTCCACCCATTCACCAAGCAAACCATCCTGATTATCATCTCCCTCTGGGTTTGGCAAGACCTCATTCAAGACAATATTGGGCTGCCACGAGCCACTGATGACTTGACTCATTAATATCTTTTCGTCTGAAAACATATTAGCACCGTAGCTGGCTTGCGTTTCCTGCCAAGCCTTCACTATCAACGAGAATTCGCATGTTTGGTTCTGTAAAATCGGGTCAGTGTCAGATAATTGTACTTGCCAATCAAAAACCTTATTAGCGGTAGCATCTAGCGTCAGTGGAGTAATTGACAAATCCGCAATTTGACCGGCATAAATCATTTGGTTGTCTTGAAAAAGAGCGACATTAAGTGCTGCGCATAATTGGCCAGTACTAGTGGCGTTTAAAAAGTTTATGCTGTACTTAAATGGAAGAGAACCAATATTTTTAATTATCAGCTGACCAGTTGCATCAATATCTGGCGTTAAGAGAGGTGAAAATTCATTTAGGCTGTGATCAAAAACTAAGGTTCCGTTTTCATAAGAAAATTGAGTGGTTTCTTCACGGTCATGAAAAAAGCCGTAACTTATCGGCCACACCAGTGCAAGCACAAAAATTAACGTACCAAAAGACCACAGCATTGTTAATAGCAATTTGATATTTTTTGTGAGATTTAAGTACATGCAAATCATAAGCTTTTAGCCAGTCTTTTTTTTCTGGCCCTAATTTTTTTTACCTCTTTTTTTATTTTTTTGATTTCACTGGCAATAATCAGGCCGGCAGGGACAAAAACCAGCGTTAAAAATACTGGTGGCGTTTTGGCAATGTTAATTAAATAACCCAGTCCAGGCACATGAAAGACCACTTTACCTATAATTTGTTCAGGCAGAACACCCTTAGCATCAGGTCCATTATTAGCATCGCCCTTGGTTAGATAAAATGATTGCTGATTAGTTTTTTTAATTTGATAAATGCGGTGTGTAGTCAGTTCATTTCCTTCAAGCTGATTATTGTAAGTGATAACATCGCCAATCTGATAACTCGGCTGGGTGGCAATGACTATTAAACTCCCAGTCGGCAAGGTCGGCGTCATTGAACCAGATTGAACAGTTAGCGCTTTATAACCGGTCTTAAAAGGGAGGACAGTGACTAATAACAGCACAGCTAAAAAAAACAATATCAGCACCAAGCTTAACTCAAGACATTTTAAAAGTGTTTTTATTTTGCCATTTTTTTTCTTTCGCAACATAATTATTCAATGGTAAAATTGATATTTTTTTTCAACACCGAGGCCCAATTACCTTGATGAAATGATTCTTCTGTTAAGACCATAGTCAAATCATAATTGCCAGTATCTAGAATTAGTCCGTTACAGGTGCCTCGTTCCAGCTGACCGCCAACTTTATCTACAGCGGAGAACAAGACAGTCGGATGCGCTGGATCCAGATATTCTAAATAATTATTAACAGCAGTATTGCACAAACCGCCATTTGACCACAGAACATGGTAGCTATTAGCACTAATAATGTTTTTTGCGGCCGAACCAGTGCTATCAGCAGTAAAATAATCCCAGACCAAATAACCAACCAAGCATTCCTTATTTGGATCAGTATCCGGTAACAATTTATTAGCTTCATATTGAACGTCTGTACGATTGCGAGCACTTGCTGATTGGCTAGCACAGTTGGCGCTGACACAGGTCCAGCGACCGAGGTAGCCAATATTTTCATTAGCTTGATCATTGCCGCTGGGTCCGTATTGGCAAGTCGGCCGACCTTCAAATTTTACTTGATAGGTAGTGAATGGTTTTAGGCCACTAGCTGTTATCTGTCCGTTTAAACGTTGACTTTGTGGTGTGAGATAATTAAAAATGACTTGTGACTGTTGATAGTTATGATTATAACCGTATTGATTATCAACATCTCCACCAAGTTCATCCAGAGAAACTACCACAGTTTGTGCTTCGTCTGATTCCCGATCACCTGTTGGCTCAGCTGGTTTTGGTCCTTGTCGATAATTTATAAATCCAGGCCAGTTTTCAAAGAGATAGTTTGCCCCGTCCCACCCAATAATGCTGTGGGCTGTTGTGTTATACCCGCTTGATGGCACCAGCCAGATCTTGGCGCCATGAGGATAATTTTTATCATCACTGTTGGGGAGATCAGTGTTTAGATTGACAGAACCGGAAAGGTTAACTTGTCCTTGGCTGTTTGCGGCGCCAGTAGCAATCAGATTTCCAGTGACATGAGTTAGACCATTACCCGGCCAGGGATCAGCATAGTAAATCAGAGAATAATTAGTGTTAGCGTTTAAGCCAGTACCAAAGAAAGAAAAATCAAAATTTTCGCCCGCGTTATCAAACTTTAAGAGACCACCTTTTGCATCAGCAGTTACTATCCAGGTTGACTGGTTTTTATTGTTAATAAAGGAAAGCTGGTGTAAGGGTTCGGCTGTTTCTGTTTGTTGAGCCAGGATTGTCAAATCAAAAGCCAGTTGGTCGCTTTGCGCCCAATTTGCCGTTGCGCTTTGAAAAACAAAAGTTTCTTTGACCTCAATACTTTCTCCGGGATTAAGCAGACCATAAGTTGGCGGTTTAGCACCGGTGTCAATTTTGACCAGATTAAGGTAGGAATCTTTTATTTGTCCTAGAGTAATCCCTGTTTCTCTTTCAAGAGCTAACTGGTTATTAATATAGAGTTCATAACTAAAAACACTTTCTAAATCGTTTTTTTCCTGGCCACCGTTATATTGGTCATACCAAGTTTGTTCTGGTTCATTAACTCCGTTTTCTATGCTCGCAACGTTATCAATCAGCTGCCAGATTTTCAAAGGATATGTGCCTTCATTTTTTATATTTAGCGTTATGGTCTGACTGTCGCCCGGTTGCAAGTTGGTAAAGGAAAAATTTTCCGTCCAAGGGTTTTGATCATTAATAGCAATCTCTAGCGTGCCAGTATTAAGTTCATTGAGAGCAGACGATTCTGCATCGCCAAAATAGGCCCAGGTGGCTCCAATTACCACTAGCATTGTTAGTGATATCAGCCACAGGCTGAAGGTTATTTTTTTTGTAGTTTTTTTCATATTTTTTAAGATTATATTGTTAATTAAGGACTTTAACCAGCCGCCCTTAATTTAAGAGCAGCTGAAAAAGACTATAATTCTTTAAAGATCAGTATCATCGTAGGTGATGAATGCGGTATCAAACAAAAAATTTGAAACATTGGTCCACGATAATTCATTGCCTGAAAGACTGCTTGTTGGCACTAACCAGATTTTAGCCCCAGGATAATTGGCATCAGTGGTTTCTGGTAGATCTTTACCCAATTCAAATTCCTGATCAGTGACAGAAATACTACCTCCACTAGCGGTTAGAGTACCACCAATCAAAGTGACCATTTTAGGAGAAGTCCAGGGATCAGGGTAATAGACTAATTGGTAACTGCCATCAGTCAAACCGTTGGCTGAAAAATCATACTTAAATTTTGGACCGACGGTCTGGTAACTTAAAGTGCCGTGTGGTCCATTTTCAACAATTGCCCATTCGTTATTTTCTCCTTGATTTTTTTGAGCTAAGGTGACTGAAGCATAACCTTCTTCATTGCCAGTGCCGGCCAACTGTTCGCCTTTAATTTCCATATCAAAAGTTAAAGTATCCCCTTGATATTCATTGCCGGCTGCGCTGTCAAAGTGATAGCTTTGTTTAACGAGCATATGACCGCCAACTGGGATCATACCCAGGCTGACATAACTATCATTGACGTAAACGTCGCTTAATTTCTTGTTTTGACTGTCGGTGTAAATAGTTTGCCACCAGGTTTTAACATCCAAGCTATTATAAACCTCAACGGATAAATCATAAATTATTTGGCTTTGAATGTTATCAACCGCTGTGCCGGCTTCAGCTTGACATTCTGGTTCGGAAGATGCGCTATTTACCCAAGCAGGATTAATTAGACTGCAGTTATAATTATCACTGCCGCCAGTGCCGGCCATATTATAGATTTTTTTGTAGACATTAACAGCATTGGCGCCTTCATTTTTGACATTTAAAGTCAGAGTTTTACTTTCACCAGGCTTCAGATCTCCAAGGGAATAATTTTTGGTCCAAGGATTTTGACCGTCGACTGAAATGTCAATTGTGCCAGCAGTGAGTGTATTGCCCGTTGAAGTTTCCGTATCGCTGAAATAAGCGCGGGTAACACCAATCACTGCGACAGCCACCAGAGAAATGAGCGAGAGACTGATAATAATTTTTTTCATATTTTTTATTTATTAAATTGACTTAATTGGAATAACTTTTTAATTATTTTTTTTCCGACCTTTACAGCTGATTTTTTTATAAATAAAAAACAGCCAGTCAAAAAATAGTTTTTCTAAAAATAAGCTATTTTTTGGCTAGCCGCTTTAATGCCGAAGTAATAATTATAATGGGCGAAGATATGACCCATAATGCATTATTAAATTAAAAGCATGGGGCATTATTAAGTTGTTTTTTAATTTAAGTCCTTTTATTATTTTTTGTCAAGGTTATTTGAGTGATCATTAAAATATTATTTACAAAGGAGTGAATAAGCACTTTTCTTGCGTCAATTATAGCTTTTATTCAAGCTTTTTTGACATTAATATTGTTTTCTGTTCTGGTATAATAGTTTGAAAACTATTGTTTTTTTTGCTATGTTAATGAAAGCAAAATGCTTCTTTTATGAAAGACTTATTTGACCACAAACTGAATCAAAATGCTCAAGAATTTCTACCATTAGCCGACAGGCTGCGGCCGGAAAGTTTTGAGGAATTTTTTGGACAAGATGAATTAGTCGGTGAAGGTCGTCTGCTCCGGCGGGCGATCGAAACTGATAATTTGCCGTCAATGATTTTTTGGGGACCGCCTGGCTGCGGCAAAACAACCTTAGCCAGAATTTTAGCCAAACTAACCAATTCTTTTTTTCAGGAAATGTCCGCAGTCAGCGCCGGCGTTAAAGATTTAAAAGATGTTGTTAAAGAGGCAGACGAACGTCGTAAGTTTAAAAGTCAAAAAACAGTTTTGTTTATAGATGAAATTCACCGGTGGAACAAAGCTCAGCAAGATTATTTATTGCCTTATGTAGAACGCGGAGTTATCATCTTGATTGGTGCTACTACAGAAAATCCTTCTTTTGAAGTGATTGCGCCTTTATTGTCGCGCTCACGTGTTTATGTTCTTGCGCCCTTGAATGATAAAAGTTTACTCTCTATTATTAGGCGGGCTTTAATTGATAAAGAGCGGGGATTAGGAGTATATCGGGCGGCTTTAACTCCCGAAGCTGAAGAATTGCTTTTGCGAGGTAGTGGTGGTGACGCTAGAATAATGCTCAATGCTCTGGAGATTGCTGTTAAAAATACTGTTGCTGATAAGAAAAATGAGCGACTGGTCGATAAAAAAATTATTGAAGAAGCCCTACAACATAAAGCCTTGCAGTATGACAAAAAAGGTGACGAGCATTATAATATTATTTCCGCTTTTATTAAATCTCTCCGTGGCAGTGATGTTGATGCGGCTCTTTATTGGCTAGCGCGGATGATTGAAGCTGGAGAAGATCCGAAATTCATTGCCCGACGGATGATTATTTTAGCTTCAGAAGATATTGGTAATGCTGATCCGCGGGCTTTAATGGTGGCAAATGCTGTGTTTCAAGCAGTAGAAAAAATTGGTTGGCCGGAAGCGCAGATTAATTTAGCCCAAGGTGTTGTCTATTTGGCACGTGCGCCAAAATCCAATGCTTCTTATGCGGCTTTATTAAAAGCAAAAGAAGATGTGCGGTCAACTTTAAACTTGCCGGTACCATTACATTTGCGTAATGCAGCCACTAAATTAATGAAAGAGCTGGGTTACGGGAAAGACTATAAGTATACGCACGATGATGATAGTCATCAGGAATTTTTGCCAGAGGCGCTTAAGGGGCGTAAGTATTATCAAGAAAATCCAAAATCCAAATGACAAATGACAAATATAAAAGTTTATTAAATGATTTATATTTACAAAAGAATCCCGCTAAAGCCGCACTCTTGCAGCGGTTTTTTAAAACCGGTAAAGGGGAGTATGGGGAGGGTGATGTTTTTTTAGGTATCATGGTGCCACAAACCAGAGAGTTAGTATGTAAGTATCAAACGCTGGCGCTTAATGACATTAAGCGGCTATTAAAGTCAAAATATCATGAGGCACGTTTAACCGGCGTACTGATCCTAGTGAGACAGTATCAAAAAGCGAAAGAGGAAAAATCAAGAAAAGAAATATTTAATTTTTATTTGAAGAACAGCCAAGGTATTAATAATTGGGATTTAGTTGATTTATCTGCACACAAGATAGTTGGTGCTTATTTGTTTGATAAAGACAGGCAGCTTCTTTATAAACTTGCTACATCAAAAAATTTATGGCAGCGGCGGATTGCCGTGATTAGCACTTTTTGGTTTATTCATAATTATGATTTTAAGGATTCTTTAAAGCTGACCGCCCTGCTTTTAAAAGATGAGCACGATTTACTACATAAAGCGACTGGTTGGATGCTTAGGGAAATTGGTAAGCGCGATAAAAAAGTCTTAATAGATTTTTTAGATAAGCATTATCGACAAATGCCCAGAACCATGCTAAGATATGCGATTGAAAAGTTTTCGGATGTCGAAAGAAAGAAATATCTTGATAAATCCAAAATCTAAAGTTCAAATGTCAAACCAAACCCAAGTGACTAAATGTTTAATAATTTGGATTTAATACATTGATTTGACATTTGGATTTTGACATTTGGACTTCAATAATCATATGAAAAACTATCTCTACCCCATCATCATCGCCTTGATTATCTTCGGCTTTTCTTCAATGCCGGGTTCTGCTGTTGAGGCAGTGGGGTTTGATTGGTCTTATCTGGCGCATTTTGGCATCTTTGGGCTTTTAAGCTTTACCACCTACCGTGCTTATTATTTTAGCTTAAAAAAGAGATCAGCTTTTAAAAGTGTATTTATTATTTTTATTTTTTTAGTCCTGTATGCGGCTTCTGATGAATGGCACCAGAGCTTTGTGCCGGAGCGTGACGTTAGCGTCTTAGATTTTTTGACTGATGTAGTAGGAATTGTGGTGGGCGGATTAATATATGTTTGGTCAAACTCAAGATTTAGAAGTCGGAACTTTATTGATAAGTAAAAATAACCAATAACTAAGATACAAGATACAAAAATAATTTTCAATGACAAATTTTTGTTGAATTTTAGATGTTTTAGTGGTTCAAAAAAGGTGTTTGAAAATTGTAAATTGAAAATTATTTGGAACTTGGACCTTGGGGCTTGGGATTTCACTTTAATGTCAAAATTTTTACTTCACACCTGCTGTGCTCCCTGTGGCGCGCAGGTTATCAGAGAACTAAGAGATCAAGGTTTTGAAGTAACCTGTTTTTTTTATAACCCAAATATTTTTCCTTATCAGGAATATTTAATTAGAAAAAATGAAATTCGCGGCTATTTGGACAAGCTCGGGGTGGCGGTTATAGAAAGTCCTTATGAAATCAAGAAATGGTTCCAGGCTGCTAAGGGTTTGGAGAGCGAGCCAGAACGCGGTCGAAGGTGCCAGGTGTGTTACAGGTTACGTCTCGAAGAAACAGCACGGCAAGCGGTTCAAAATGGTTATACGTTTTTTGGTTCGACTCTTTCTATCAGTCCTCATAAAGACGCAGTTTCTATTAATATGATTGGTGAAGAGGTAGCTCATCAATACGGGGTTAATTTTTTGCCGGCCGATTGGAAGAAAAAAGATGGTTATAAAAAATCCTGCCAAATAGCGCGTGACGAGAATTTCTACCGTCAGCATTATTGCGGGTGTATTTATTCTAAGAATGTTGAGTGTTGAATATCGAATGTAGACACCATCTAATTCTTAAATATTCTATATTCAACATTCAATATTCTACATTCTTACAATTTGTGTTATAATATAAACAACTTAAAGATTACCGATTTTTTTATGACTCAAGAAAAGTGGGAACAAATTAAGGAGCTGGTTAAAAATAAATTCGGTTTTGAGACAGAAGAGATCGTGCCTTTAGATGATGGCTCTGGCGGCGAAGCCGAGGTTGTTGTATTTAAAAATGAACTGGGACGGATAAAACTCGAGTGGACTACAAAGCCCAGGACTTTAGGAGAAAAAACTGTTTATTCCAAGCGAATTGGTTCTTCGGTTAAAATAGATAAAGTTTATGACGAAAATGAAACAGTTTGTTTTTTGAAAGTTTATCGGGAAATAGGTGATGACTGGCAGGAAATCAAAGCTGATAATTTGTTTTAATAATTATTTAAAACACAAACTTCAAAAACTAAATATTTGTCATTTGGATTTTGATTTTTGGGTTTGTTTAAAAAAATATGTTTACTTTTCATAAAAAACTAAACGAAAATGAAATTTTAAAGTGGGGAATCTTGGGCGGTGCCGCAGAAGCACTTAATATTTTTTTAGTGGCTCTTTTTTTTGATATTCTGGAAAATTTTTTTATTCATGCGCCGTCAGGACCAATAAACTTTTTTACTTTTTTCTTGCTTTTTTTCGTGGTCAGCGCCGTTATCTCCGTTATTATAATTTTTGGAAGGCCGGGTTACCTTTTCTTCAATAAAAAATTAAAAGAAGGCATGTTGACTCTTGTCACTACCCTAATAACCCTGCTGGTTATTTTTCTTTTAGTTTTTTCTTTAATGATTACTCTTTAAAAAATTATTTATTTTTAACATTATGAAACAAACAAAAAAATCATCTCTTAAATCTAAAAAAAATCTCGCCACCACTAAAGTCAAAAAAGATTGGTTACTGGAATTGATGGAATCACCTAACCAGTTAATGGTTTTGCTTTTAATCTTTTTAGTTACTTTTGGCGCCGTGGGCTATATGCAACAAAAAAACGGCCTATTGTCCGGAGTTCAATCTGATTCTTTGGTTTTTACTGATCGAGCTCCTTATAATACATCGAAACATTTGAAATCTGACTATCAAGGCAGTCTTAGTAATTTAATCAATGGATATTTTCAAGAAAGAACTACTGCTCAATGGGATGATTTAGATGAGCCAATAGACTATTCTCAAAAAAGGACTTGGTTGGAAAAAATTCAGCAAACAAAAAATGCGGTTATGAACCTTACAGTGCCGGCTGAGTTCAAAGAACTGCATTTGAATTTGGTTTTAGCTCTTGATTGGGAAGAACAAGCGGCCATCGATTTAGTGGAAATTTCTGGTAAACTAGTTTCTGATCAAGATAAAGCCAGTTTGATGAAGGTTGCTCAGGAAAAATTAAGAAAATCAGGTGATTATTATGAGCAGATTTTGGCAGAATATAGTTGGCTTTAAAAATGGTATTAATTATTTGTTAATTTATGTTAGTGTTTAGACGTTTCTTTATTTGGATAGCAGTGATAGTAATTGCAGTGATTTATGAATTGGAAATTTTAAGACCGGGCGAGTTTTTAATTTGGCTGGCCCTAATTACCCTGTTAACTCTGAGCGCCCTTTATTTGCTTTATAATCGAAAAACTTTAAGCAGGCAAGATCTTTTTTTATTCGCCATTTCTCCTTTATTATTAGTCTGGGGGACTTTCTCTTTTTTATTTTTTTTGGAGAATTTTATTGTTATTCAATTGATTATTGTTTTATCATCTTTTTTTCTCGGTGTCTATTTGGATAATTTTTTCTTTTTTTCCCGCGTGCCGCAGCTTTATCAGACTTTTTCCTTAGAAGGAATTTCTTCCTTTATTAATATTTACAGCCTTTTTTTTATTACCGCTAGTTTTATCAGCTTGAGAATTTTTTTAAATATTAGTTTGCAGATTTTAGGTCCTGTTTACTTGGTATTAGTTGTTCTTTTCCTTATGCAATCATTTTGGATTAATAAGTTCAGCGTGACTAAACATTGGCAATATTTATTAGTTATTGCCTTGTTGGTTACTGAGCTGGCTTGGGCGCTTGATTTTTTAACTTTTGATTTTTTTGTCAAAGCATTACTTATTGTCTCAAGCTATTATTGTATGATTAATCTTAGTCTGCTTAAGTTAAAAAATACATTAAATCAGCGTCGATTGTTTTTTAACCTGGGTTTACTGATAGTGGTCTGGATTACCACAATTTCTAGCGCCCGTTTTTTTTAATAATTACTAATTTTAATTAGTCAATCACTTTATGAATAACAAAAAAAATAAACACGAAATTTCAGAAAATAACAATACTCAAGTTAATTCTGCACCAAATCCAACAGACAAAATTGAGAGTCTATATAAAAATAGTTTCCAGGTTATTGAGAAACCAGCCCGGCGTTCTGTCGTGCCCTTGCTTTTAATTCTGGTAATTTTTATTTTTATTATTAGTTTTATTGTTCAGCTGACCATGACTAGCGGTGCGGTGAGTAATTGGGGTTTCTTAAAGGATTTAAAAATTCTTAACTTAGGCGACACGCAGATTTTCAAACAAGTAGAGCAGAACTATATCCGAGAAAATGACTATTTGGCAACCATGAACGAACGTTTGAGTCCATTAGTAATGAAAATATTTATTGCTCATGACAAAAAATCTGATGATCCTAAAGAACAGATTTATTTGAATGCAAAAAAATTGGCAGTAGCCACGATTCTTACCGCTGATGGTTGGCTGGTTACGGCAGGTGATTTTGATTCTGAAAAGAATAGCTACATCGCTGTCAGTGCCAATGGTCAGGTTTTTAAAGTCATTAAGGTTATTACCGATCAGGCTAGCGGTACAACTTTTATGAAATTGGAAGCTGATAATTTGCCGGCCGTGACCTTAGGTGATTCCTATGGTTTAAATGAAGGTGAAAAATTAATTACTCTAAATCAAGCTCGCTCTTTGGAACCGTTGACTTTAATAGCCAAGCATTCAGCCTTGATTGAAGATAACTCTGATCTTTATACATCAAGCGAGAAATATTATAAATTTTTTGTCGTTAACAAGGTAGCAGCGGCTGTTAGCAGCGGTGCCCCAGTTTTTAACACTAATGGCGAAATGATCGGATTGATCTCTCCTAAAAAAGATTCCGACTTCAGTTTGGTTGTTCCCAGCGAACATTTTAAAAAAGTCATTAGTCAGGTCTTAAGCGGTGAGGCTTTGGCCCGGCCATACTTGGGTGTGACCTATCTGGATTTGCATTATTTTAATGCTGGTTTGGATTTAGCGCTGAGCAAGGGCCGAAAGGACGGTGCTTTATTACTAAACAAGAAAGGCGAGACAGCTGTCGTTTCTGGTAGCCCAGCCGATAAAGCTGGTCTAAAATCAGGTGATATAATTATTAAGATCGAAGCTGAAGCTGTTAATGGCCGGCATAATCTGACAGAATTGATCCAGGAATATAAAAGCGGCCAGAAAATTAAAGTTACTGTTTTAAGAGACACAGAAGAAAAAGAGTTTGAAGTGGAGCTGGGCAGTAAGTAAGACGAAATTTATTTATGGTTATTAATCTGAAGGTATGAATATATAAAGGTATATAATGAGATAAAACTAGTATTATATGACCAATTAAAAAATTGCTTTAAATTAAGCAATTTTTTTTAACCCTTGACAAAAGCGTTTGATTTTGCTACTATTTCATGTCAAACTATAATAATTTATAGACTTTATTTATGAATGAAACACTGACAAAAATAATTAAAAAATGGCTAGTTTTTGCGGTAATTATTTTAATTTTTACTGTCACTGGCCTGATTATTACGCGTCTCAGTCCCAAAGAATATGAGGCAAAAAGTACGCTTTTGGTGACTCAACCAAGCCCGGAGAGCTTTGATGCTTATATTGCATTGCGTTCAGCTGACCGGGTGGCTTATTCTCTTTCTCAAGTTATTGGCAGTTCCGCTTTTCAGCAGGAAGTTTTTGCCGCTGATCAAACGCTTGATCAGAATTGGTTGCCAAAAGATCAGGAAACTAAAATTAAAATGTGGCAGAAGAAAATTACAGCACGGGCTGTTAAGGAAGCTGGTATTTTAGAAGTGAGTGTTTTTCATGAAAATCCTCAGGAAGCTTATAAAATTTCTCAAGCGATTAACTTTGTTTTAATGCACAAGAGTGCCGATTATCATGGTGGCGGTGAGATTGTTAAGATTAAAGTTATTAACGCGCCGCAACTGCCAACAGAAATTGCCCGGCCGAATGTCTTGATTAATGTTGGCGGCGGGGCAGTCGTTGGTTTATTGGTTGGACTGGCATATTTAGTTTTAACTAATTTTGAAACTACTGGCGCTTCCACAACTCCTTCAAGTCCAGTAAAATCTATCGCACCCAAAAATCAAAAACCGCTTGAAGTTAAAGATAATAATTTTTTTCAGCCAGCCAATACTTTGCCAGAAAATAATACTAAATTAGCTTCTCAGAATTTGAAGAGTGATAATATTGTAACTAATTATTTATTTTAAAAATTTAAAAAATAAGATTAGTGACTGGATATATTTTAGTTATTAATCTTTTTTCGAGTGAATTTTATTTTATAGAATTCAATCGAAAAATGTTCTTTGAAAATACATAAACATAATTCATGTAATATTTAATATATATTTTTTTCTGAATCATATCACCGTAATGTAATTGTCTAAATTGTTATATAAAACCTAACTGGAGGTGTTTGTCATGAAAAAGTTTTTGGTGTGTGCCGTGTTGGCACTCGTGTGTCTCGTTGGGCTGGCAACGGCCCAAAAATTGCCGGAGTCCGGTTCAGTTGAAATCGAGTTCGCTCTTGGCGACTCGACCCGGCCGATTATTTCTTCGGCCAAGCAAGCCACCATTGACCTGCTGGTCAAAGAGCAGACGCCATGCTGGGTTGTCGGCGGGTACTCTTCCGAACCGTTCAAAGAAGTCACGGTTCCGGAAAGTGACCAAAAGAACAATGAGCTCGGTAATGGCCGCGCTCGCAAAGCTCTGACTTTGGTACCGCATGCCACCCTGATTCCACTCCCAAGAGAAATGGGGCGCAAGGCTGGCATTTATTGGCCGCGCAATCCTTACGGCGCCGGCGGCGTTTTTTATCGTAAAGTTCCGCTCGCCGACACAGCCCTTGCTCTGCGCGAAGCGGACAAAAAAATCTTGCGCGAAATGGGCCTGATCAGTGACGACATGTTGCGTCGGAATGAAAAAACTCAGGCCGATGTCGACAGTGTCGGCGCTGATTTGGCCAAATTGAAAAAGGCCATCGCCGACAAAGACTCGGTCGATCAAGCCTGGCTGAGCTCGGTTCTTGGCGATATTGGAGACCGGTTGACTGCTCTTGAAAAAAAGAGCGCCTGGTCTTTCGTACCACCGATGACGATTTTCGGCGGTTGGGCCTATGAGATTTCACCCCCCAATATCGGCGGCGTGCGCTATCACCAGGAAGAGTCCGAATTCGGGATCGAAGGCAAGAATGTCCGGATTTACTCCGGCTCGCAAGCCTTTGCCACCACCGAAGTTCTCATCCGGCCATATCATGTTACTGTGGCCAAAATTGCCAAGCGCCCATTTATCTCGGTTTCACCACTTGTCTTCATGACCGATGACAGTGTGGCTTTGCACATCTGGAAAGGTGGGTCAGCAATCAATAAGCTGTACCCTAAATACGGCATCGGCGCGTCACTGTTGCTGGAGTACAAAAAGTCGTGGTTCCGTATGGACTACCACGGCTGGACCAGTGACAAGTGGCTCGCAAAACGGATCCCGAAGATGAATATGAGGCGCAAAGCCGAGTTCTATGTCGGCTCCGAACTGCCGGCCAAATTCCTACTCTACGCGACCGCCGTTTACGACTGGGAATATCGTGATTTCAAATACGGGATCGACGTCCCGGATTGGAAAGCCTTTGTCGGCCGCACGATTCTACGCGGCAATGAAAAAGTGCCCATTGATTTGCGTCTGTTCGCAGGCGCTGGTCAGCAGGTCTATCACGGCCGCGACCGAAACACTGCTTTTATGATTCGTAGTGAAATTAAGATCAAATAACGCCATCGTGTCACCCTGAGTGAGGATGTCATGGTGAGTTTGTCGAACCATGACTTCTCACCCTTCGACAGGCTCAGGGTGACGAAAAAAAAGTGGCAAAAATTACTTATACCCCGAAAGGAGTAGTTCATGAAAAAGATGTTGAGTTTCTTCGTGTTGGCGCTGGCTCTGTTGCTGGTGCTGACGTCGGTTCTCATGGGTCAGAACAAGCAGTACTTGAAGTACAACGAGGAACTGAGCCGGTTTGAGGTATCCCCGTTCGACGTCGCACCCTGCATGACCGATCTTTTTATCTGGGGCGACGGGTGGGGCGCCAAATACCCGTTCAAATGGGAAGGCCAGACCGGGTACGTGTCTTGCTCATGCTTTACGCCGGAGCAGATGCAGACCATGAAGGTCAACCCCATGGTCGGTGATTCATACCTGAATCTTTCCAATAACCTGTTCTGGTACGACACCAAATCGTTGGTCGTGCTGGACTCCTGGATGCACACGAATCAGGGCGGATATATGCGCCCATTGCTCGGCCGCGGCAAGTCCACGGTTTCCATGCACGAGGCATCGTTGTGGCTCTGCCCCGGCGATCCGCATTCGTGTTACCTCTGGGCGGACAAGGTCGTTTATTGGAAGCCCAATGTCGCCAAGTACGAATTTTCGTTTCAGCCCGGCGCAGAAGTGAAAGTGCCCGCACCCGAAGGAGTCTATATTGATAATTCCTGGTACATTAATTTCTATTACCAGGGTTACGCCCTTTGGGACGAGCATATCATCACGGATCCGGCAACCATGACGTTCGTCCGTGACGGCAACGGCGACGGCTGGAAAATTCTCAATGGAGGTCTGCCGGTAGAATTGACCGCTTTCACAGCAACCGTTGTTCAGAATAAGGTCCATCTCGATTGGACGACGGCAAGCGAGACGAACAATTATGGCTTCGAGGTGCAGCGCTCGATCAACGGAACCGACTTCACTCGTGTCGCTTTTGTCGCCGGTAATGGTACCACGGTTGATATTCATACTTATAAACACGTGGATCAACCCGGCAGCGGTGATTTCTGGTATCGCTTGAAACAAATCGACACCGACGGCGCCTATGAGTTCTCACAGACGCGCAAAGTGCATGTCGATATGATCGCTGGCATCGAATCCGCCATGCCGCAAACGGTCGAACTGCTGAACAACTATCCCAATCCTTTTAACCCGACAACCACGATCAAATACACCGTTCTGCAGCCGGGAAATATCCGATTGGCTGTCTATGACATCACAGGACGCGAAGTCATGCGTCTCTACGATGGGTCCGTTCAGCCCGGTGATTTTTCCATCACCTGGGACGGCAAGGATCAGTACGGCCAGCAGTTGCCTTCCGGCACTTATGTCTATTGTCTCCAGGCCGATGGCAAGATGCAATCCCGCCGCATGACCATGCTCAAATAGCACGGCGGCGTCATTCCAGGATGACATCCATTTTCACATGCCTGATATTAGAATTCGAAAGAATTTTGGTATCAGGCTTTTTTATTTGCTTGTAAATTAGAATAATAGAATGTAGAATGTAGAATGTAGAAACGTTGGATTATTTATATGGAATATCCAGCAAAAGTTCGGTCTTTTACTGATTTACATGTCTGGCAACAAGGACATGTTTTTGTTCTTAACATTTATAAAGAAACAAAACTTTTTCCAAAAGATGAGCAATTTGGTTTAACAAATCAGTTACGGCGCGCTGCCGTTTCCTTTACTTCCAATATTGCTGAGGGTTTTAGAAGAGAATCATACAAAGATAAGGTTAGATTTTATTATATGGCTTTTGGTTCGCTGTCTGAGATCCAAAATCAACTATTAATTGCTCGCGATTTGTGTTTTTTATCAAAAGATGATTTTAGCAAATTAGCGGAACAGACAGTAGATTTAAGTAAAATGATAAAAGGTTTAATTAAAAGTTCTCAAGATAAAAAATAGTAGTCTTACTCTACATTCAACATTCTATATTCTACATTCTCGTATGACTCCCATCGACGACATCAAATCCAAAATCGACATTGTGGAATTTATTCGCGAATACCTGCCGGAAATAAAAAAGTCCGGCGCTAACTGGAAAGCACGCTGCCCGTTCCATAATGAAAAAACACCTTCTTTTATGGTTTCGCAAGAGAAGCAGATTTGGCATTGCTTTGGTTGTGGCGAGGGCGGTGATATTTTTGGCTTCTTGCAGAAAATTGAAAATATTGAATTTCCAGAAGCCTTAAGGATTCTGGCTGATAAAGCCGGGGTGAAGTTAACGCATCAGGACCCCAAAATGACAAATTTAAAAACCCGGCTTTTGGATCTGCATGAACTGGCCGCAGATTTTTATCATCGTATGCTTTACAGTCCGCAGGGTCGGTTGGCTCTTAATTATCTGACTGAAGAAAGAAAATTAACTCAAGAAACCATCAAAGATTTTAAGTTGGGCTTTGCACCCAATGACTGGCGGCAGCTGGCAAACTTTTTAAAAAGCAAGGGCTATAACAACCACGAACTTAGAGAAAGCGGTTTAGTCGTCGAGAAAAATGTTTATGCCAGCAACACCACTCAAACCGTGACTTATGACCGTTTTCGCGGCCGGTTGATGTTTCCGATCATTGATTATAATGGCAATGCGGTTGCTTTTACCGGTCGAGCTTTGAGCAAAGATTTTGCTGGCGGCAAATATGTCAATTCCCCGCAGACTTTAATTTATAACAAGAGCGCGGTTTTATATGGTTTGGACAAAGCTAAAAATTTTATCAAAGAAAAAAATTCAGCCGTTATTGTTGAAGGCAACATGGACGTCATTGCTTCTTATCAGGCTGGAGTTAGGGAAGTCGTTGCTTCATCAGGTACGGCGCTGACAGAAGATCAGCTTAATATTTTGAGACGCTATACCGAGACTTTAATTTTTTCCTTTGATCAGGACGCAGCCGGAGAAATGGCCTTAACGCGCGCTCTAGGTTTAGCGCTCGCCAAAGGTTTTAATTTAAAAGTCATTGTCATAGATAAAAGCATCGCCAAAGATCCCGATGAGCTGGTAAAGAAGGACCCAATCCTTTGGCAGCAAGCAGTGGACGCGGCTCAGCCGTTTATGGATTATCTTTTTGAGCATACTTTTAAAAATCACAACCCGGAGCAATTGGAAGAGAAAAGGCGCATTGCAAAAACTTTACTTTATTGGCTGAACTTGGTGCCCGATGTGGTGGTTAAGGATTATTATTTAAAAAAGTTGGCAGCGGGCATTAGTGTTGACGAACGGACTTTGAGATCAGCTTTATCACCAGTGCCTGGCAAAAGTATCATTAGTGATCAAGAATTAAAACCAACCGGTGATAGATTTATTTTACTGAATGAGAGACTCTTAACTTTATTGTGTGCTTATCCTAAAGGTATTGAAATAGTTTCGGCTGAATCAGAGTTAGCCGAGATTTTGCAACAAACTTATCGTGACCTTTACAAACAGATTGTTATTTATTATAATAATAAAAACGAAATCATCTATTCAGAGCTTAAAGAAGAAGTACTGGCTCAAGATCCCGCTTTAAGCAAAACTTTAGAGGTGGTCATGATCAAGCAGGAAGAATTTAGTGATTGGGAGGAAGAAGACTTGGTCAAGGAATTAACCACCATTCTTCGGGAAATTAGGCGCCAGCATCTAATAAGCGAACTGAAGAAAGTCAGTCAAGATATTCAACAGACTGAGGCCAATGGAGACATTGAGCATTTGAAAACGCTCATGGAAAAATTTTCTGATTTAACTACAGAAATCACTCTCCGGCAATAATTTTTTGAAATTTAAATTGATCGGCGTCAATTTCTTTTTTGCGTCTTTAGCAAGTTAAATATATTTTCTAAAAAAATTATTTTAAATTCTCACTATTTCAATTTACATTATGACTTCAAACAGTAAAAATAAAATAAGAAAGAAATTTAAAAATAAACCGCTTGCCAAAAAAGTCAAGGCTAAAAAGATCGTCAGCCGGCCGAAGAAAAAAATGTTAAAGAAAGTTAAACAGCCGGTCAGACGTTTTAAAAAAAGATTCGAAGCAGACACAAAAAAAATTGGTGTTATTGATCCGGCGGTTTTTGACAAACTTTTCCATAAAGGTAGGCAGCGCGGTTTTGTGACCGAAGCGGAAATTGTTTATGCTTTGCCTGAACTAGAAGACCATCTTCCAGAATTTGAAAGTTTTTTGGACCGGATATTTCACAGCGGTATCCAGTTAATTGAAGGAGAAGTTGATTATTTGGCCAGCCAAGCTAAGCAGAAGAAGATGCGCGAAGATGCTGGTGTGCCTCAGATTAGTGAAGAACAGCTAAGACGTTTGGATTTGACAGATATTTCTGCCGATTCCATTCAGATGTATCTGCGGGAAATTGGCAAAGTGCCGCTTCTGAAAACCGAGGAAGAACTAAAACTGGCAAAAAGAAAAGAGCAGGGCGATCAAGAAGCGGTGCAAAAACTCGTTGAAGCCAATTTAAGGTTGGTTGTTTCAATTGCTAAAAAATTTGTCGGACGCGGCGGACTGACGCTTTTAGATTTGATTCAAGAAGGTAATATTGGCTTGTTTAAGGCGGTTGAGAAATTTGATTATCGTAAGGGTTATAAATTTTCCACTTACGCCACCTGGTGGATTAGACAGGCAATTACTAGAGCCCTGGCCGATCAATCGCGTACGATTCGTATTCCGGTGCACATGGTGGAAACAATTAACAAGTTCCAGCAGGTAGAGCGGCAGCTGATTCAGGATTTGGGACGGGAGCCGTTACCAGAAGAAATAGCCGCTGAAATGGGTGAAGATATCGATAAAGTCAGGCACATTATTCAAATATCTCAAGAGACCGTCTCTTTAGAAACATCAGTTGGTGATGAGGGTGATGATGAATCAAAGTTAGGTGATTTTATTGAAGATGTCAAAACCGTAACTCCGTCTCGAGCCGCTTCTCTGCAGTTGTTAAGTGATCATATCAAAGAGATTTTAAAAGATTTAACGCCCCGCGAACAGAAAATTCTGGAAATGCGTTTTGGTTTGGAAGACGGTGTCGCTCATACTCTGGAAGAGGTGGGTCAGGAGTTTGGCGTAACCAGAGAACGTATTCGTCAAATTGAAGCCAAGGCATTAGAAAAAATTGAAGAGCACGGCGGCATGAAAAAGCTGAAAGATTACTAGTAAAACACAAAATTTAGTTAACAAAAGGCAAAACTATTGACTGGTTTTTCATTTAATGCTAGTTTTAAAAAAAGATTTCAGTTCTTTTAAAAATTTTGAATTATTATTCCGCGATAGCTTTAGTGGTACCTGCCTGCCGGTAGGCAGGGAGCAACTGGCCTTGAATTATGCAAACAGAAATTTATTATGTTTATGTAATTCAGAGTCAGAAAGACGGTAGATTATATGTAGGCATGACTAAGCATATTAACGAAAGATTAAAAGAACATAATAGTGGTCAAGTTTTTTCCACAAAAAGTTATAGACCGTGGAAATTATTTTATTCTGAAGAAATTGGTGATCGACAAAAAGCAAGAGAAAGGGAAAAATATTTAAAATCTGGCTGTGGAAAAGAATTTCTTAAGAAACTTTATTCCGCGATAGCTCAGCGGTAGAGCAACTGGCTGTGGTAAACGCAGCTTTCAGTGGAAACACTGAAATGAACTCCTTGGGATAACGGTAAAGGCTAAATTTTAATGTCATCCTCTGGCTTGACCAGAGGATCCAGAAAAACAAGCTAATACCGTGGGAACCTCTGATGATTATCGGGGGGCGCCGTAGAGACTAGATACCAAGGTGCCTAACATTGAAGTAATTAAGGCAAAGATATAGTCCGCCCCTTAAAGAAATTTAAGGATAAGTGTAACCAGTGGGTCCTCGGTTCGAATCCGAGTCGCGGAGGAATTTAATTTTTTTATAACCGTTAACAGCGGTACCAGAATCCCCAGCATATTGGGGATTTTTGGTTTCTCCAGATTTATCATAAATCTGTTCCAGCTTCAAAAGCTCCTGAAAAAGCAAGGAAGGACAAGGTTTTATTATAACCTTATCTTGCACCTCAAATCTGTTCCAAAACAGGCTTAAGTAATGGCGTTTGACTTCTATGTCGGCTTTTAAAAAGGCTTGGTAAATATTCTTGGTAAATGACAATATTTCTGCAGCGATGTCGACATTTATTTCCTCTTTTTCTGATATGTCAGTTAGGCGTTCTTCAATACTGTCAATTTCTGTATTTATCTCCTCTCGTTTTTTAAGATAGTCGTCATTGGAAATTATGTTTGCCAGTAGCTTATCTTCGGCTGATCTCTTTTTGCTTTCTAAGGCAGTTTTTTGGTTAATGAGTCCTTGGCGTCTGGCTTGATTAGTGCGCCTTGATTCAAAGAATTTAGCTTTAGCTTTCTCAATTATTTTTTCAACAAAAGTCGGACTAAATTCCAAATCTTTAAATTTTTCAGCAATCTCACTTTCTAAATCTGATGCTTCCCAGTACGGACCGCAGCCATTCTGGTTAGGGCAGTGGTAATAGGCCTTATTTTTTTTCATGTGCCATTCGGCAGTATAACGCTTATTATGTCTAGCACAGTAAACAAAGCCGTTTAATAGCCACTGATATTTTCTTTTACGGCAGGCAAACTTATTATGTTTTGCTAGTACCGCCTGGACTTCATTAAAAGTATCTTCATCAATTAGGGGTTCGTGTTTGCCTTTCTCAATTTTTATTTCACCCCAGTAGACTTTGCCGACATAAGTTGGATTCTTCAGTAATTCATAAAACTTAGCAGGAGCCATTTTGGTGCCTTTGGTTGTTCTAAAGCCTTTTTCGGCTAACAGACGGTTTAAATCATAAGCGTTATAGTTGCCAGTGGCATAAAGTCTAAAGGCTTCGGTGATAAAGTCTTTTCTTTCAGGGTCAGGCGCAATTATTCTTTCGGCAATTTTTTCTACATTAAGGATTGGATTTCTGATATTCAAATAGCCGATTGGTGCTTTTGAAGGGAAATAACCTGCTTTAGCCTTTTCACCCAAAGTTTTTTTAACTTTAACAGATGTTATTACGCTTTGTAGTTCATTCATACCAGCAAATGCATGGTCTAAAATTCTTTGAAAAACAGGATCATCACCCATGTCTTGATTAATGTATTTTAATGTTACACTGTTTTCTCTTAAAATTCTTTTTAGATAATAATAGTCATCAACATTGCGCGCAACTCTGTCACTACTGATAACATACAATGCGTCAATTTTTTTGTCATTTACTAACTCGATAACCTCTCTTATTCCTGGCCTGTTTTCAATGTTACTTCCACTTTTACCTTCATCTCTAATTATCTTAAGTAGTTTTAAGCCATCCTTTTTTATGGCATCTTTACAAGTTTTTTCTTGAACATCAAGTGATAAACCTTCTTTAGCTTGCTCCTCAGTACTGACGCGACAGTAACCGACAGCTATTTTTTTGTTTTGGTTCGTCATATTTTTTTAACAGTTAGGTTGATAATAGTTGGTTTCGACCTTTAAACCTAAAAAGGCAACCCGTCGGACACGCTTTTACTCTTTTGGAGCTAAGCAAACAGGTTGCCTTTTTAAATCAATTAGCAAGAGTAAACGTGTCCTGATGTTATTAATTATATGATCCTTCTAGTTGAATTAAAACCGTTTTTAAAAGCTTATTTTTTAAGAGAAAAAAGGATCATTATTAATTTATTATTATTTTAATTATTTATATTGTATAAAGAAACTTTATGAGACTTCTTAAGTTTTTTAATAACTAGCCAATAAAATTTAAGTCCACCTATTTTAAAATTTTATTTAGTAATTCTCGACATTATCATCCTCTTCAAGTACACCCTCCTCGATAAATAGTTCATATTCAGAGTCAGGGTCCTTATCATGCAGTAGTTTTATGAGTTTTTCAAATTGTTTACTGGGTTTTATTTTATTAACGCCTTTTTGGGTATATTGGCCAAGTTTTTCTATAAGTCCCTTATCCTCAAGTTTTTTTAGATTGTAAAAAATTGTCGGCTGACTGACATTCATTATTTTTGATAAGGCGGATTTTGAGGCGTAGCAGTAGCCTTTTTGACGGGAAAGGCCGTAAATTAAGAAAATTAACAACGTTTCGCTTGTCGATAGCTTGAAGTATTTAACTGCACCCCACCATACTTTTATGTGGGCTTTATTAAGGTTCATTTGCTGGCGTGTTTAAATTATCATCTTCTTGTCCGTCGATGTGCTGTTTTGCTTTGTATTCTTTGATCGCATCAAGAAGTGATCCTTGATTTTCGTTAATTGGTTCTGGTTTCTTCTTTTTTCTTGCCATATGTTCTAGCTTTTGATTTATTATGTTTTCTTGACCTTTTTTTAGTGATTTGCTCTAAAAAGAGATCCGCAAATTTGTCGGCCATCTTATCAGACAAATTTTGGTAACTTTTTTTGTCTAAATCCATTGTTTTTTCCCATAAAAACAAAAAACAGAGCCGCTTTTTGCTCTGATAGGAGGACGGTTAACAATAAAGACGCCTGACCATTAGAGCATGAGCTCTACTTACATCTTTATGGTTAACCAATTAGGTTACCAATCTTCGTACAATTTTAATTTTTTTGATTTTAAAAATTATTTAATTTGAAGTTATTATCAGTATAACAAATGGTTTGTGAATGTCAAGATAATTTTGAAGTCATTTATGAACAACTTGTCCACTGTATAATAAAATTACGAAGGCCTACCTTAAGTTAATTGTTATACAAAATATATTATAATTATAAGTTATAATTAAAGAACATGGTCTTAGAAAAGTTTTTTTTATTTTTTGGTAATATGAGTCGGAGTCGAATAAAAAACCTGAGAGAACTTAAATCTCAATGAATCGCGACCTGTTTAGCAAGGCATTACAGTTTAAATGTACTACTAATTAAATAACCAGGCAATAAAAAACCACCTGAAATAGGTGGGGGGGTTAAAAACGAGTAAAGTTTCTTTAATTAAGGTAGGTTTATATGTGATAAGCGATCCAATCCAGAATGTTGCCCATGAAGGCCATCCAAACAACAATAGTAATAATTACCAAGATCATAATTTGATTGTTTAAGATTTCGTCTTTCGTTAATTCTTTTTTGGATTCTTTTTCCAATTCTTTGTCTAACAATTTTTTAGAATAAATTTTAAATGATTTTATCGCCATATGAATAATTAATTTGTTTTACTAAAAGTAGCTTGCGTTTTTGTCGCTAGATTTATCCAAAACAATAGAGCGGGTGCAATAAAGAATTGCAGGCAAAAAATAAACGTTTTAATATTAATTACCTGCGAAAAAAATAACCAGAAGTCGGGGTAATATACTTTCCACAAAAAACTAAAAAATAGACCAAATAAGGCTACTATCACCAACCAATTAAAGGAGGAAAAAAATTTAATTAATTTATCTGTGGCTTTATGGTTTCTAATACGCATTAAGTAAACAACCCCAAGACTAACATAAACAGTGGTAGTAATAAAAAATATAAAATAATAGTAAATGCTAAAATAGTCGCCCATCCACAAAAGATCCGCTAAGATGATTGTTATTAAGCTCACTTGAATAATGGAATTATTTTTAGTTAAGTTCATATATTTAAATTTTATTTATGATTATTAAACCGGCTAAATAGACAAACAATGGTTTTATAAAAATAACATAATGTCCGGGTTGCTGAAAATAAAGTAAATTGATTTGGTTAAATATTTTATCAATCCAAATATAAACAAAAACTGATAGAATTATTGATAGAATTAATTTAGGTTTAAATTTATAAAGTTTTGACGGTTCGCTCATAATCGAGGTTTATTTAATAAATTTTGAAGTGTTTGCCTTGAAAAAATTATTTGATTTTTTTTAGTTAATTTGACCAAACCCCATAAAATTGAGTCTAAAAGTTTTGTGTCAGATACTAGTTGATGGTCGTCTTCAAATAAAACTTTAAGTTCCTTTCTAAACTCTTTTAAAATTAAAGAGGTATTTTTATAATTAGCAAAATCCTTAAATCTTTGTACGAGACTATCATAGTTGGTTAATAATTTTTTGATTCTAAGTTCGATATTTTGTTCTTGCACGTCTTTAATGCAGAACATTGATTTTATATAGTTGTCATAGATAATTAATTGGTTGTCAAAGGTGTGCATTAACTTGGAGGCATAAACCAGAAAACAAGACTTTTTTTCTGTAACCTGCATAAGTTCCTTTATTATTTTTTCAATACTTATATCTTTTAACTTACTATTAAATAAAGTAAAGTATTTTTCTTTATGTTTTTGAGTAAAATTCCTTTCAAAGCCATAAAATTTAAAGAAGATTCTTTTAAATTCATCATCTATTTGCTTCGAATTAAATTTTGTAGTTATTTTAATATAATTTTCAAAATGTTTTTCTTTTTTAAATAATTTCCAGAGTTCTCTTTGATAGATTAATATGGTGTTTAGTATTAAATCAAAATCGATTAAAACAGGGATAATTAATTTATCATCTTTAGTTGTGTGAAAACCGCCTAGCTCTGTGCCAAGATCTTTTGAATTAACAGAATGGTCTTGATCAATTTCTGCCATACAAAAAAGGCTCCACATCGGCGATACTCTTGCGAGTATCCTGCAAGGTTTCCCAAGCAGACCATAGGAACTGGACCGACAATGAAGCCGTCTTTGTTCCTATGGATTTTTGACCATGCCATTATTGCTAATGGTTTAGGCC
>CAYSSY010000010.1:0-31153 GCA_964434055.1 uncultured Gammaproteobacteria bacterium | reverse complement strand
CCGCTTTTGGGATAGCGCGCCTGAGCTCTTTCAACAATCTCTTTAATAATCATGGAGCCTCCAAGATTGTTATTTATTGTTATTTGGTTGTTAAAAAACAGGAAAAGCTTAATTAAATAGCTTAGAGCACCTATGGTTTATTGTCAAGGACAATATTTACCTTTATTTTTTTGTCGCTATTTACTATAATTAAGCCAAGGCTAGATGCCAGTTTAAACAGTAAATAATTACAATATGTTAGAGCAGCTTTTTGGCTCCCGGACCAGATATAAATTACTCAAGTTGTTTTTATCCAAACCAGAGGAGAAATTTTTTATCCGTGAGGTCGGACGTCAGACAGGAGAGCGCATAAATTCAGTTAGACGCGAACTAAACAATTTAGAAAAGCTGGGTATTATAAAGGTAGTGACTGATACCGAATTAGTCAAGAATAAGCGTGGTCGTAATATAAAAAATTTAAAAAAATTTTATGTTGTCGATCAACAGTTTCCTTTGTTTAAAGAACTCCAAGAATTACTGATCAAAGCTCAGCTGGTAATTAAGAATGGTTTGCTAAAACAACTGGAGACGTTTGGTAAAATTAGATTATTGGTTTTAACTGGAATTTTTGTGGGTGATTTAGAGGCTCCGACTGATCTGCTTATTGTCGGTTCATTAAATCGGAAGAAATTAAGTGGTATTTTAAAGAAGTTAGAAAAAAGTTTAGGTCAAGAAATTCGCTATACATTGATGACCGTTAAAGAATATAATTACCGTAATGATATCACTGATAAGTTTTTATATAAAATTCTAGAAAGCAAAAAAGTAATAGCTACAGGAGACAATTAAATCTACATTAAATGATAAAAGCAAAATATTTTGATAATAAAAAATTGGTTGTCAGTCAGATTACAGGGGAAAATCTAATTGACTTATCCAAAAATTTTTTCTGGCTTGATTTGGAATCGCCGACAAAATCAGAGATGGTTAGTTTAGAAAAAAAATTTGACCTGCATCCTTTAACAATCGACAACTGTTTAAACGGACCAGGCCGACCAAAAATTGATGATTTTTCTGATTACTTGTTTATTGTTTTTAAGTATTTGCATGATTTGGAGATTAATGGTCGGACCAACAGCGAGCAGATTAGTTTTTATCTGACCAAGCAGGCGGTTATAACTATTCACAAGAAGCCAATTGCAGCCTTCAAGAAAATTGAGGAAATTTTGCAAAATAACGAAAGTTTGGTCAAAAAAGGCTCAAGTTACATCTTTTATTTAATTATTGACCAGATTGTTGATGATTATTTCCCTTTTTTGGATAAATTAGTTAAGTTTCAGGAAAAGATTGAAAAAGAAATTCTTAGCGAACCCAAAAAGGAAATTGTTAATGAAATTTTTATTCTAAAAAAAGAGATAAATAATCTTTATCATTTGACTTTAACTCAGAGTGAAATTATTAATCGTTTATCGCGTGGCGAGTTTCGTTTAATTTCAAAAAATGAAGATTTATTTTATTTCCGTCATGTTCATGATCATCTCTATCATTTGATTGAGCAACTTGCTAATTATAAAGACATGATTACTTCTTCTTTAGACGCTTATTTATCTTCTTTATCTAATAAGATGAATGAGATTATGAAAGTCTTAACAGTAATTGCCACAATTGTTATGCCCTTAACTTTAGTTGCTGGAATTTACGGTATGAACTTTCGCTTCATGCCGGAACTAGATCGGCCTTGGGGTTATCCCTTTGCCCTCAGTTTGATGTTTGTTATTTGTCTAGTTATGATAACGTATTTTAAGAAGAGGAAATGGATTTAAATGCAGGAAAGATTACAAAAAATCTTAGCGCGTCACGGACTAGCTTCTCGTAGAAAATCGGAGGAGCTTATTTTATCTGGCCAAATTAAGGTTAACGGCAAATTGGCAAAACTAGGTGATAAGGCTGATGAAACACGGGATGAAATTACCATTAACAATCAAAAAATATCAGATAACAAGAATTTTGTTTATTACTTATTAAATAAGCCACGCGGTTATATCTGTTCTTTTAAAAGACGCAAAGGAGAAAAATTAGCCGTTGACCTCGTGCCCCGTAACCCACGTGTTTGGACAGTTGGCAGATTAGATAAAGATTCCAATGGATTATTAATCTTGACCAACGATGGTCGTTTAACCGAAGAATTAACACACCCTAAATTTGAACACGAAAAAGAGTATGAAGTTATAGTCGATGGTATTTTAAAACCTGATTTTTTAAAAAAAATGAAAAAAGGTATTTTTTTGGAAGAGGGTTTGGCCAGTGCTGACAGAATCAGACAGTTGTCTAAAAATAAATTTTCTTTGACATTGCACCAAGGCTGGAAAAGACAGATTCGGCGCATGTGCAATATCTTAGGTCATGAAGTTGTAGAATTGAAAAGAGTGAGGATAGGTAAGTGGATACTCGGAAACTTAAAAGAAGGGGAGTGGAAGAAAATATTAATAAATCCAAAATCCTAATGTCAAATGTCAAACAAAATTCAAATAACTAAATGTTTAAAAATTCATTTTTAAGTCATTGCTTTGACATTTTGATTTAATTATTCTATGTATCTATTTGTCAATACAGCTGAACAAAAAGAAATAACCGTCGCTCTAGTTCGTGAAAGTGGTCAGATTTTTCGTTTAAAAAATGAGCCGGCTGAGTACCAACAGTCAGAAAAGCTACTGAAGTTGATCAAAAATTTAAAATTTAAGATCAACAATCTGCAGGGGGTGATCGTCGTCGCCGGTCCAGGCGGCTTTACTGCTTTACGAATTGGTCTCGCCACTGCTAACACTATCGCCTGGGTGAGTCAAATACCAATTGTAGGCGTCAAAAATATTGAGAACTTGAATTTAAATAAGTTAATTCAAAGTGGCTTAAAAAAGATAAAAAAAATTAAACAATTTAAAGCAGTCTTGCCTTTTTACGGTCAGGAACCACATATTACTATTAAGAAAAAGTAAAAAATTTATCTAGACAATGACAGGCACAGATTGAGCCTGTTTTTTAATTTTTAGTTTTTGGCTTTTTTGTTTTTTTGTTACCTGTTTATTGGCTTGCCAAGTTATCCACTTTCTGTTTTAGTTGACTTTAAATGATTAGTGGTGTAAAATGGAATAGTAGTGGTGAAAAGTGGGGAAAAGTGGGAGATATCCACAATCTTGTGGATAACTTAAAAAAAATGGGCACTCTCTACTCTTCATCATTAAAATAAGGTAAGCGCATCATGAAACAATTTAATTTTTATATTCCGCATGTTTATTGGCGAATATCAACATTCTTTAGATGAAAAGAATAGGTTGGCTATACCAACTAAATTTCGTTTTGATTTAAAAGATGGGGCAGTTGTAACCAGGGGTTTTGACAGCTGTCTTTTTTTATTTACCCGTAAAGAATGGCAGATCATTGCTGAAAAATTGGCCAAATTACCTTTTGGTCAGGCCAAAGCACGGGCGCTAAACCGTTTAATGCTCGCCGGTGCTATGGATGTTGAACTGGATAAACAGGGTCGAATTATTTTACCGGACTACCTAAAGCAGTATGCCACTTTAAATAAGTCAGTGATTATTGCTGGCTTATATAACCGTCTGGAAATCTGGGATGAAAATAAATGGAAAAAATATAAATCCGGTACAGAAAAATCTTCAAATGAAATTGCCGAACGGATGGGAGAGTTGGGAGTGTAAATATTATTAAGCTGAAAACTGAAAAAAAGAAAGTTAAAAGCAAAGGCATGGCAACAATACACATACCGGTTTTACTTAAAGAAGTTTTGGATCTATTAAATCCGCAACCGAATCAAAATTTTATTGACTGTACTTTAGGTGGTGGTGGCCACGCTTTAGAAATTTTAAAAAAAACATCTGCCAATGGCAAGTTACTCGCTTTTGATGCTGACCCCGAGCCGATTAAAAATTTTTTTATAAAAGCTACAGCTGCCGGCATTGACCACAATAGGTTTCAACTTATCAACTCTAACTTTTACAATATTGAGTATTATTATGAACAGTATTTTTCTTTGCCAGTTGACGGCGTGTTATTTGACCTTGGCTTATCGTCTGATCAACTCAGGGACGAAACTCGAGGATTTTCTTTCAATGCTTTAGGGCCGCTCGACATGCGTTTTGATAAAAAAAACAGTCAGACAACAGCAGCTGATATATTAAATACTTATAGTTTAGAACAATTAATAAATATTTTTAAAAATTTAGGGGAAGAACCCCATGCTCGTCGTGTCGCTCAAGCGATTATTAAAGCCCGGCGTCGGGAGCGTATTATTACTGTCAGTCAACTTGTTGAGATTATTCGGGATATTACAGGCAGCCGACGCCGGCTTCATCCAGCAACTTTAGTTTTTCAAGCCCTACGTTTAGCTGTTAATCAGGAACTGGATAATCTAAAAAAGGCTTTACCAGAAGCAGTAAAGATTTTAAAAGCAGGCGGCCGGTTAGTTGTAATATCGTTCCATTCATTAGAAGATAGGATAGTTAAAAATTATTTTCGTGATTTACAAAGAAATAATTTAATAAAAATTTTAACAAAAAAACCATTGGTGCCTGGCTGTGACGAACTTAAAATAAACCCCGCCAGTCGAAGCGCCAAACTACGCGCTGTTGAAAAGCTTTAATAAAAAATTGTTTAGTTAAATAATTTATGTCAAAATTTTTTTCACTCATCAAAATAAATGCAGCTAAGCATTGTCAGAAAAAAGGTAAAAGCTTGCCTAATGTAAAAAAAAGTTGCCCGTTTTTAACTGCTTTGTTTATTATTATGAGTGTTTTTTTTGGTCTGGTTTATATTGTTAAAATTAATCAGTCGTTGTCCTATGGCTTGAAATTAAGTAATCTAGAAAAAAAAGTTGAAACTGTGCGTAAGGAAAATAAAAATTTAGAGACAGCAATTTTAAATTTACAGTCAGTCCAGAAGGTACGCGAGGAGTCTGCCAAATTCAAAATGGTTCAAGTTAATGAAATAAAATATTATAATCAGGATAAAAATGGCGTTGCTTTGAACAAGTAAATAAATGTTAAAGAATAATAAAAATAAAGTTCATTCCTTTGATCGTTTGAAATTTGTAACGGTCGTTTTTTTTATTGGTTTATTCATAATTTCTGCTCAACTTTTTCAGATAGAAGTATTGCAACATAAATATTATGATGCTCAAGCGACCGGTCAACATGCAATTTATAAAAAATTAACTCCTAATCGCGGCGAAATTTATGCCATCGACAAGGACGGCAATCTTCATCCGATAGCCATAAATCGGCAGACAAATTTTGTTGTTGCTGTTCCTAAAGAAATTGAAAATAAAAAAGAAACTGCTCAACAATTAGCATCAGTTTTAGATTTGCCAGAAGAGGTAATTTTGCAAAAAATCAGCAAAGAGAACGATCCGTTTGAACCTTTAAAACGGAAAGTCAGCGATGAGACAGTAGCCGCACTTGAGCAGTTAAAAATTAAAGGCATAGAAATTATTGTTAGTAATGGGCGATATTATCCGGAAAAAGAAGTTTTTGCTCACCTGACTGGTTATTTAAGCACAAAAAAAGAGCCGGCAGTTGGACAATATGGTTTGGAAGAATTTTTTGAGAAGGATTTGGCTGGTAAACCTGGTTCTTTAATTGGCGAAAAGGATCGCCAAGGAAAACTGATCGTTTTAGGCTCTACTGAATTAATAGCAGCTGAAGATGGCAGTAATTTGATTTTAACAGTTGATTACCCCGTGCAGTTTAAGGCTTATGAATTAATTAAACAAGCAGTTGAAAAACATGGAGCTGGATATGGCGATATTGTTGTTCTTGACCCCAAAAGTGGGGCTATAAAAGCGCTGGCGGAATACCCGAGTTTTGATCCCAATGATTATGGTAAGGTTGAAGATATAAAGGTTTTTAGTAATAAGAGCGTCAGTCAGGCTTATGAACCGGGCTCAGTTTTTAAAGTTATAACCATGGCTGGCGGTTTAGAATTAAATCTGGTATCACCTGACACGACCTACAATGATGAAGGTTTTATTAAGTTTGGAAAATACACAATTAAAAATGCCAATGACCAGATTTACGGTCTTCAGAACATGACCCAAGTTTTAGAGAATTCAATTAATACAGGTGCGATATTTGTTGCTCTAAAAATGGGCAGTCTGCCTTTTAAAGAAAATGCTGAAAAATTTGGTTTTGGCAGTAAGATAGGTTTAATGCTGCCAGCTGAGGCCAAGGGTGATCTTTCTATTCTTGAAAAGAAAGGGGAAATTTATACCGCAACTGCTTCATATGGACAGGGTATTATGGCTACTGTTTTACAAGTTGCACAATCTTTTGGAGTGATTGCTAATCGTGGCATGATGACTAAGCCTTATCTAGTCAGTGAATTGCGCAGTGCTAAAGGTAAGGCCACATCATTGATACCTTCGTCATCACACGAGCAAGTTATTTCTGAAAAGACCGCCAGTTTATTAACAGCCATGATGATTTCTGTGGTCAAAAATGGTCACAGCACTAATGCTCAGGTACCTGGTTATTATATCGCAGGCAAAACAGGTACGGCTGAGATTGCCTATACTGACCGGGCCGGTTATTCAGCAGAAACCAATCATACTTTTGCCGGCTTTGCGCCAGCAGAAAATCCCGAATTCGTAATTGTTGTGCGATTATACAAACCGACTAAGGGCCGTTTTGCTGATACCACTTGTTCACCAACATTTGCGGAAATGGCCAAGTTTTTATTACAATATTATCAGGTGCCGAAAGAATACGAGTAATTAATTCAAAGCGTAAAAGTTAAAACCCAAAATTATAGTTTTTAACATTTGTGTTTTGATATTTGAGTTTTATAAATGTCTTTTCTTAAAAAAATTCTTAAATTTATCCTCCGATTACTTGCCCAAAGGGTTTTGATTAAATATCAGCCTGATATAATCGGTATTACCGGATCGGTTGGTAAAACATCGACTAAAGAGGCGATATTTTGTGTTTTAAAAAATAGTTTTAAGGTGCGTAAGAATGAGAAGAATTATAATAATGAATTGGGGGTACCATTAACAATTATTAATGGTGAAGCTAAAGGTAAATCAGTTTTTGGCTGGTTGAGTGTTTTTTTTAATGCTCTAAAAATAATTTTTTTTAAAAATAGAGATTACCCACAGATACTTATATTAGAGATGGGAGCAGATCACCCTGGTGATATTAAATACTTGACGAGCTTAGCTCCATGTAAGATCGGAGTTTTAACAGCCATCGGCCCCACTCATTTAGAATATTTTGGTAGTGTGGCTGAAGTAAAAAAAGAGAAAAAAATTATTGTTACTCATTTGTCAGCTGACAAACAAGCAATTCTTAATCGGGATGATGAGCAGGTTTGGTCAGTGCGTAATGACGTGCGAGCATCAATAATAAGTTATGGTCTGCATGAGGACAGTCTTTTAAAAGCGAGTGATATTATATTAAGTCAATCTCGTGAGGGTATATCTTTTAAAATGTCTTATAAAGGTTCAGTTGTTCCTGTTATACTTCCTAATTTTTTAGCTAAAGTTCAAGTCTATAATGTTTTAGCAGCAGCAGCTGTTGGGGTTGTGTATGATTTAAACCTTTTAGAAATTGCTGAATCGTTAAAAGAATTAATGCCCGCCAAGGGGCGTATGCGCTTGCTCAATGGTATAAAAGAAACAAAAATTATTGATGATACTTATAATTCATCCCCCAAAGCTGCGGCCGCAGCTTTAAAAACTATCGCCGAAATGTTGTGTGAGGGAGATAAGATCGCTGTTTTGGGAGATATGTTGGAATTGGGAGAAGTGACAGAAGAAGAACATTTTAAACTCGGTTCTTTAGTTGTTGAATCAAAAATAAATTATTTAGTGACCGTGGGGCACCGGTCACGGGCTATTGCTCAAGGGGCTCTTGAAGCAGGCTTGTCCGCCGATAGGATTATAAACTTTGCAAACGCCGATGAGGCAAGAATCCCTGTTCAGAATAAAATAAAAAAAGGGGATTTAATTTTAGTTAAGGGATCAAGAGGAATGCATTTGGAAAAAATTGTCAAAGAAATTATGCTTGAACCTTTACGTGCCAGTGAACTTCTGGTAGGATATTAGGGATAATTAATAAAACACAAATAACAAAACACAAAAAATATTAATGATTAAAACACAAAAATTAAAGTAATAAAAACCTATTTTATTTTTGTTTTTTTTGAGTCTTGTTAGTTGATTTTTGTTTATTAACAATATGCCGCTATCGTCTAGTGGTCTAGGACGCTGCCCTCTCACGGCGGTAACTCGGGTTCAAATCCCGATAGCGGTATTTTTTATATATTGACCAACTAATAACCATGCTCAAAAAATTAAGCTATTATCAGGCGATCGCAACCCTAACCGGCACGATTATTGGTGCCGGTATTTTAGCAGTACCTTATGTTTTCATGCAGAATGGATTTTGGACGGGAACCCTGGTTTTAATTTGTGTTTGGCTGGCCATGTTATCTATTAAATTAATGGTTGGTGAAATTACTTTGCGGACTTCTGGTCGTCATCAGCTTTCAGGATATGTTGGCATTTATCTGGGGAAAATATGGCAAAAGGTAATTGCAATTTTTATTTCAATTACTATTTACGGGGCATTATTGGCATATTTTGTCGGACAAGGTGAGACATTATCGACAATTTTTGGCGGTTCACGGATATTTTGGAGTCTAGCTTTTTATTTTATTTTTTCTCTGATAATTTATAAAGGAATTAGATTAGTAAAAAATATAGAATTTATTTTAAGTTTTTTTGTTTTATTATTTTTTTTGTTAATTATATTTTTTCTTCTTGGTCATTTTGACTCAAATAATATTCATGGTTTTAAAATAAATAATTTATTTGTGCCTTTTGGCGTTATTCTCTTTGCGAGTGTTGGCACCATTGCCATCCCGGAAATGCGCAAAGTGCTCTATCAAAAAGAAATTTTTTTTAAAAAAGCTATTATTGTGGGAGCAACAATTCCTGCAATAATTAATTTTACCTTTGCCCTGAGCGTTGTCGGAGCAACTGGTGGTGCCACCACCACTATCGCGACTTTAGGTTTAGGTCAGAAAGCAGGCGAAATAATTTTAATACTCAGCAATATTTTTGCTTCATTAACCATGGCGACTTGTTTTTTAATGAGTGGCATTGCTTTAAAAGATGAGTATAATTATGATTTGAAATTGTCCCGTCCCGTTGCCTGGCTCTTGACAGTTTTAGGTCCGTTAGCACTTTATCTGTTAGGCTTTCATGATTTTATTAAAATTATAAGTTTAATCGGCGCTTTTGGTTTAAGTTTTGAAGGCTTAGTTTATTTAGCGACTTACTGGCGGGCGAGGTCTCTAGGTCAACGCCAGCCAGAATATTTTTTGGGGTTGTCACAAGCAATTCTTGCAACATTATTTTTGTCATTAGTTTTTTTAAGTGCCTTAGGGTATACTATAATAATGATGATTTGATAAGAAATATTTTAATTTCCAAAAAATATGAAATTATCAAAAAGAATTAATAAGACCAACGCTTCGCCCATTAGAAAATTTGTGCCCTTGGCTAATCAAGCAGAAAAATCAGGTGTAAAAGTTTATTATCTAAATATTGGTCAGCCAGATCTCAGAACGCCGTCGACAATTATAAAAAGTCTAAAAAATTATCAGCAGAATCCAATATCTTATGCACCAAGCACAGGGTTTGAGGAGACAAGAAAAGCTTGGGGCGAATATTTTAAGAAATATCGGCTTAATTACAAAGCAGAAGAAATTTTGATTACCAATGGTGCCTCCGAGGCCTTAATTTGGCTTTTTATTACTTTATGTGATCCCGGTGACGAAGTTCTTGTTTTTGAACCATTTTATACCAACTACAAGAGTTTTGCCTCCGCGGTAAATGTAAAGTTAGTTCCAGTGACCTGCCGAGTAGAAGATAATTTTGCTTTACCCAGCGACAAGGCGATTGAGAAAAAAATTACTAAACGAACCAAAGCTGTTATTATTTGTAATCCAAATAATCCAACCGGCACGCTTTATAATAAAAAAGCCGTCAGCCGTTTAGTAAAAATTGTTAAAAAATATCGGCTTTGGCTTATCTCTGACGAAACTTATCGCGAGATGGTTTTTAATCAGAAAGACATTATTAGCTTGTATTGGTGGCCTGAAATCAGGCAGCAACTTATTATTACTGACAGCGTTTCAAAAAGATTTTCTTTCTGTGGTGGTCGTGTTGGCTGTTTAGCTAGCAAAAACAGGACCGTGATTGAGAATTGTCTAAAACTGGCTCAGGCGAGATTATCAGCAAGTTCATTGGAACAAATGTCAGTTTTAACAATATTAAAAAACCCAAAAACGTATACAGCGCAGTTAGTTAAAGAATATAAACGTCGGGCTGATGTTGTTTATCAAGCACTTAATCAGATACCAGGAGTGGTTTGTCGTCAACCCCAAGGTGCATTTTATATTATTGCTAGTTTGCCGATTGATGACGCTGAGAAGTTTGTTTCTTTCATGCTTGCTAGATTTCGCTACCAAAAACAGACAGTCATGGTAACGCCGGCTGCAGATTTTTATGCTACTCCAGGTTTGGGCAAGAAAGAAATTAGAATTGCTTATGTCTTGAATACCAAAGAGCTTAAAAAGGCTATGGTCGTGTTACAGAAGGGGCTAGAAGAATATAATAATATCTCAAAGCTCAAAATTTAAAACTCAAAACTTTAAATTCAAAACCTTAAAGTATAGTTTTGAACTTTGACTTTTGAATTTTGAGCTTTAATTATATGTGGCTTTTAATTACAATTTTTGCTTACCTCTTAAACGCAGTAGCGATGGTGGTTGACAAAACTCTCTTAAAGAAAGAAATTGAGAATCCGGTAGTTTACGCCTTTTATATTGCTTTTTTAGGTGCAGTAATTATGCTGGCAGTGTTGCCGTTTTTTTTGTTTTTACCAAGCGCTACTGATTTTTTTGTTTCGCTTTTAGCCGGCGCCGCTTTTGCTTTTGCTTTGGTTTTAATGTTCATGTCTTTGAAGAAAGATGACGCTTCACGAGTGACACCAATGATCGGTGGTTTAGTTTCGATATTTGTCTTATTTTTTGCCAGTTTTTTAGTCAGTGAAAAATTAACCGTTGATCAATATCTTGGAGCTTTTCTGTTATTTATCGGAACAATATTAATTTCTTTTGATTTGGGAAAAAGTTTCAACCATAATTCAGATATAAAAAAAATTAGTTTTAAAGTTTTGCCCCAGATCAGAAACACTTTATGGCTTGCTTTGTCAGCAGCTTTATTCTTTGCTTTTTCTCATGTCTTGAGTAAATATGTCTATGATCAAATTACTTTTTGGCCGGGTTTTATCTGGACACGCTTTGGCGCTTTTTTAACGGTCCTGTTGATGTTCATAGTTAAAGACAACCGTCGGGCATTAATTAATAGTTTTAAAAAATCTCGCAATAGCAGTTCCGGAGCTCGTACCGGGGGATTGTTAATTTTTGGTCAGTTTTGCGGAGGATCATCAGCGTTTTTAGTGCAATATGCCACCGCTTTAAGTCTAGTCTCATTAGTCCAAGCTTTACAGGGAATACAATATGTTTTTGTTTTTGCACTTGTTATTATCTTAACCAAATTTTATCCCCGAGTTCTAAAAGAAAAATTAAGTCAGGAAGTTGTTTGGCAGAAAATTAGTGCTTTATTTTTAATTTGTCTCGGACTCTATTTAGTTGCTTTCTAATTTAAATTTATGGGGAAAAAATTAAAAACGCATTACAAAATTTTCTTTTTTACGATTTTTTTGCTACTTTTTTTACTAATAGTCACTAGCGCTGATTTTAGTTCCCAGGATGAGACCACATGGGGCGTCACTTTTAGTAAAAAATATGCTGAAGAGCTTAACCTTAGCTGGCGCGAGCTTTATTTGTTAATTCTTCAGGAATTAAAATTTAAAAAAATAAGATTGCCGGTCTATTGGGATGATGTTGAAAAAAATAGTGGTAGTTATGATTTTACTGATTATGACTGGTTAGTCGAACAAGCTCAAAAAAATGGAACTGAGATAATTTTAGTTGTCGGCAGACGTGTGCCGCGCTGGCCGGAATGCCACGAGCCTAATTGGGTCAAGAATAATTCTGAAGAAGTAAAACAGAAAGAAATTTTAAAGCTGGTTAAGCAAGAAGTTGAACACTTTAAAAAGTTTACCAATATTAAAATTTGGCAAGTAGATAATGAACCATTTCTGGCTAGTTTTGGTGAGTGTCCTAAACCTGATATGGATTTTATCAAGAGAGAAATAGACTTAGTTAGATCAATTGATGATCGTCCGGTAATGGTGACTGAATCCGGCGAGCTATCAACCTGGCTTAAGGGTAGTAGGATTGCTGATTATCTAGGTATCAGTATGTATCGGGCAACTTGGAATAAATATTGGGGTAATTTTTATTATCCCTTGCCGCCAGCCTACTATTATTTTAAGAGCCGTTTAATTTCATTCTTGACCCCGGTTAAAAGTATTATTAATACAGAATTACAGGTTGAGCCCTGGGTTAAAAGCGGTGACGTCACTAACGAACCATTAGTTGAGCAATTCTACAACATGGATTTAATGAGTATAAAAAATAATTTAGATTTTGCTCGTCGGACAGGCATCAATGAAATTTATGTTTGGGGCGTTGAGTGGTGGTATTGGTTAAAGAAAACTCAAAATCATCCGGAGTTTTGGGAATTGGGCAAGACTTTAAACAATCCTTAATATGCTTTTAAAAAAGAGAACCAAATATTTACAGATAGCGTTTAACCGCGATTTGGGTGAAGTCAAAAAAATGATCAGCTTGTTACCTGTCTCAGAAAAAATCATTATTGAAGCTGGTACACCTTTTGTAAAAAAATATGGTTTGTCAGGAATAAGAGATATAAAATACTTCTGGGAGCAAAGATTGGATCAACCCGGGTACATTGTGGCTGACTTAAAATGCATGGACCGCGGTTCAACCGAAGTTGAAGCAGCTATGGAAGCTGGCGCAAGTGCTGTTACTTGTTTAGGTTTGGCACCAGTTGAGACAATCAATGAATTTATTAAAAAATGTGCTTTTCTTAAAATTGATTCCATGGTTGACATGATGAATGTAGAATTTCCTTTTGAGGTTTTGAAAAACTTAAAACAACTTCCCGACGTTGTAGTTTTGCATCGCGGTGCTGATGAAGGTGTTTTGAACAGAGAAAAGATGCTGCCTCATCATCTAATTCATCGCATTAAAGGCACTTATAATATTGATATTTCTTTGGCCGGCGGCGAAAAAATTAAAGACGTCACAAGCGCTTTCTTCAACGATGCGGACATTGTTGTTGTCTGGCGCTCTTTTTATGATCAGCCTGAAGCTACGGCCAAGCTGGCTCAGGATTTTTTAGCAGTCATTAAATAATATGGATTTTTTCAGTAAAATTTTCTCTATCTTTTCCGATCTCTTAAGTTATTTGTTTTTTGGATTAGTTATTTATTCTCTTTTCAGTAAAAAAAATAAAAAAGCAGGGCAATTTAACAATCAGGCTTTTTTTGAGCTGATAAAAAAAATTAGTCGGGGTAAATTAGCTAATATTGCGCCACCAAAGAGTAATGAACCAAAAATAACAGCACTGGCCTTAAGCGAAAAAAATACGCTTGCCCCGGAATTAATTGAACTAATATCGGTCATGCCTCTAACCGCAAGAAAATTAGTACGCGGGCAGAGATATTTGCAAGTGGCGCTTAACAGCACTTTAGAGCAAGCGCGGGATATAATTTTAAAGTTGCCCAATTCGGAGCGCATTATCATTGAATTAGGGACGCCTCTCCTCAAAGTATATGGTTTAGACAAAGCGGCGCGCGAATTTAGAAGTCTGGCACCCAATTCTTATTTAGTGGCAGATCTTAAAATTAGCGATTTAGCCGACAGGGAAGTTATTTTGGCAGCTCAAGCGGGAGTCCAAGCCGCTACTTGTTTGGGTGTGGCGCCAGTAGAAACAATTGAAAGTTTTATTAACGCCTGTGAAAAAGAGAACATTGATTCCATGATCGATATGATGAATGTGGTCAATCCCTTAATGATTCTGCGCAGGCTTAAGAAAACGCCGCGGGTAGTAATTTTACATCGTGGAGTTGATGAAAGTGAATTTAACCGTGAAAAACAAATTCCTTATTATCAGATTAAACAGCTAAAAGGCTCTTACAATAACATTTTAATTGCTGTTGCCGGCGGCGATACAGCTAGAGAAGTACAAAGTTCGATTTTTAATGGCGCTGACATTGTGGTCGTCTGGAAAGATTTCTATGAATCAAACGAAGCCACTAAAGATCTAGCAGATAATTTTCTAAAAGAAATAAAATAAAAATCCAGCTTGAATAGAGCTGGATTTTAAATTAACTTAATTTTATTTGTCGTTGTTCTTGGCCAGTGCTTTTATGCCTTCCATCACTTCAACTGGCAAAGCAAAGATAACAGTTTTTGAAGGATCAGGATTAATGCTTTCAATTGTTTTTAAAGTTCGGAGTGACAGGCCGCCAACGACCGATGACAAATTAAGGGCCGCGGCTTTCAAATTTTCAGAAGCCGAGAGTTCGCCTTGAGCGCGAATAATGACAGCGCGGCGTTCGCGTTCAGATTCCGCTTGTTTAGCCATGGCGCGTTTCATGTCAGCCGGCAGTTCAATATCCTGAATCTTGATGGCGGTAACATTAATACCCCAGTTGTTCGTGGCTTCGTCCACGATTTTTTTAATTTCATCAGCAATTTTATCTCGTTCCGTCAGCAAAGTATCAAGTTCCACGCTACCAATGACATCGCGTAGCGCTGCTTGAGCATACTGCGAAACCGCCAAGGTAAAGTCTTTAATCTGCAAGATAGCATATTCGGCTTGTTCCACTTGGAAATAGACAACAGCATTAATACCGACCGGCACATTATCCTTGGTGATCACTTCTTGCTGAGGAATATCAACAGTGGTAATTCTCAAGTCTACCTTGATCATTTTTTGAATCACTGGGAAAATCCAGTTTAAGCCCGGGGTACGCGTGCCGGTATATTTGCCAAGCGTTAAAATTACTCCGCGCTCATATTGGTTGATTACTCTGATACCAGCTAGGATGATAAAAAAAGCCAGAATACCCAGCACGTAGAGTAAAAAAATGAGGAACATATATTTTTATTAAGCCTTGGGTCAAAAAGACGCCAAGTGTCTTTAATTATTAAATCTGTATTAATTATAGCATTTTATACTTTTTAAATAAAAATTAAATTAAAACAGAAATTAATTTGTTATTTTTTCTTCCCTAAAATAAGACATTTTTAGAATATTTTATTTATCCTTATCTTAGCCAAAACACCTAAGATTAGCCTAATTTACCCCTTGACAAAATCATCCTAAGGTGTATAATGGTCTGTTAAATAAAATAAGCTTGTTGTGCTTATTGAAAACTAAAAAATGAGAAGAGAGACGGCTTATTGGTTGCCGTAAAAACCAATATAACAGTAAAAGCTTTTATTATTAGACAAGCTCTCTTCTATATGAACGAGAGCTTGTTTTAATTTAGAAGTTGTCATACTGAGCTTGTCGAAGTATGGCAACGTCACTCTTCGACAGGCTCAGAGTGACATTGTTTTCTAATGACTGTGGTGGCGAAGAGAGATATTAGTAACGCGGATATTAACAACCTTTGTTTTAAAGATCTGCCTCTTACTAAATATTTACCCTGTACCGGATATAGACTGGTTCAGGGTTCGTCTTCACCACAGTCAATAGAAAAATAGTTCTTTGATAAAACTCCCACTTGGGACCGTACCAGACGGAATCTGGAAAATATTTCTCTCGAAAGGAGAAAGTTATGAATCACCAAGAAAAATACCACCCACAATGGTCGCAAACGATTATCGACCTAAATGGGGTGGTACCAGATCCGATCATGGCAATACTGCCAAAGTATTTTGACCATGATTGTTGCCTTGACCCTGGCGACGAGGGTACGTATTGCGACCCGGTCGCTGGAACCATTTTTTGCGGGATTGCTGGGCACCCTGCTCAGTCACTGAGAAGGCGACGAAGGCGCGCGAGATAACTCGCGCTGATTGACTCCAGGTACTTTCCAGAGTCTCTAGTAAAACTAGGCTTATACTAGTGTAGAGACATGTTCCAAAATGGCGGCTGTGCGCCAACAAGAAGCCACAGCTACATTCGGAGATTATAGATGTGAGAATCTCCCTTGTCTGGCGCGAGTACCAGACATAGTTCAGGAAGATATCCAATTTTCACCGATCCGGATATCGAGCTCGCACCCCTTTTTGGGGTTTCAACAACCAAGGAACGGAGCATTGATGCATTTTCAGTCAGTTCCTTCCTATCCCGAGTCCCGAAGTAAATTCGAGGTTCAGAATAGGAAATGATAGTTCATTAAAATAAAAAAAACCGTACCAGACGGAATCTGGAAAATATTTCTCTCGAAAGGAGAAAATCATGAAAATCGGAAAAATGTTTTGTTACATTTTTCTGATGGGTGTGACAGGTCTGGTTTATATTCTGTGGCGAATGAAAATTTTTTCGCCAGAGATACATACGTTTATGAGTAACTGGGGAGCTCACGGTTTTGGAACGTATGGGTATACATTACTGCTTGGTTTTTCCCACGTGTTAAATCGTAAGCGTTTTCTCAAGCGTTTGTTATGGGTTGCGCTTATATCGACTGCCATCTGTACGACAGGAGAACTTTTACAATTCTTCGATCCGACGAGGGTAGTCGACAAGTGGGATTTGTTGGCACAATTCATCGGGTGTACCTTAGCAAGTGCCACAATGCTAGTAATAGGGCCTTATACCCAAGAAGAATAGAGGAAGATAATTTTCATTAATATCTTCCTCACTATTCCGAGTTTATATTTAGATCCTTCGACCACCGCAGCGTGCGGGGCAGGCAAGCTCATCCTTCGACAAATTTCCGCCTTCGTCCGACCAAGGCGGGACTACGGCGGACGGGCAGGATGACAAAAAAATGTAAATTCAGAATAGGAAATAAAACAGCTTTAATAAATAAAGGCTGTTTTTTTTGTTGATCAAATAAAAAACCCCACGGAATGCGAGGCTTAGATTTTTTGGAGAGCTAAAGCAAAAGATTCTGGTTCTGGTTTAACAATGGCGACGACTGACGGCGTGCTGGAGATTTTATTTATGATAACTGAGACATCAGTAGTGCTGAGACCAGTTAGAATTTGTACATCAGGTGGCAGATTGTTGATTACAATGACTGGGGTATTTTTGAATTGCCGTGATGAATCACTTAAGACAGGCAAACCGCGCTGATGGAGCCAGGAACGGACAGGCATATTTTTGCGCCAGAGCAAGAAACTGGCTGTGTCAATTTTATGGCGTCTGGTCCACATTGGGACGACAATGGCGCGGTATTTTTGTGTTGTCGCTGATTGTCTAACCAGCCGGTATCGGACATCTTTTCTGACCCAAAATCCAGATCCGTTAAGTAATTTAGCTAACTCTTGATACTGTTGTTCATCATCAGTTAAAGCAATAAGAATTTTGTCTTGATTCACTTGCAAACCTCCTTGAAATTATGAGTGTGTTAAGGAACTAAATTATTTAAATGCCAGTAATTCAGGTTTTAAAATCAGAATAAAACCTAAAGCAATAATTAATATACCGCCAATCAGTTTGGAATAATGTGAATATTTAGCACTGCTGTTAACATGCTGTAAAGTAACGGTGGCAATAACAAAAATTATAATGTCATCAATCATATAGAGCAGAATATAGCCGGCAATATATAAATAATATTGCCAGGTCGGGAGATTATTGAGAGTAAGAATTTGCGTATAGACCGCGGGCAGTCCTAATGAACAGAAAATTTCAATTAAATTAACGGAAAAAGCCAGTGCGATTAAGCCAAGAATGGTGGCTGGCACAACAGTCGGTTTAATCAAGTTTTGTAGTTTAGTGGTAATTTTTCTTTTTTGATCCGCATTGGTGACATTACATTCGCCCGGTTTTTCCGTCAGATATTGTTTCAGAAACCAGAAACCAGCGCCAATTGCCAGCAAGCCAATAAGTATTTTAGTTGCTTTAAAAAAAGCTATAAACTTAATGGCATTGAGCCAGGCAACCATAAAGACAAAGTAAGTTAATGCTGAAGCCAAGATAAAGATACTACCTATCAACCACATTTTTCGCCGCGATTGGATATTTAATAACAAACCGATTAAAACAAAAAGCACCCACATGGCGCAGGGATTAAAGCCGTCGAGAGTTCCCAAGACTAAAGTTAAGACAGGCAGTGAAAGTGATTTTAAATTAATTTCTCCAAGAAATGGGTATTTTACACTGGTACTGTTTTCCGGATTCGGTAAATCGACTACTGGTGGTTGTTCTGTTGGCTGATTTTTAATAGTATCAGCCAAATAATCAGGACAGTCTTTAACAAGGCAGATGTCAATGGCCTGCGTAATTCTTTGACCGACGCCACTCTCAGAATCAAAGCCTTCAATGGCGTAAGGTCCGACCAGTGTTACTGGCACGCCATGAAATTGCTTATTTAGTTTTTGAAATAACTCAGTTAAAATTTTTTGATTGTCTTTATTATTAAAGACTTCAAAATCATGAATTGCTAATTGGCCGGGATATTTTGCCTCCAGTTTTGGTAAAAAGTCTTTTTCAGCTTCGCAGTGCGGACAGCCTTCGCCCCAGAAAAAGTAAATATTTAAATTCTTTTTAAATTGCGCCTGAACCGGTGTAACTAAAAATAAGGCGGCCAGCGCCGTTAAAATTATGAGAAAAAAAGTTATCTTTTTTAAATTCATTGTTTTTATCATAGGCAAAAATAATTAAAATGTCAATAAAAATGAGATAAACATGGTTTAATAAAAAAAAGACTGCCAACGCAGTCCTTGATTGTGGTGAGGCAAGTTTTTATTGCCGGGAGTAGGGCAGTGTCCTCGGAAGAGAATTCTAGTATTAGTAATTTAATGAAGATTATTATGGCAATAATCGTGATAAATCCGACAATTAAACAAACCATAAATAAACCAAAGCACTGATCTTTTTGACTCATGGCAATAGTCTCCCGAATTTATTTAATTATTCAAGGAATTATTAATCAATCTTAGACCCATTTTTTGAAAGTGTCAAAAAAATGATTTAGCACTCTTGACAAGTGAGTGCTAATTTTTTTATAATGTCCTTGTAAGCTAAAAATAGCCTATAATTACAATAAAATCAGTAAAATGGATAGTCGCCAGAAACAACTTTTTAAGAATATAGTCGATGAACATATTAAAACAGCTCGCGCAGTTGCTTCTGCATTTTTAGTGGATAAATACCGTCTTGATGTCTGCCCAGCCACAGTTAGAAATGATATGTTAGACCTTGAAAAAGAAGGCTTGATTGAACATCCGCATACCTCGGCTGGACGACGGCCGACCGAATCCGGCTATCGTTTTTTTATAAATGAATTTGTTGATTTTGATAAGTGCTTAAATAAAAATGACCAGGCAGGATTGTTAAAATCGGTAAACAAAAGCGAAAATTTTGAGATTTTGTTGAAATCACTGGCTAAAGCCATGGCTGAAAAATCAAATTTAGGAGTTTTTATTGGTTTTTCTAAAGATAGTGTTTATTATACTGGTTTGTCGTATCTTTTTAACCAGCCAGAATTTAGAGATTATGATTTAATCTTAAATATGACTGAAGTGATCGACCATTTGGATGATGCAGTGGTCAATATTTATCGTGAACTTGATGACAAAAAGATGTTGATTAAAATCGGGAATGAAAATCCTTTTTCCAAAGAATGCGCAACGATCATCACCAAAGCTAAGGATATTTTATTTGGAATTCTTGGTCCGATCCGCATGGATTATCAAAAAAATATCGAACTTATTAATTTTGCAAAGAATTTTATTAAAAACTAATATTTGGAATTAATTTATGAAATTACAAGATCAACAGACAGTAGACGATAAGAGTGTAAACAATGTCGAAGACATAGAAACAATAAAGGAACAGTCTTTGGAATATCTTAGTGGCTGGAAAAGAGCCATTGCTGATTATGAGAATTTAAAGAAAGAAAGTCAAAGAGAAAAAGGAGATTGGGTTAAATTTGCTAATTTGAATTTAGTTAATGAGCTATTGACCGTTTATAACAATTTTCGTCAGGCTTTTGACCACGTTGATTTTTTAGAGATTAAGAGTGCAGATCAGGAATATCAAAAGAAAGTTTTGGCTTGGGTCAAAGGAATGGAACAAATCAAGAAACAATTGCAGGACTTTTTAAATTTTCAGGGTGTAAATGAAATGTCAGTAAAAGTTGGTGATAAATTTAATCCAGAATTTCATGAAGCTGTCGCTGACTATGGATCAAATTTAAATGAAGAAGAACCAGCCACCCAGCAACCGGAGCAGAAACCAATAATGGAACAAATTGTTAAGGTAGTTAGTGATGGCTATACCATGCACGGCAAGGTAATTTTACCAGCGCGAGTAGTGGTCGGGGCGGTAGCCGGTAGCAAGTAGCCGGTAGCTGGTAAAGGATATAATCAAAATTAAAGATAATAAAACTATTATTAATTAAGCTCAGTTAAACTGTGTGCGTTAGCTGAGCAGAACGGAGCTATTATGGCTTTAATACGTTGGACTCCGTTTATGGAGCCCATGGAGGACTTTGACCGTTGGTTTGATATGCCAACAACATTTTCCAGCGCCAATGGCTTTACGCCAGCAGTCGATATTTGGCAGGATAAAGACAATGTTTATGCCGAGTTTCCTTTAGCCGGAGTCGATCCCAAAGACGTTACTGTCTCTGTGGAGAATGACGTTTTGACCATTGAAGGCAAAAGTGAGCGAAAATCAGAAATTGATGATAAAAATTATTATCGCAAAGAGGTTCGCTACGGTTCGTTTCATCGAGTAGTATCTTTGCCAGCAGCCGTTGATGGTGATAAAGCGAAAGGCGAAATTGAAAATGGTATTCTTAAGGTTGCTATCCCTAAAGAGGAAAGAGCCAAACCAAAGACTGTCAAAGTGGAAATAAAGAACAAATAATTTCTTGTTTCTGTTCCTGATTTTAAGTCGGGAACAGGATAGAGGAAAATATAGTATAAAATTGATGATTTATTGGAAATTATAAATTGAAAATTAATTTATCATTATGTTAATTGAAAACAAAAAAAATTTTATTGCTAAGTCTCTTAAGTTAATTAAACAATGCCCTTCTTGTCAGGCGAGTTATGTCGCTCAAAAAGTAGAGGTCTTGCAAGCTAATGATTATGGTGTTTTGGTTTATTTTAATTGTCAGGTGTGTTCTAGTTCATTAATTGCCACAATTACCGAGATGCCTTTTGGTGTGATAGGTTCGGCAATGCTCACCGATTTAAGCGCGCCGGAGATTACTAAATTTTTTAATCAGCCAGAAATTAATGATGATGACGTACTGGAGGTTTATCAGGAGTTAGAAAAAATTAACGTTTCCAAGAATTAATTATTTTAAAAGTAAAAATATAATTATTAATTAAAAATGTTTATTTATTAGCTGGCATCATAAAAGCAGATTCGCTTAAAAGCTTAACTAAAAATAAACTTAAAAGATAAAAATATGAGTAAAATACTAGGCATCGATTTAGGCACCACTAATTCATGTATGGCGATCATGGAAGGCGGTAGTCCGAAGGTCTTAGAAAATCAGGAAGGTATGCGCACCACACCTTCGATTGTCGCCATAAATAAAGCTGGTGAGCGTTTGGTCGGTTTACTGGCTAAACGTCAGGCTGTGACCAATCCTGCTAATACACTTTATTCAGTTAAACGTTTAATTGGTCGGCGTTTTGACGACAATGAGGTGCAGCGCGATTTAAAAGTTATGCCGTTTAAAATTAAGCAGGCTGGAGTTGGCGTTAAAATTGAAATGAATAGCAAAGACTATACACCTCAGGAAATTTCAGCTTTTATTTTACAAAAACTTAAAGCTGATGCTGAAGCAAAATTAGGTGAAAAAATTGAAGAAGCGGTTATTACTGTGCCGGCGTATTTTGATGATGCTCAGCGCCAGGCAACTAAAGAAGCTGGCGAAATTGCTGGTTTAAAAGTTAAGCGGATTATTAATGAGCCAACCGCGGCGGCGCTTGCTTATGGTTTTGAAAAGAAAAAAGGACAGCAAATTGCAGTTTATGATTTGGGCGGCGGTACTTTCGATATTTCAATTCTTGATGTTTCCAAAGATACGGTTGAAGTTAAGTCAACTAATGGTGATACGCATTTAGGGGGAGATGATTTTGACCAGAAAATAATTAGTTGGATTTTAGATGAATTTAAAAAGCAGGAAGGTGTTGATCTAGGTAAAGACCCTATGGCTCTACAACGGATCAAGGACGCGGCAGAAAAGGCAAAAATAGAATTATCGACAGCACAAGAGACAGAGATTAATCAGCCTTTTATTACTTCAACAGCTGACGGTCCTAAACATTTATCACTTAAAATGACCAGAGCTAAATTAGAGGAGCTGGTGAGTGATTTAGTCAAAGAAACCCTTGAGCCAGTTAAGAAAGCGTTAAAAGATGCAAATTTGGAAGCTAAAGATATTGAAGAAATTCTTTTGGTTGGTGGTATGACTAGAATGCCCTTGGTTCAAAAAACCGTCGAACAATTTTTTGGTAAAAAACCAAACATGTCAGTTAATCCCGATGAAGTGGTGGCAGTTGGAGCAGCGGTTCAGGCAGGAGTCTTGCAGGGTGATGTTAAAGATGTGCTGTTGCTTGATGTCACGCCCCTGACCTTGGGTATTGAGACTTTGGGTAGTGTCATGACGCCTTTGATTGAGCGGAACACCACCATACCGACTTCTAAATCACAAGTTTTTTCCACGGCTGCCGATAATCAAACTTCGGTGGAAATCCATGTTTTGCAAGGCGAACGCCCACTGGCTCATGATAATAAAACTTTAGGTAGATTTATTCTTGATGGCATTCCACCGTCTCCCCGCGGTGTGCCTCAAGTTGAGGTGACCTTTGACATTGACGCCAATGGTATTTTAAATGTTAAAGCAAAAGATAAAGCAACAGGCAAAGAGCAACATATTACTATAACTGCTTCAACCGGCCTGTCTAAAGATGAAGTGGAACGGATGCGCAAAGAAGCTGAAGCACACGCTGAAGAAGATAAAAAGAAGAAAGAAACAATTGAAGTTAAAAATATGGCTGATACTTTAGCTTACACCACCGAAAAAGCCTTAAAAGAAGCAGGAGACAAGGTTGACGCTGAGACTAAGAAGAACGTCGAAGAAAAATTGGAAGCTTTAAAGAAAATTAAGGATACTGAGGATTCAGAAGCAATTAAGAAAGCGACTGAAGAATTATCACAAGCTGCCCAAAAAATCGGGGAAGCACTTTACAAAACTCAGACACAACAGACGACTAACGACAGTCAACAAACAACTGACGACACCGCTGGTACTAAAGCAGAAGAAGCACAGTATGAGGAAGTGAAGAAAGATAATTAAAATATAGAATAGAGACGAGGAAGAGCCTCGTCTCTATAAATGATATCCATTAATTATTAATCAGGATATAATTATATGACTCAACCAGTTAATCAGCCTCAGGAAATTAGGATTCAAGATAATTTTGCTGGCGGTGAATATGCCAATGCGATGCAAGTTTCTCACAACAAAGAAGAATTTGTTCTAACCTTTATTAATATGCTGCCGCCCTCAGGACGTGTATGTAGCAAAGTGATTACCAGTCCGGCGCACATTAAAAGAATGATTGCCGCGCTTAATGAAAATATCAGCAAATATGAAGCCAGTTTTGGCAAAATTGCGGAAGCAGCGCAACCAGCTGAAATTGGTTTTAAAGATAAATAAAATCAGCTTGCCATAAGGTTTTTTTCTTGTTAAGCTAAAGCTGTTGTATGCTCTTTTAATTCAAAAAATAAACAATCCAACCACAATTAAGGAGGCTATATGAGCGGCTTAGTAGCATTAAGTTGTCGCACCGGCATAACTTCTCAAAATTTTGTTAAAGATTTATTTTGGTTGACTTTTTATCATCAGCACATCGCTCAAGGATATGGTGGTCTGGCCACGCTAGACGCTGATAATCCTGGCGATATCCTGATACGCACCCACAGAGGCATGTTTCGACAAAATTTTTGCACTGATCTAAATGGTTTTTCAGTCACTTTGGGGATTGGGGCAATCAGCCAAGCCCGTCAACCAATTATGGTCAGGGAATCCTGTTTTCCTTTCCCATTTACTTTGGCTTTTGATGGTAATATTAGCAACAGTCAGACCCTAAAGAGATATTTAATCAGTCAGGGTAACAGTTTTCAGACTGCTGAAGACAGTGAATTGATGGCCAAAGTTTTAGCCAGCTACAGATATTCCGCCGGGTTAAGTACTGATGAGAATATGCTCAAAGCATTCGGTCATGCTTCCGAGCTAATAACCGGTTCTTTTGCGGTTGTGATCTTAACGCCAGAAAAAGTATATGTCGCCAGAAGTCTCGATGGCCATAAACAATTGGTTATTGGTCAAAAAGACGGACGAGTCGCCATTGCTTCAGAAACATCAGGTTTCTATGTTACTGGTTTTCAATACGTGCGCGATGTTCAGGCCGGTGAAGTTTTAACTTTGAATAATGGGGAGATTATCAGTCTTGGTTTTATGTGTCAGGAAGACGACATAAGTGAAGAGCGCTGTCCGGGCAAACCGTGCATTTTTGACGGTTTTTATTATTGTAATCCACCCTCATTTGTTTTTGGCACAACCGGCGCTGAATTTCGTCGCCGGAGCGGAGCCCTGGTCGCACGTAAGGATTATAACAATGGTTTTATTCCTGACGTGGTTATCCCAGTGCCTGATTCAGGTAGATTTCATGCCTTGGGATATTATCAAGAGATGAGACGGCTATTTTTTAAGGGAAATATCAAGAGCTGTCCTTATTATGATGAACAGCTAATAAAATATCCCTATGCAAGTCGATCGTTTACGCCAGCTGAGCAGGTTTTAAGAGATCTTGAAGCCCAGATAAAGATTATACCCGAAGTTGAGGAATCTTTGATCCAAATTAGATCTGGCTTAGTGGTGGTAATCTTTGACGATTCTCTGGTTAGGGGCACACAGATGAGCAATGAATTATTGCCCAAAACCAGACAACTCGGTTATCAAAGAATTCACGCTCGGTTCGGGTATCCTAAAATAACTAGTCCGTGTCCCTGGGCGAGATCAACACGCGACTATAAAGAACTGGCGGCAGTTGATCCGTTAGATCATCATGTCAGGAGCGATCAAGAAATTGCCGAGTGGTTAGGCATTGATTCGGTCGGTTTTAATGATGTGGTTGATTTACCAGCTTTAGTTGGGTTAGCAGAAAACGAGTTTTGTTCGGATTGTGCGAGGCGATAAACTCTGAGTGGGGTCTCTTGGCAGCAGCCTGAAGACTCCACTCGTTTTTTAAAAATAAGTAAGAAGCAAGAATTAAGAATTAAGGCACCCCTTGCTTCTTAATTCTTACTTCTTGATTCTAATATATGGCCCAAGATTATTATGCACTTTTAGGTGTTGATAAAAAAGCTTCACCTGAAGAAATAAAAAAAGCTTTTCATAAACTAGCCCATGAGCACCATCCAGATAAGGGCGGTAATGAAACCAAGTTTAAAGAAATTAATGAAGCTTATCAGGTTTTGAGTAATAAAGAAAAACGAGCCCAATATGATCAGTTCGGCACGACCTTTGATCAGGCGCGAGCTGGTGGTTATTCCGGACAAGGTGCAGGCGGTTTTAATTGGCAGGATTTTACTGGCGGTGCTGGTGGTTTTAACACGAGCGGTAATTATGGAAATATCAACTTTGATGATTTGGGGGATGTCTTCGGAGACCTTTTTGGTTTTGGTGGCGGTCGGCGGGGCAAAACCAGCAATCGGCGTCATAAGGGTGAGGACATCAATATTTCCATGACGCTTGATTTTCTTCAGGCTGTTTTTGGGGTGGAAAAGATAATTAATTTGGAAAAAATGTCGACCTGTAATCGTTGCCACGGAGAAGGTGCAGAACCTAATAGTAAAATCATCACTTGTCCGCAATGTAAAGGCTCAGGCCAAGTTAGGATTGAGCAGCGGACTTTCTTCGGTGCTTTTAACACGGTTTCTATTTGTCCAACTTGTCAAGGAGCTGGGAAAAAACCAGAGCAATTTTGTAAAGAGTGTCATGGTTCGGGCCGGTTAAAAAATAAGGAAGAAATAAAAATTAATGTTCCGGCTGGAATAAATGATGGCGAAACTGTAAAGATGTCAGGTGCTGGTCATAAAGGTGAACACGGAGCCTCTAACGGCGATCTCTATATTACGTTCAATGTGCGGACAGATCCTGAATTTAGGCGCGATGGTTATAATATTCTCAGCCAACACATAATTAATATAGTTCAAGCGTCGTTGGGAGATAAAATTGAAATTAAGACTCTTGATGGCTTAGTTATTTTAAAAATTCCTGCTGGCACACAGAGCGGTAAAATATTCGTGTTAAAAGGCAAAGGTGTGCCTGTTTTACAAGGTGGCGGTCGGCAGGGCGACCATTTGATAGAAATAATTGTCAGAATTCCAGAAAAACTTAGCCGTTCCCAGAAAAAATTATTAGAAGAATTGGGTCAGGATTTATAATAATTGACAGTTTCAGTGCTTAATTATAAGATATTATTATAAATTTAATAACAGTTTGTTCAATTTACTAACAAAAGGTCATTAATAAAACAATGACCTTTTAAAAAGCAAATTGATATTTTAACAATAAATTATTAATGTAATATGGCCTTATCAAATAAAGCCAAAGTTAGGCTTTCAATTTTAGGTATTTTTATTTTAGTTTTTGTGGCTGCACTATTTACTTGGGGCAGAACACCGGCTTATTTTCCGCTTTCCTCATTTTGGAATAAACCGTTTTTTCATCTGGGTCTGGATTTAAAAGGTGGGGCTCATTTGGTTTACCAAGCTGATACATCTCAAATTGACGCTGCTGACAGCCGTTCAGCTGTTGATGGCGTACGAGATGTCATAGAACGACGCGTTAACGCTTTTGGTGTTTCTGAACCAATTGTGCAAGTTAATGAAGTCGGCGGAAGTTATCGTGTGATTGTTGAACTTGCTGGCGTAAGTGATGTTAAAAAAGCTATCGAAATGATTGGTGCAACACCGCTCTTAGAATTTAAAGAGACCGTCGAAGCCAAAGGACCAACTGACGAAGAGTTGACAGCGATAGTTAAAGCCAATGAAGAAATTAAGAAAAAAGCCGGTGATGTTTTAAAGGAAGTGACTAAAGCTGGTGCTGATTTTTCCGAATTAGCAAAAAAATATTCAGAAGATCCTGGATCAAAAGATAAGGGTGGAGATTTGGACTGGGCTAAGAAAGGCGCATTTGTACCAGAATTTGAAGATGTAATTTTTAATAAACTACAAACAGCCGGTGTCTATCCTGAGCTAGTCGAAACACAGTTCGGTTATCACATCATAAAAAAAATAGAGGAACGCGGCGAAGGTGATAACAAGGAAGTCCGTGCCGCACATATTTTATTAGCAACTAAAAAAATTAATGCGCCAAGTCAGGAGTTAGAATTGGTAAACACTAATTTATCCGGCAAGCAGTTAAAAAGAGCTCAGGTACAGACAAACCCCAATACTGGACAATATGAAGTTGGCCTGGTTTTTAATGAAGAAGGCGCCAAACTCTTTGAAGAAATTACTGCGCGCAACGTCGGTAAGCCAGTGGCGATTTTACTTGATGGTGCTGTGATTTCTTCGCCAACAGTTCAGGAAAAAATTACCGGCGGTAAGGCTGTAATTACGGGAAAATTTAACAACCAGGATGTAAAAGATTTAGTTGACCGTTTGAACGCCGGTGCTTTGCCAGTGCCTATTACCTTGATTTCTCAACAAACCGTTGGTGCTTCGCTAGGTAACGAATCAGTTACTAAAAGTATTTGGGCAGGTATCTGGGGCTTTGCTGCCATCGCTATATTTATGATTATCTATTACCGTCTGCCAGGTTTTATTTCTGTCTTAGCGCTTGCCGGGTATACTGTTATTGTTTTAACTATTTTTAAATTGATCCCCGTGACTCTGACTTTAGCGGGTATTGCCGGGTTCATTTTGTCGCTTGGTATGGCTGTTGACGCGAACGTTTTAATTTTTGAAAGATTAAAAGAAGAATTACGAGCGGGCAAAGATTTATTTTTAGCGATAGAGGAAGGTTTTAAGCGTGCCTGGCCGTCAATTCGGGATTCTAACTTTACTACGCTTTTAATTTGTTTAATTTTGATTTGGTTCGGCACTTCAGTGGTTAAGGGTTTTGCCATTACTTTATCGGTTGGTATTTTAATTTCTATGTTTAGTGCCATTGTCATTACGCGAAATTTGTTAAAGGTTATTGTCGGTCGTTTTTTACAGAATAAAAGATGGATTTTTGGCGTATCACGAAAATCCATTAAGCAGGTAAATTAATTTCACTAATTAAAGAATTTAAGAATATGTCTGTGAGTAAAATACATTTTATTAAATATCGTAAGGTATTTTATATTTTTTCCGGATTGTTAACTTTGCTCAGCATTTTAAGTATCATTTTTTGGGGGTTAAAATTAAGTATTGATTTTACTGGTGGTTCGCTCTTAGAAGTTAAAATCACCAGTGAGAGAAACCTGACGACTCAAGAATTAGGCGAAGAGCTAAAAACAACTTTGCCTGATTTTAAAGAGATAAAAATACAGCCGAGCGAAGAAAGCTATTTAATCAGAACAGCCAGCTTAAGCGAAACTGAACACCAGCAATTTGTTGAAGCTTTAAAACAGGTTGCGACTAAAGATGGCAAAACAGGAAGTGTGGAAGAAGTTCGTTTTGAATCAATCGGTCCAGTTATTGGCCAGGAACTTCAAGGTAAGACTGTTATTGCCGTGGTCTTGGCTTCAATTATGATTGTCGTTTATGTCGCTTGGGCATTTCGAAAGATATCGCGGCCAGTTGTTTCTTGGAAATACGGCTTGGGGGCGGTAATAGCATTAATTCATGACCTGTTGATTTTGACCGGTACTTTTTCCGTGCTGGGTCATTTTTGGGGCATTGAGGTTGATATTCTCTTTGTCACAGCTTTATTAACCATTTTAGGTTATTCAGTAAATGATACAATTGTCGTGTATGATCGAACCAGGGAAAATTTGATTTATGCGCCAGAAAAAACTTTTGAAGACACAGTCAATAAAAGTTTAAATCAGACCATGGGACGTTCGATAAATACCTCAGTCACCGTTTTATTGGCTTTGTTTGCTTTGTATTTTCTCGGTGGTGAAACAATTAGAGTTTTTGTTTTAGCTTTAATCATTGGTGTTGGATTCGGCACTTATTCCTCAATATTTGTGGCTTCTTCACTGCTTGTTGATTGGTATCATTGGGGTAAAAAAAGATAATAGTCATTTAAATTTAACAGCAGTCATTAATTGTCCTTTAACAGCCTTTCTTAAGGCTGTTTTGACACTCAGCGTTAAAAAAAGTAAAATTATAACTAGCATTCATTATAATAATTAAACAATCTCTCTTATGTTTAACTTAGAAACATATAACAGTGATTTTGAAAAAGTTTTAGAACATTACAAAAAGGATATCAGCACTATCCGCACTAATCGTGCCACGCCAGCACTTGTTGAAGACATTCCTGTTGATGTTTATGGTAGTAAGATGCCAGTAGTGCAACTGGCTTCAATTAATATCTCCGATCCCAGAACATTGATTGTCGAACCGTGGGATAAGAACGTCGGGAAAGATATCGAACGAGCGATTCAGTCGGCCTCTATTGGTTTGTCTGTATCTAATGAAGGTAATTTTTTAAGATTGATTGTCCCCACCATGACTGAGGAAACACGCAAAGAAATCATTAAATTATTAAATGATAAGACAGAAGGCGCGCGTTCTGTTTTGCGACAGTTAAGAGATAAGATCAAAGAAGAAATAAACAAGCAGGAAAAGAATAAAGATTTATCAGAAGATGAAAAGTATAAAGCCATAGAAAATCTTGATAAGAAAACAAAAATGTATCAGGAAAAATTAATGGAAGTCGAGCATAAAAAAGAAGAAGAAATTAAAATATAATTTTTTGTTATGATTTTAACTATTGTCGCTTTTTTAGTTATTTTGGGGATTTTAGTTTTTGTTCACGAATTCGGACATTTTTTCATGGCGCGCCGGATGAATGTCAAAGTTGATGAGTTTGGTTTTGGCTTTCCGCCGCGTTTGGTTGGCGTAAGGAAAAGGCAGACTGACACAACCAATCAAGACACCTCCGTAAAAAAAGTAAAAAAATGGGAAATTGTTTGGGGCAACAAAATCAAATCTGACAGTTCGCCCCACACCATCTATTCTTTAAATTGGATTCCGATTGGTGGTTTTGTCAAGATAAAAGGAGAACAAGGTGAAGGTGAGGGTGAACCTGATAGTTTTGTTTTTCAAAAAATTTGGAAGAGAATTTTGATTATCGCCAGTGGCGTGATTATGAATTTTATTTTAGCTATCGTTCTTTTGAGCATTGGTTTTTCAATTGGCATTCCGACCGTCATTGACGAAAGTATTGATTTGTCGCGAGTACGCGACCCAAAAATTCAAATTATTGAAGTTGCTGAGCAATCTCCCGCTCAGAAGGCAAACTTAAGAGAAGGTGACATATTAATGGCAATAGACGGGCAGCCTGTTAGTGAGATAAAGGATATTCAACAAAGTATTGCCGGTAAGGAAAATCAGGAGGTTAAACTTGATATTATTCGCGGTGATCAGAAAATTGTTAAAAATGCCGTGCCAAAAATATTAACCGGTTCTGGTGACCGACCGGTTTTGGGTGTTGGTTTAGTTAAAACCGGCATTATTTCTTATCCGATTCATACAGCAATTTATAAGGGAGCAGAGAGTACTTTTTATTTGATGGGTGAAATTGTCAGAGTTTTTGGTGAAATCATTGGTCGGCTTTTTACCGGCCAAAAAGTCAGTGCTGATGTGGCGGGTCCAGTGGGCATTGCCGTCCTCACTGGCCGGGTCGTCAGCCTGGGTATTGTTTATGTTTTGCAGTTTGCTGCCTTACTTTCAATTAATTTGGGCATCATAAACATTCTGCCGATACCAGCGCTTGAC
>CAYSSY010000009.1:19111-32684 GCA_964434055.1 uncultured Gammaproteobacteria bacterium | reverse complement strand
CAAGACGGACTGACTGTACACTCATAGCCATTAAATTACTGCGAACTTTTTCCAGCCGCCTCTCCAGTTCCTGCTTGTATTTAATAAATTTATCATGCTTAAGTTGTAAAACTCTGGTTGGAGAAAAAACATCCGTCATTTTATCAAAAAAACCAGCGTTTGTTTTAGTACCAGGAGCATAAGGGACGACCACGTAAAAACGTTTCGACATAATATCTCCGAGTTCTACCAACTCAGTTATAAACTTACGATAATCACCAGTCTGCATTTTTAAAAGTTCATTGGTCTGCTCTTTTTCTTTCTTTTTTAATTCCTCCAAATAATCATTAATCACTAACTTACGCGACTGGACGACGATCTGCACACTAAAATCTAAAGAATTTAAAAAAGAAATATATGCCCGAATAGTGGCGTCTTGCTCGTCATCGGACTTCAAAGCAAAGTTGACCGAAGAAACCAACAAAACACCGCGCAGGGTTCCATCTTTAAGAATCACTGTATCCTCTTTTATCTCAGCAATATCCAAGTATTGCTGAGTGGAAGGCAATTTTCTTTGTTTCGGCATAACAAAAATTAAATCTAGTATTAAATATTAAAAATAAAAAATATTTTACTCTTCACCTTTATAAGCACCTCCAGTATCGACCACCAAAGCCATTCTGGAAATACGAGACTTTGACACTAATTTTACCGGGACTTTTTGAGTTTCTGCCTTGCGCGTCTCGTAAACAATTCTAACATCAGTAACATCAATTTTCCGCCAAACACGTAAAGTTGGTTCTTTTAATGTTTGAAAAATATTCAACAAAAATAAATGGAACGCACGACCATTGACCTTATAAAAACCGAACAAAGCAATGATGCCAATGATGAATAAAACATAAATAACTAATGAAATGACATTCAAAATTTTAACACCCAAGAAGATCATCAACCCACCAACTACCATCATAATGAACTGCCTGGTAGTTATCGGACCAAAAATTTTATCTTCAACATCAATGAATTGTGGAACAACAAATTGATCCATGTTAAGAAATTAAAATGAAAATTCTTTTGATAAATCAGCAATCGCTTCAAATTCTTCTAAAGTAAGAAAAATATCGTTCTGTGATTGTAGTAATTCCGCAACCTGTGCCACTGAAATTTTTTTAGAAAAACTCAAAGCTCCAGTCCTTAAATAAAGCTGATAAAGTGGTGACTCTTTAAAAGCACCAATACCTTGCAGCATTTTAGTCAAACCTTCATCACCTAATAAATCAATTTTCTGGCGAATTTTCTGTTTGCGCCCATCGGTTGTATCAGCTAATCGGTGAAAAACATTTAAATCAATTGATCTAAGTTCATCCACCGGACTGATTAAGCGATAAACCGGCTGAACATCTGCTAATTTTGTGCGCTCTTTATTAAAAGCTGGGACATAAGCTTCTGTTGGTATTTTTGGTGTTACTGGTAATTCTGATTTAAGAACTGCGGGCTGGGGCTGGCTTGGTTGTTGACGAAAAATTTTATCCTGTTCCTGTTTTTGACGTAATGCCTCTTCCTTAGCTTTTATATAGTTTTCCAGACGCTTATTTATTTCTGGCTTTGCTTTAATCATTAATTGAATAGCGTTCTCTGCCTGAGCCTCAGTTAGACCCAAACCACCACGCAGCATTGGTTTTGTTAAAGCCAGACGTGTATCGATATTATCCCGTACGCCAATCAAATTACTGACAATGATGCCGGCGAATCTTTTAGTTGCACTTTCATTCAGACTAAAAGCCAATTGATTGATCATTTCGCCCGCTAAGTTATCAACAATATTTTTTTTCTGATTATTAAGCTCCTCATCTTCTTTATTTTTAAATCGCTTTACTTCTTCTTCATCTTGAACATCAAAATAGAAATCTGGTTTGAGTGTCATCGACGCAACAGGTTTAGCAACTGGCATAATAATAGGCTGAATCGGTAAAGAAGGTGTCTTAACCGGTTCGGCAGGTGTCGTAACTGGTGTAACAGCTGGCGCGCTCACTGTTGAAGGCACATCAAAAACTACTTTAACCAATTTTATATTGCCCTGCTTATCTTTAACTAGTATTTCTTTGTAATCTTTATTATTATCCATTTATTAATCAAGATAATTTAAAGTTTAAAAGTTCCACACAAACACACCACTACCTTCGTCGCCATAAGCCAAATCTTGATATTCTTTTTCCTGACCAAATGCATAAACCCGCGTTGCTAATTCAGTACCGACGATTGCTGCTTCGTCTTTCGTCAGTCCAAGACGTTTTTCGAGCATTAATTTAATAAAGGAACCAATATAAACTTTATTCACCGGATCCTTAATAAAATCATCAGCGCTTAAGGGTCTGCCGTTCGCTGTTGTCTCAGCACTCCTTTTCAAATAACTTTCAAAAAAATCTATATATCTTTTATCATTACTAAAAAACTTTTTTAAATAACCATTCTCCCCAAGGAGCAATAAAATGGCAATTACGCTCGGAGCATCTTTAGTATTCAAAGCATGGTAAAACGGCGCTTTCAGATTTAGAAAATCTGTTGAATCTTTTTTTAAAGCCTCCTTACGATTAATCATCGAGACAAACATCTCGCTTGATTGATAATTCTGATATTTTTCTTTTAGTGCCTGGTTTGCTAAAAAAATTAAAGCTGCCTGCGGTTTAATAAATGTTTCTTTGTTTTCTTCTTTTTTTTCGTACAAAGGTTTTAAACTTTTTGGCAAGACGTGTGTTTCTTCCCTTTGTTGTAAATTTTGTAACGGTTCAGTAAATTGCAAAAAGTCATAAATTCTGAGAAGATGCTTTAATTTTATCTTCTGATCGATATCTAGTTTTTTTACATTACTGTTAGTATTTAAAAACTCAACTTCCTTGGAAACATCGCCAAAATTTTGACCCAAAAATTCTTGAAAGATTATCAACCAATTTTTAAAAGTACTTTTAAACAAATTACCCTTCTTATCAATCAATTGCTCCTGACTAATATTTTGTTCGTTTATTTTCAAGGCTAAAGTCAACTTATCTCTAACCTCTTTTGTGTCCAACCAAGGACGAAATAAAAATACAGCATTTATTCTTTCAAAGATGTCGAGTTCATCAATTTCAAAGCCTAATAATAAATATTTTTCAATTATCTCAACTATTTCTTTTAAATCGAGATAAGGCAAGCTAATAAATTTTACGGTTATGATAAAGGTTGAATATATTTTCTCTAATTCCTTATTTTTCTTAAAAAAATCAGAATTTCTTTGCACTAAACTTTCAAGTAATTTTAAAAAATCAAAAGATGATCCATCTCTTGATAACACAAGGTTGTGGATATATAAACCAATATCGTTAATCAAATTTTCATCGGCTAAAAAACTGCCATTAGCTACCGCTAAGACACTCTTAATTTTTTCTTCAGTAATAACGCTGCTCACAGGCATAATTTTAACTTAGTTGATGTTTCCAATGTTGTAAGGCTTTAGCTAAATCAATTGTTTTAAGAGTTTCTCTCTCTTGTGCTGTCAAAATAGTTTCTGGGTTATTATGATTAACAATTTCTGTCATTCTTTTTAATAACTCCTGCTCGTCTTGATAAATTTTTTGCATTGCTTTTACTGCGTCATTTCCATCAAGTAACTGCGGCTGGCTGGCCATTTTATCAATCTTTTCTCTGGTAACAACTGCTGGCGTTGGCGGCGCTATAGGTCTCGATTCTGAAGTTGGACCTGGAGTTGGTGTTGTTCCTGCTGATGTCGACGTTGCGGCCATAGATGAAATTCTTTTAATTTTTGCTTGACTTTCTGCTTCCTGAGTAGATCGCGTCTCTTTATCAATATTAGACCAAAAAAACTTTGATTTACTTTTCTTAGTTTCAGAGGATACTTTATTTATTTCTTTATTTAGTTCGTCTTGCACATCTGGCGGCAAAGATTCATTTTCTCCAATATTATGTTCCTCTTTATACTTAGAAATAATTCTTTGCGATAATATCTGAATCTCTTTTTCGTATTCAGGATCCCCTAGAGTAACCTTGCTTACCTCGTTGCCATTATTATCAACAACTTTTAATCTAAAACCTCTAATATTAGAAGCATCTCTAGCTTGAAAACCCATCAATTCTCCATAAACTGTGTTCATCCATAACTCACCGCCGCGGTCATACATTTCTTGCATTGATTTAGCATGAGCCTCATCGACTACTACATAACCGCCATCAAGTTTTGGTTCCTGACCGCCAAAAAGCCAAACCTTATGGCGCGGCTGCTTATAGCCCGCATCATAAACCACATTAGCTGAAGAAATATCTTTTAAAATCTGCTCTTGACCAACATCTAAAATTGGACCGCCCAAACTTTTTGCTCCAGTTTTTTCATTGTACATCATGGTGGTAATTGGATGGGGTGCCACCTGAGCTATTTGTCTAGACCCACCCCATTTTCTAAACTCGTTAATCATGTGTTCTCTTTGACCAGGGATATCATACATCACGCGACGGTTAGTGTAGAGCTGATGCAATTCTTTTTGGGAAAGTATTTCCTTATTTTCAGCGTCTTCCACCCATTCACCTTCGTGATTCTTTGTTGCTCTTCTCCAATTATTATTAGACCACACATACTGTTTGTCTTCCTGGCCTTGATCATTAAGAGTGATCACAATTGGATTCAAAGCTTTCCATTGACCAGTTTTGGTATCAAAATCAGAATGACCGTCATATTCTGGATGCTTAACAGCTTTGGCGATATCTTCCAAATCATTCATCAGGGTCATGGCTGCTCTACTTGGAGCTTCCCTACCCTGACCACTGCCCACAGCCTTATCTGAAGTGTAATCATATAAAAATTCATTCATCAAAGCATGAGTATGAAACGGCGTATTACCATCATCATCCCCCATACCATATTTTTCGCGCGCCAGCTTGGCCAGCTCTGGCGCAAACTCAGTCATTAAATCATCAACATAACCCTTAGCAGCCGCTGATCTTAATAAAGCTACGCGTGACATTTCACCCTCAAAACCACTCAATTTTTTTACTCCCCGAGACATATTCATCATTTGCTCTTTACTTAACGGTGCAAACTTCTTTTCATATTCTTCCATAATTCCGCTTTGGGTTAATTCAACCCGCGGTATTTTTAATTTTCCTCTAGTATAAATTTTATCAGCCATCTGATGACCATAAGCAGTGGCTAGTCTTTTCGACTCTTCTCTCATTTGTCCACCACGTTCACCAAAACCTTCCCAAGTTGATTTATAAAAATACTTAAAAGGTTTCCAAAATTTACTTGACCCCTCTTCAGTACTTTTCTGCAAAACTTTGCCCGCGCCCCACTCATAGCCCTTTTCTGCACCCCATTTTCCTAATCTCAATGGTGCCAACGCCCCACCAACCAAACCACCAACCACTCCTAATCCGAAAGATTGTAAATGACCCATAAATTTTCCACCAGCACTGCCGCCAGCAACCCCAAGTTGTTGCGATAAAACCATCGAAGCAATCAATAAAGAAATGGAAACAATATAATTAAAAATCGCTGGACCAGTAGAAATCTTGGTAACTGTAGCTGCCATGGTATTACTGGTTCCTGTTTGTGTAATAGCCGTCTCGTTTGGGTTTACAGTTTCGATATTAATTACAGTCGCACCATTTAAACCATTAGATTTATAAAGAACAAGCATTGAAAGCCAAAAAAAGAAAGCTAAAAACGGTCCGGATATAACATTTTTTGTGAACTCAGACCACCACTGACCTGAGTATTTCTCACCTCCTGGTACGGCACTTGCCATAAAGGCAATTGGCGATAAAACAACAAGAGCCCAAATCATAATGATGCGAAAAACAATGATTATCAACATCGTGCCAACCACACCTAAAGCAACAATTAAATAAAGAACGGCTAAAATATAAGAAGCGACAATTGATCCGGAAGAGAAATCAACATTTACATTATTTTGAGAACCGTCAATGATAGCAAGCATCTGATCTAACCCAAAACCGAAAGCTAAATTACCTCGCGAGATAGACTCAAATGAATGGACAAAAGTCATCATTACAACTTGGGCAAAATCTATAATTAACCCGCAAATTGTCTTGGAAAAATTTACTAATACTGCCATAATAATCAGTTTGGGCAGCATTTTTTTATAATGATAGCTTTCAACATTAAAAACGGTGGCGAAGGCAATCACCAACAGAGAAACTACAAAGAAAATATTCGATAAATCGCGCACCAAGACCCAACCAATTTCAACCGCTATTGCCTCACCATCAATAAAATGATTAAACGAATATACTTTTATCAATAAGTCAATAATTATTAGCAATAAACCACCAAGTAAACCAACTAACATTTTAACCAGATGACCTACCCAACCTAATATTGTTGTTTCTAAATTAAGATCAAAGCCTAAAAAGCTAACCGCTTGAGCTGCTCTAAAAAATATAAAAACCCCACCAATAATCAATAAAATGGTAATGAAAATAGTTCTTTTGGAGTAATTTTTTAAGAGAGTAGGGAGAAACACTGTAAAATATTAAATCCTAAGGTTAAAGTTGAAATTTCAAATATATTGCTTATAAAAATTGTTTGTATTTAACCTTAAGATTTTGATTTCTTAACAATTTTATTATACCATAAAACTCGCTTATCAACAAAATTTTTGTTTATCTGACTAAAAGTCTCTAAATAAAGCCTTTTTTAGGACTGTCGCCAAATGTCCTAAACACCTTATTTTGTCATCCTGAGCCCGCCTGCCCGCCATATTGGAGGGTCAAAGGATGAGTAATTTTAGCAAAAATATCATCGTCTTGAGATTCTTCGACAAGCTCAGAATGACATTCAACGACAGTCCTTTTTTACAAATTAAGGACAAGAGCTTAACTTGTCCTTAATTAATTTTTAGTTGAAAAAAATGACTAAAATTAAAGGTGATTATTCCCGGCCTGAAGTAAAGGTGGTCGTGTCTAAAATAACGTTGCCTCCAAAAGTTTGCCAGGCGCCACTAGTTGGGCTTGGGTTATCACACTCCGTATCATAACAACCATTACCACCACAACTAGACGTATTTTCTTGATTACACCAGCCCCAATTATCTCTTATCTGAATCTTGGGTTTGTAGCTACAGCGACCGCTACTAGCAGTACCCGTACAATGTATTTGCCCGTTGATATCGGGAGCGGTGTCAAAAATATAAGTATGCGACACAACGTGAGGATTATTACTGTCTGCGCGTGGTGCGGTTTTTAGATTATACTCACCAACAACTGGCGAACCATCTCCCCAATCAATCAAATACTGCGTCAAGGGCTGGTGATCGGGATTAACCTCACTATTAAAAGTTAAAACAACAGAACCATTTTCTCCGCGCAAAAAGACTTCACCTGTAGATTTATCGTTTATTTTTATATTAAAGACATTGGGTGGATTAAGGTATGCTGAATTACCTGTCAAATCCCAGCACAAATTATCTAAAAAAGTAAAGCTTGGCAGGTTGGGTATGGGCGTGGGTGTAAAAGGATGATCAATGTCGCAAACCTTTACATAACGCCCGCCTTGAGGATTATCAAAACCATGCCACACCCAAACTTTATAAATCTTGCCAAAAATTTGCCCTAAACGTGCTCTGTATTCTTCAGCACGATTACTTTCGTTGGTAACACTGGCTGTGGCATTACTTAATAACGAATCGTATTGTGTCCTTAAAGCAAATTCGTATTGATCCCATGATTCAAAATCTTCAGGCTTGGAATAACCAACACATTTCCCCGGCTGACCATCTTCAATACCAATACCGCAATCGGCGCTGGATGTACATTCCTGACCTGCATTGGAACCAGAAATACAGGTCGCCGGACCAAGTTTGCCAATTGTAGTAATTATAGAACAAGTCTGGGGTCTAATAATGGGAAGACCAAGTGCGGTGGTTGTAACAGGAGGGCAATCAGCAATGCTAAGACATACATTACGATTTATTGAACATAAACCAACATTATGTTCTGCATTAATAGCATAAGCTGATCCCGCTCGAGCCTGATAAGGCTCTGTCACATAACCAGAATAACTGCTGGTTTCCGCAGGTTCAACATACATGGCCGGCCACTTTGAAGGATCGCCCAAAACCGCTGGATTAACCATAGCGCCAAAAGGTTTGTAATCCTGATTATATTTATATTTAATAGTTGGCACTTCATAATTTTGAGAAGCTATCCGTGAAGTCCAAGCTTTGTTCTGGCCATCATCAGTCACTACTTGGGCAATAATATTACAGCGTTCACCTTTGTAAGTCATGGTAATTGAATCAAAAGAATATGATCCATTACCAGGACTACCATCATCATATTTGATCCTAACACCTTTGAGTTTATTCATTTCAAATTCAAGTTTAGCAGTCACAATATTACAATCATTTTCACTGCCACTAGGAGAATGGGCACACCTTAAATAAGCGGCTGAATTATAATATGTCTGACCATTGTTACATGTCTTATGAGTTCCGTCCAATGAATCCTCCCAATGCGCCTTGTTAACATTATTAAATATAATTGTACCTTTGGCTCCCAGTTGCGATGAATCTCTGGGAACAGAAGGATTATAATCTGCGGCCTCATCAACTGCCAAACCGCATTCATAACTACCATTGCCATCATCATCCATTCTAACACCGTTAATCTTAAGCTCCAATAATTCATTGCGATAAACATTGAGATCAGAAAGATCATAGAACCAAGTCCTGGTCTCATTAGTATCGTTTCTGCTCCAGTATCCACCTACCTGATGCTCGTAATAAGGATAATTACCGGTTGTTTCCAGACAGTAATAAAGCGGGTAACGGTCTTTGTAGCCGGCTTGGACATCTGAAGAAAATACGGCTTGCGAACCAGAAATAACGTCAATCGGCCACCATAAGAGACAATTGTCTTTATCTTTGGGGTCAACTTCCACGCAATACCCCTTCCAGCCACTATATGTCTTGCCACTAGAAGTCTCAGTATAATCACAGGCCGGCGAATCAGTTTTCGGATAAAGGCGGCAGGAACGACCGACATATTGCTCTGTATAAGCGGTAATATTAGAACTTGGAATTTGGCGTTCCAACACCGGCTGAATTTGCACATTATCAATATAGAAATTCCCCCGATCAGCATTAAGCAAAAAAGCTAGCCAGACACTTTTTATATTCTGATAACCAATGTCAAGCGCGCCTAAAGCCACATCGTCAATTTTAAACGGTCCCACGCTAACTGTTTGATAACCAGTAGAAACTGGGATATCGCGGCTCAGGTTGGTGCCGCCGACATTGTCAGGATTTAAATAATAATTATAATCTATTTTTTTCTCATCATCGGAACTTAAACCCAATTGAACTCGCAACTTGTCGGTATTCATGTTTAAATCAGAAATTCTGGTTTGAAAAGACACAACATATTCGACATTTTTTCCGAGTCTTCCCAGGTTTACCATCACCCCATCCCAATCCATGTTGGTGGCGCTACCATCGCGATCAACCATGCCCACTGACATAACATGATTATTGCCTTCCAAAATTACTTCGGCTGTTTCAGAAATATTGCGTTCAGCAAAACGCGGGTGCCAAGGGTCGATTGTCCCTGATTCAAAGTCTCCATTGTCTAAATAAATACCGCTCCCGACTTCACGCATAACATCATAAGGCAGATAACCAGAAACTTTGGGTGGCAATACATCATAGCATAAATGATCTGCTGGGTTACAAGCCAAATAATTGGGATCCGTACATGGTGTGCTAAGACAACTAATGCTGTTAGTTTGGCTGAAACCAATCCAATTGGCACCGGCTTTAGCATAGCCAGAAAGATTTTTTGCATTCTTAATAGTTGATTGATCGGGTTGACTGGCGACAATATCAAAATTTAAATTGGCGGCTGTGCTACGATTAATATATGATAAACAAGTTTTGTCTTCTGGATTGATTTCCTGACACATATCGCGTGAAAAACACAACTGTTCCCTTTCGCCTTTAGTATTTGTGACATCTAAAGAAGTCGTGCATTCCAACCACTTGGCGCATTCGCGATCTGGCTTTACTTTTAAGATAACATTGGAATCTTTTTGAAAAGCGCCTTCTCTTAAAGTCCTGAATTCTCTTATTTCCTTATCTTCATTTGTGGTACTCAAAGTGCTTGTCACTTCAACACGATATGCAGTATCGGCTCTTAAACCAGTGATGCTGCCGCTATGAACCAAATTACTGCCAGTAACTGGAGTCACGGTTACCCATGGACCAAGGCCCGTAGCTAAAATTTCCTGATATCTCATGGTGTTATTACCAACATTAAGATTGGTGCCCCAAGTAACTTCGGCGGTATTAACCGTCGGAACAACTTCTACATAAGTGATATAAAGAGTTTCTTCCTCGGCACTGACAGAAAAAGTGTGCTCCAACGAGTCGGTGGTCATGGTCATATTAGTCTTGGGATCGGTGCCAATGCTCCTGACACGATAATAATACAGAACATCAGGATTGATATTATTGATGATAACTTGATGTTCGGGATTAATCGGATTAGGTGTTGCTGTTTGAAAATTTGTATAACTTCCATAATCAGCTTCTGAGGTAGTGCCATAACCAACCGCTGAATCTGATGGATAACTCGTGCGCCAAGTAATCACTGCTTGATAAGAAGTGCCGTCTCGTCTAATTTCCACGAACGGACCGCGGGTAATGGTATTTGATTCTTCCGGCGCCGGGATAATAGTGAAACTGGCTCCAGTTGAAGAACCGAAAATATTGGTACCCAAGGCATCATCTAAAATAGCTTCAGAGACTCCATTATTAAAAGAGACATCAGCAGTGATCGTACTACCAGGCGGAGTAATTTGCTGGGCGACAAAATTGATTGTCACAACCGACACGCTACCGGACTGTCCTAAACCAGCATCCGGCACCCCATCCCCTGGTGTTCCCCTGATTATTCTTATTTCGCCAGCGCCAATCTGCGGATCAAAACCAGAATCCCAAGGCGGATTCGTAACATCAACGCTCTGCACTGCCAGATAGTTGGTATCAAAATTAATAATCGTTGATACTGCCACTAATTGAGTAGCTGAGGGATTAGTGTTAACAAAAAATTGCACCGGGAAAACCTGACCAACTGATACAGTGTCTGAAGCCGGATCTAAACTGAAATCGGCTGTACCTGAAAGACTGGCAACTATATTGTAAGAGCTGTTATCCACTTGCACGCCAGATGGTGAAGAATAACTGACACCATTGACATCAACCAGAGCTGTAGCACCAGTAATAAAACTCAAATCAAGCGTTCCAGTAGTGCCTACTGGTGGCGTTACAATAATATCAGCGACATGAGCATCATTTGGAATCAAATCAGAAACTGGTATTTTAACAGTCATGCTGGTGGGGTCTAGGGCGGTGATTCTAATTAATCCATATATAGCATCAACACTACAATCAAAATAAGCCGCATATGATGGATTCACCTGACAACTTACATAGCCAGAACCAGCCGCAACACCAACATAAGTAAACTCGGCCCTAAGTGAAGCAACAGCAACCGGAGTAGAAACATTTTCTTCTAACATCACGCGAATTGTATTGGCAGTACCGGTATGGACATCACCAGAAGCTGGATCAAAATAGAAACGAAATGGTGGTGTTGTCTGTCCAAAAGCAAAATAGATAATTATGCCAATCGCCGCGATGACTAAAACACTAATCAAACCCAATAAAATCTTTTTCTTGGGGGTTAAAATTTTAAACCAATTCTTGATTCTGAGCCACAAAGCCGCGCGGCCTTCTGGGGCTGGGCGGAGATCTTGGTCATTATCTTGGGTTGTTTCTGGGCCTTTAGCCATAATAACTAATTTAAAATTTAAATATCAAAAATCAAAATGAAAGCTCTGCTTACACCCCGCCGCGGGCGGAATCATTGCCGAGCAATAACAGTTTAAAATGTATAATTATTTATTTTAAATTTTAATTTTTCATTTTTCATTTTGATTTTTGCTTTTTACATTTTTATCATTTCACCACCAACGTCAGCTCGCCGTACTCCATAACCATGGCATCGCCCTTACCGTCGTCAAGCACTAAAGTTGAATCTTTAGGATTGAAAACCAGCTCGGCACTGCCGGCAGCCTTGGCTTTAAAAGTTAGAGTAGCTAGCAAACCGTCGGTACCGGTGAAACCATCGTCTTTATCCTGATAATCAGAGTCGCCAGGCTTACCGCGCGCCACATCAACCTCACCGGCAGATTTTTTCTCAACAATTGAAAAATTAAAAGCAGTTTTAGTGGTATCGAGCTTAGTCAGTTCTAAAAGATTGGTGTCATAACTAATCCGAGCACGACCAACCACAATGTTAGCACCCAGAGTATCCATTAAAACCTTAACCGTCACGGTTTCACCAACCTTAAGGTCAGTCTTACTGGCTGATAAATAAAGTTTGCCCGGCATCTTAATCGGCTCTGGTAAGGCCTGATTAGTATTGACTGGCGGCTGATTGGTATTGGCATTTAATTCAGGGTTGGCTACTTCTTGGTTAATTGACTGCACGTTGGGCGCCGGCTGTTTGCTGCTTGTGACATAATAGACTACTCCCCCGACAACCGCAATCAAAACCACAACTGATAAAGCAATAATGATATTTTTATTATTCATATATTTATTTTATTAATAAGCAAATTAATTTTAGCGGACACAACCGGGCAGTGCCTCTGGGTCAGCTGTCGGTAACACAGCCTGACAGTCGTCATTATAATAAGTCGGCACCCCAGATGCATTTTCCTGATAACGACAACCAGGCATACATTTCGAATAAGTGTCGGGCTGCTTTAAATTCGGATCATAGAACGGAACGCAGCCCTTACGCGGATCAACATTAGTGCAATCACCGGTGGTCACTGAATTGCTTAATTCATAATAAGACTGACAACCAGGCTGACCATTTCCGCCAGCAACTGAATTAGTGCTGCATAAATCGTCATAATAAAGCGTCGGCTGGCCATTAGGCTGATAGGTAAAGGGGCAGCGGAAACGACAATTTTCCGGATCCCTGGGGTCACGATATTCAGAGCAAGTTGAAAGTTCAGCTGGGCAGGATTTGGCAAAACAATGAGTATCATTATTTAAGACAGTCTGCAAGGTTATCGGATTCTTCGCCTGACAGAAACCGACAAGTGGTATGTCAGGATAACTTGTGTTAAACCGTTCACAAGGAATCTTAGTGTTTTTGATAAACCAGCCTGTTTCTTGTGATGCCTGAGCCTGACATACGCCAGCAGTCACGGTTTCACCCGGCGCATAACAATCAGCGTCACTGCCACAATAATTAGTAATACATAGTCCGCCGCCAACAGCCGAACACTCACTGTCCGTGGCACAGCGCACTTCAGGATAATCCTCACAATGGCCACGGTGTCCGGTGGTATTGGTGCAGAAAGAAACAATTTCTTTGTTGCGCCATTCACATACCTTGTCTAAAGGATCTTTAAAATTAGCAATGCTGCTCTTATCGCCATCGCGATAATATTCCTGACACATTTCCTGACTCATGGTGCACAAAGAATTTTTATAATCATCAGGAT
>CAYSSY010000009.1:0-19011 GCA_964434055.1 uncultured Gammaproteobacteria bacterium | reverse complement strand
TTATCCCAGCTTTCGCGAATAAGATATAAACTTTGAGTGGTTTCGGTCACAACAATATTATCCATAAAAATCGAAACTGTACCGCCATTGTCAAACTGCAATGTCTCGTCTGTAAAGGTATCACGATTAATAATCAGTGGTCCAAGTTTATAAAGCTGCCAGTCAACACTTAAGTTAACACTGCCAAAATTAAAACCAGCTGAAGTTTCGACGTCAAGACTTGGCGTGCCGCTCTCGGCCTTAGCCCAGAAGCTAATCTCATAACTTTGGCCATTAAACCAATTTAATGGCCGGCTGCCGGCGTTATAAACTTCGGCGGTCGCTGTTGAAGCAATTCTGATTGAATGGCCGCCGCGATAAGTCGCTTCCAATGATTCATCAACTTCATCCCAATCTAAATATTGTCCGGGTAATTCAAAATCATAATTTAAAACCACCCGAATGTTATTGCCGGCATTGCCTTTATATTCGCGGCAACCAGCCTGAGTGCAGCGTTCGCCTTGATCAGGAATCACTTGGAAAATGCACTCAGCGCCAGTAACCGTACCGCCAGCGGTAGTACAGTCAGCGCCGTTGGTATTGCCATCATGATTTGCATCATACATTGTCCAGCGATAAGGATGGCAATCTTCGGAACAAGAAATGGTATTTTCAAAAATTCGATAAGAAACAACGCCACTACGATCATAAAATTCCTTGCAGTGCGGATTAGTCATAGCGTCAGCAGCACCGGTGCAGCTGCCTAAAGTCGTGACCGGCGTGGTAACTGTCGCCGGTCCGCCAGCACCTCTGACTAAACTATATTCTTTAAGCTGATAACCGCTGGTATCTGAGCCGACCCAGGTATAATAAGTTTCACAAGCCGCGCCAGGCTTTTGGCACTGACGGACATACTTGAAATTCTCAATACCTTCGCCACCTCTGGCCACTTCATCTAAGTTTGTAAATTGGTCACAGCCTTCTTCACTCGCTGAACAAAGATTAACTGGCGGTGTTTTTAAAACAAAGTTAACCGGATCCCAGGCTGGTTCAAAGTTAGCTGGTTCCTGACGATAAGTCTTGAAACCGACGCACTGAGCCGGACACTCATCATTCCAGGTAGTCACATCAGTATCAGCACAGATACTGCCACCGGTATTACAAACGCGAGAGGTATATTGACCGGGTAGTCGCGGGCCTTGATAAGAAACAGGGGTATAAAACGCGCAGCCGATTTCATCGCGTTCACAAGATTGTCTGGTGCCGTTTAAGAAAACCGGACTGACTGAATGACCAATGCTGTAAGCTTCTTTAGTATTAGCCGCAACGGCCACAGTACTATTAACAAAGGTTTCCAACGTCGCGACATCGCTCACCGCATAAAGACTGTTATCACCTGCTTTTCTTAACTGCAAAAATTCGTGACAGCCGGCGTCAGCGCGCGAACATTCTTGGGTCTTATTATTGGCAAAAATTAAATTAGAATTCTCCTGAATTGCAACAGCGCCAGGTGTGGTTAAGGGATTATAAGTTCCCAAAGTACAGAAATAGCCTGAAGGTGTAGTGCAGCCAAAACCTTCCTCATTGATTTTACAAATATCCGAACTATTTAAAGGATTATAACAAACACAATCACGCGTTACATTTGAAAAACCAGAACTTGACCAAGCGTGTGTTTCGCCCGGATGCTCAGCGGGCACTCCGCAATTTAAATAAACCAAACCGCGCTGACGTTCGTTATTAACACACTGCCAAGCGCCCTGCACGGTGTTATAGCGATTGCAGTAAGCACGGCAGCCAACAGCATCGTCATAAGCGCAACTGTCAAAATCTAAATTACCCTCAAGATAAGCCACGGTGCTGTTATCGGCTCTTAAATAGTTCTGGCAAGTGGCATAACGGACATCACATTCTTCGGCTCCCCTAAAACGCCAGATCGGCCGTTCTTCAGAACAATAGCCCCATTTCTTACAATTGCCGTCATTATCTTCAAATAAGCAAGTCTGCTCGTCAACATCTAGAGTTAGACGATTGTAAATAACCGAACCGGGCACGGCTTGTGGCGCTATTTCATATTTAGCGCTCGCTCCTTTGCGAACTGAATTAACCTTGGGCGCTTTCAAAACCCAGTTAGGATCAACTAAATGATAAAATGGCGACTCAGCATTATTATAATCCGCGATTAAATCGTTAAGAGTAACCTCTTGGCCAAAAGTCGCGCCTAAAGCGTGCTTTTCTAAGACAGAACGGTATTTGGCAATAAACTCGGCAGCGAGTTCCCACCCCACTGGCACAATCCGGTATTTTCTTAAAATCTTAATTGAACGCAAAGAATAAATATCCGGACTGGAATTGGGTGTGGCGTTAATGCCGCCACCAGTACGGAAAGCGCCAAAAGTCCGTTTGCCATCAATATTGCCCTCAGCAATTGCCTGCTCCAATGTTTTATTTTCAGCGACCGCAATGCGGAACCCCTCATCAATCACGCAATAAGTCGGATCAATAGAATATTCAGAACTGCTGACATCACAGGTGACCAGCCGTTGAAGAATGTCATATTCTCCACCGCTATTATAATTAGGTTTAATTAAATCATTATATTTCAAGCTGGCAGCCGCTGTACCAATCCCTGAACCCCACAAACCCGCCTGATTAGTATAGGAAACATCTGCCTGAGGATTAAAGCCCTGCTTGAAAACTTTTTGTAATAATTTATAAGTCAAAGTGTTAAAAAAAGTTCCGATAGCATCAGCTGCTGGCGAACCAGTTTGAATTTTAATTCCTTCATATGATTCATCAACTAAAGCCTTACCAGCTGCTCTTTCCACTAAAAAGCCTGGTGTCTTGATATCACCAGTGATTTTGGAACGAAGAGGTTCAACCTCGCCTTGGGTTATTTTTTCAAACTGCTTAGTTTGCACATCAAGATAAGCGGCTTGCTGCGCACCAGTGGTGATAGAAAAAAGCGCGCCCAATTCTGATCCTGAAGTTGTAAACATATCCTGGAGTGCTGTCCAATCAACAAAATCTCTGATGTTGCGCAAATCCTGAATCCGACCCCAGATCTGCGACAAGCGGCAACGTGGTGCCGGTGGCTCTAATATCTGACGGGCGCGAATTTGAATATTAAGTTTGACTAAGGGTGATAATGGCGCGCACAAATCCTTACCCCAGCGCTTACCAACAGTTTCATTTAAATAATCTCCAATCGCTCCGCCGGCTGTCTCATCTAGAAATTTGGAGAAGTTTGTCACAAACAAAGGCTTCTGACCTTTGCCGCCGGTGGAAATATACACCGCAGTATCATAAGCAACCCTGTTTAAAAAAGAACGCAAGGCATTTTTAAACATCACATCAGCTGAGATGCCGAGAATCTTTTCAATTTTTTTAAAAATACTATCTTTTATCTCTTTCTGAGTTTGTTGAACCTCTAAGGTAATTTCTTTTACTGGTAAGCCGGTCGGCATTCCAGTCAGTATCGGACTTAACATCATGTCTAAATCAGTCACCGGTAATGGAGAAAAATCTTGGGCTCTGGCAACAGAAACAGATTTTATAAAAAAACTACCAGCCAGAATACTGAAAATAAAAACTACTAGAAAAAAGAAAACTATTTTTATTCTATTTTGTTTTACGAAAAGAAACATTTTAAAAAAATTACTGTGGTGATGTGTTTGTATTTTCCTTAACTGCTTCTTGATAAAGCTGGATTAAAGTTGCATCATCTATTTGATCCAACTGCTCTTTTGTAATGCTACCAGTTTCCAAAAGTGCTTCTCTAATCTGCGCCGGCGTTAAACTTTCTAGCTGTGTTAAATCAAGTTCGCTACCTGCTGTGTTAGTACTGGCATTAGTGTTGGCAGGCGGCGTGTTGGTGTTGATATTGCTGTTAGTTGTTGGACTACCATTCTGACAACTCTCACCAAAAGGACAATTAGGATTATGACTGGTTTCAATTTCTTCCTTATCTTTATAACCGTCAGAATCCGTGTCTTCTAAATAGGGCGACGTCTTGTAAATATAGAGCTCGTCAAAATCATTCAAACCATCTTTATCTGTATCGGTATTTTTCTGTTCCTCGACTGAAGGACCTTGATTAATTAAGTTGCTACTTAAATTCTGATTAACATTAATCAGCCCGACAAACGGACCGCGCAGACTTTTGAGTATCGTTGCAAAACCAAAACTCAACGTAAAAACAGCGAGCACTGTCAAAAGCGCTAAACTCGCTCCAAAACTCCAACCTGTTTTTTTTTTATTTTTATCAACCATGATAAATCGTAAACTCTAAATATATTTTTAACCTATTACTATATATAGAAGAAAATCGAGCAATAATAAAAAACATCCCGCTAAAGGCGCTTTGGATGTTTATTCACAATAAATATTTGCAGTAGCCCGAGCATGCTTACCTTATTTATTTATTATTATTTGATATTTTAATACTCTTTAATTATAACTTATTTTGCCAATTCTGTCAAAAATTTTAAGCCAATCAAAAACTGACAACTCCTGCGCTCTTATTTTTTCGCTTAAACCAACGCCTTTTAACCAACTAGCAACTGTCGCCGGCATAATTTTAAAGCCGGCTGATAAATTATTTTTCAACATCTTTCTTTTGGCACTAAAACCTATTTTAACCAATCGGAAAAAATCAAGCTCATTAATTTTTCTGTTCTGAAACGGGTTAGTAATTACAAATTTTACAATCATGCTGTCTATTGCTGGTTCTGGCCAAAAGGAATTTTTATCAACCATAGCCATACTCTGACATTCTGCATAGAACTGGCACATAACTGACATAATGCTCATTTGACCAGGAGCGGAGCAGATGCGTTCCCCAACTTCTTTTTGCACCATGACCAAAATAAGTTTTGGTTTATTTTTTTCTTCATTAAGAAATCTCCATAACACTGGCGAAGTAATTTGATAGGGTAAGTTAGCAATAATTTTATATTCATTAATTGGGGATTGCCCGCCGGCCGTTGAGGCAAGAAAATTAGAAATGGAAAATTTGAGAATATCATCATTAATTATCTCCAAATTATTTCTGTTGTTTGTTATCTGCGCCTTGTTGGCTGATAACCACGCGGCCAATTTATTATCACTTTCCACTGCCACTACCCTGCCAGCGTATTTTACTAATTCCTGCGTTAATACACCAAACCCAGGACCGATTTCCAAAACTGTATCCGTTCCAGTGAGCTCTCCAGATTTTATAATTTCCAATAAAATATTTTTGTTAATTAAAAAATTTTGACCATTGCCTCGGGTCGGTCTAATTTTTAAATTCGCACTTATTTTTTGAAGAAAACTAATATCAGTTAAATCCATAATTTTAAGCTTAAGACTTGCCGAGCAGCTACTCAGGCACTATAATTAAGCCAGCTGATTATTAAATTCAGTATACACCTTTATGCAAAAAATTTCTAAAAAAATTTTGGTCGGCATCACCGGCAAAAGTGATCGTGACTGGCAAAACAAACTAAAAGAAATAAAACACTACCATCTTAAAGAGGTTGCCTTATTTCTAGAACTTTTTGATGGCAAACAAAGAAAAAAAATTTATCAAGCACTAAAAAATTTTGACTTAAAAATTCCTCTCATCCATATTAGAAACGACATGTCACGTGCTGAACTAAAATACCTTATTGAGAAATATAAAGCACCATGTCTGACGATTCATGAGGACAGTTTTAAATATTTAAATAAATGGCGTGGATTTTATCAGCACCTTTTTTTAGAACTAAACTATGATAATTTTATTAACGCCCGAGTTAATTTAAATAGAATCGGCGGTCTCTGTCTTGATCTTTCGCACTTCAAAGCATCAGAAGAACGCTGGTCTAAAGAATTTATTTTTGCGATTAGAAAAAGCAAAAAAAAATTTGTCTGCAATCATCTTAACGGTTTCTCGTATAAGAAGAAAATTGATGTTCATCATATTAAAAGTTTAAATGAATTTGACTATTTAGACACCCTACCAGCATTTGTCTTTGGCAAAATTATTGCTCTGGAAACTTTTAATTCGATAAAGATGCAATTAAAATTTAAAGCCTACTTAGAAAAAGAAATTTTAAAAAGCAAAGATTAAACGGCTTGCAAAAAAAATAAAAATGTGATATCATAAATACAGATTAAGCATTATTATTAAAAATAAAAATATGGTTTTTAAGCCAGATAGCGAAGTGAAAAAAGCAATTCAAATGTCAAGACAAGAATACGAAAAATTCTGTCGAGATTGGGATGTAGATAAACTTGATGATCCTGAACTAAAAGAATGGATGCAAGAAAAAGGGCTAGAGTTTAATCAAGGAATGGTTGATATTGAAATTGACGGTAAAGCCGAACGAATGCAAACCGCTAAAACAGACTGGGGAACATTAGAATACAGACCAGGCGAAAGTCCGGAAGAAGCAGCTTCATAAGTTTTGAAAACCCGTTGAAAAACGGGTTTTTGATTTAATTTAATTTCAAACTACCTTGCCTGAGAATTGATATCTTGCGACCTTCAATTATAACCATGGTTGAAGGTCTTATTTTTTTTAAACGACCATCATCTAAAATTAAATCTGGTTTATATAAACTGCTGTCAAACTGCTTCTTTAACGCTACTATACTATAACACTCACCTGCCCCAGAAATGTTAGCTGAAGTCGCCGTTACTAAACCCTTACAACCGCGCGCCAATTGACAAGCTGTTTTACTAGAAGAAACACGCACCGCAATACGCTCTACTTTAAAAAAGTCCTTGAGTTTCGTTAATTGTTTCTTGGATTTTAATAAAATAGTCAGCGGACCGGGCCAATACCGTTTAGCCAGATTCTTTTCCAAGGCAGTTAAAAAAAAATATTTCTCGACTGTTTTATAAGAATCAGCAATCAATGGCAATGGTTTTTTAAAATTCCGCCCCTTTATCTGATAAATTTTTTTAACAGCCACTAAACAAAAGGGATCAGCACCCAAACCATAAGCGGTTTCGGTTGGATAGACAACTGTGCTCCGGGTGCGCAATTTGGCGGCTGCTAAACTAATATTAAATTTATTTACTTTGATTAAATCCATATTAATAAAAAACAATTTCTTTTTTTCGCTCCAGCTGTTTAATAAGCTCAGGAAAATTAAAAAGAAAGTCTCTGTGTCTGCGAAACCAATTTCTGGTATAAGGTTCAAAAAAAATCGTTAACCTCCAAAACCAAGACTGACGCGCCAGTTCTCTTGTTTGAGCCAGCCGGCTGGCGTTGAACATATCAATGGTGTCAGCATCCTGCAGAATCTGATGATATACTGTTCTCTGTCTATTCAAACGCCCAAAAGTGCTGAACGTGTGATGTCTCACCACATCAACCAACAGCCCGATCTTCTCTTGGTCTAATTGGGCCGCCAAAAAATATTTCTCGGCTATTCTACCTACCCTCTGGCCTTCTAAAAAATAATGAACAACACCTGCCTTAAATTGATGATAACTGACATCGTGCCACACAGCAGCTAAAATTAATAGCTTCTCATCAATTGTCTGCCTGATTTTTTCAGGCAACATTCTCATAATTTTTTTAATGTTATCCAACACTCTTTCAATATGCGACCAATCATGATTAGCATCCTTAGTGACAGCCATTAATTCCTTGGCTTTTTGAAATAAAGATTGAAATTGTTCAGTGGTCATAGTTTTAGTTTCTGCTCGATGTATTTTTTAGCCCGTAATTGTTCTGACAGGGAATTTTCTAATTCCAAAGCGACAATGTTTTTTAAAAATTTCCGGTAGTTAATCAAATAGTCAAAATCACTTAGCTTCTCAAACAAATGGCTTTCGTAAATCATTAACTTACAGCCTCCCGGGTCGGGATGCCGTGTTTCACTAATAGCGCCGATATGAACACAACCTAAAGGATATTTTTTAAGCAGTCCAATAAAATGCTGATAAAGTTTTTTATCGGAACGACGGACATCTTCTAAATGCGTCGTATCAAGACACAAACCTGCAAATTTTTTTATCTGTTTTTCAAAAATTTTTTCAGCAGTATTTTCCAGATAGATTTTTTGGTTTAGATCATTATAATCTCGGGAAACAGCATAACAGCCGGTAGCATGCAGGTTAAATGCCTCAACTTTAAATTGTTGCTGCAAGTAATAAATTTCCTCATTATCCATGTCCTCATTACGTAAGTGAACTAAAGGAATTTTTCTGATACCAGCCCGCTTTAGTTTCCGATAAACCTGCCACCTTTCCGGCTGCTTGAGTGTCGTCGGAAACAAACACACCGTCTTAAGCTTCAGCCGGCTGATTTCATTGATTTTTTTAAAACAACCACCTGGAGTGATAGATGTGATTGCCGGATAAATCGCCATAAGTTATTAATGAGTAACTAAAACTTTTACCACCAATTTTAAACTACGATGTTAACCAATTTGCCTTTAACATAAATTACTTTTTGGGGTTGTTTACCAGCAAGCCATTTATTAATTTTTTCTGAAGTCAGAACCTTTTCTTTAACTATCTCTTCACTAATATCACTCGGTACCAGCAGTTTATCTCTAACCTTTCCGTTAACCTGAATCACTAATTCAAATTCCTCATGTTTGATCAAGTTCTGATCGTACACTGGCCAGCTTTCATAAGTTAATGACTGACCATGCCCCAATTTTTGCCACAACTCTTCGGCAATAAAAGGCGCGAACGGCGCTAACAGCAAAATGAATTTTTCCAAGGCTTCTTTGTCGATCACGTCTTCCTTTTCCAAAGCATTCACAAAAATCATCAGCTGTGCCACTGCCGTATTAAATTTCATTCCTTCTATATCTTCTCCAACTTTCTTTATTGTCTGGTTTAATAAAATATTCAAATCTTTATTGTTTTTTGTTATTTGTGTTTTAATTTTTGCCTGTAAACACCAGACTCTATTTAGAAATCTAAAAACTCCATTAACGCTTTTATCCTCCCAAGCAATCGGTTGGTCAAACGGCCCCATAAACATCTCATAAAGCCTTAAAGTATCTGCTCCATATTTTTTAACATATTCATCAGGGTTAATGACATTACCCTTTGATTTACTCATTTTAACACCACCTTCTCCTAAAATCATGCCATGCGCGGTACGCTTAGCATAAGGTTCTGAACCACACTCTTTAGGCACTGCGCCAATGTCATACAAAAATTTCCAAATAAATCTAGAATACAAAAGATGAAGTGTAGTGTGTTCCATGCCACCATTATACCAATCAACTGGCAACCAATATTTCGCCTTTTCCGGATCAACCATTAACTTATCATTTTTCGGATCAGTATAACGGATAAAATACCAGTTAGAACCAGCCCAGTTGGGCATGACATCAGTTTCGCGTCTCGCCTCGCCACCGCACACCGGACATTTTACTTTCAGCCATTTCTCTGTCTTAGCGAGCGGCGAATCTCCCTCGTCAGTCGGCAAATAATCATCAATCTCAGGCAAAGTCACTGGCAAATTCTCATCAGCATGCCACCCTGGATTTAAAATTTCACCTTCATTCATTTTGGAAATTGGAAATTGGAAATTGGAAATTTCCGCCAATTTTTTGCAATTTTCGCAAAAAATTAGCGGGATTGGTTCTCCCCAATATCTTTGTCTGGAAAAAATCCAATCATGTAATTTATATTGAACTTGTTTTTTACCAATCTGCTTTTCTTCTAACCACTCAGTCATTTTTACAATTGCTTCATTTGGTTTTAAACCATTTAAAAATTCAGAATTCACCATTTCCCCTGTCTCAATTTCAGTAAATGCCTCTTTTTCTATATTGCCGCCCTTTATCACTTCTGTGATCTCCAAATGATATTTTTTGGCAAACTCGAAATCTCTTTCATCGTGCGCTGGCACGGCCATAATCGCGCCTGTGCCATAGCCCATCATCACATAATCAGCCACAAAAATCGGAATCTCTTGATTATCCACTGGGTTAATTGCTTTGATGCCTTTTATTTCTACACCAGTTTTTTCTTTATTCAAATCAGTTCTTTCTAAATCTGATTTTTTCTTAGCTTCATTAATATATTCTTCAACCTCTTTGAAATTTGTTATTTGAGTTTTAAATTTTGTAATGAGCTCGTGCTCGGGAGCAATCACCATAAACGTCGCGCCAAATAAAGTATCTGGCCGCGTGGTAAAAACCTCTAAATAAAACTCTTCATTAGTTTTGATATTTGAGTTTTGAATTTTGAATTTTATTAATGCTCCTTCCGACCGCCCGATCCAATTAATCTGCTGTGTTTTAATTTTTTCCAAGTAATTAACATCATCGAGATCCTTAATTAACCTGTCAGCATATTGGGTAATTTTCAATACCCATTGTTCTTTATCTTTTTTAACCACTTCTCCGCCACAACGTTCACAAAACCCATTGACAACTTCTTCATTAGCCAAACCTATTTTGCATGACGTGCACCAATTAATGATCTCTTTTTTCTTTTCTGCAAGACCAGCTTTAAACATCTGAACAAAAATCCATTGTGTCCACTTATAATAATCTTCATCAGTGGTAGAAAAAGATCTGCTCCAATCAAAAGAAAAGCCAGCTTCCTTTAGCTGTTTAGTGAAAGTTTTGATATTTTTTTGAGTCGCTATTTGAGGTTTTACTTTGTGTTTGATAGCATAATTCTCCGTTGGTAAACCAAACGCATCAAAACCAATTGGGTATAAAACACTATAACCTTGCATCCGACGTTTTCGTGCAATAATATCCATAGCAGTATTCGAGCGTAAATGCCCGGTATGCAAGCCATCACCCGAAGGATAAGGAAACTCAATCAAACCATAAAACTTCCCTACCACTGACTCACTTGGCTTAAGCTTATTAAAACCGTTGATAGGTTTTTCTTGAGCCTCAAAAATGTTATTTTTCTCCCAAAATTCCCACCATTTTTTTTCAATTTTCTGAGGATGATATTTTTCCATATTATTAACTGTATCTATAAAAAAATTTAAATAAAATTTGTTTTAAAAAATTAATTTATTGCTTATATCTTACCTAATTTTCAAATATTTTACAAATTTTTTTAAGATCAAAAAAATGAAAAAGGTTTACTTTTTGTCTCCTTTATGTCATAATATTTATAAGCTTTGAAAGCCCAATCTTTATAAAAATCTCTATCACAAATCTAAAGAAAGCTCTCAAGGCCACTAAAGAAAATATATTTCTTTTGTCTTTAAAAAAATACTCTTGCATCTAGTCGGTCAATTGATTTATTTTTTTAAATTCATAAAAAAAGTAATCAGCCTGACTGCAAAAATACTACTCATAAAACCACTCACCAAAGTGGGTAATTTTTTATACAAATCTATAATTATAAATCTCTATCGTTTTTATCTTTTTATAAAGAAACATCTTTTGCAAGAAAAAAACACCACTACTAACCAAAAAAAAATATTCTCCTTTTTCAGCACGGCTAATATCAGCTATACAATCATAATCTTAATTACCATAGCGGTTGTCTTTAATAACTTTTTTATCAGAAATATTTACGCTGAAAATTATGCTAATGACTCAGCCGTTTATCAAATAATCGGCGGGGACCAACTGGAAAAATTAGAAGAAGAAAAATCTTATTACCAAGAAACTTTTAAACCTCTAGAGACTACGAATTCTCCTTTAGATTTTGCGGTTAAAAGTTTACCTTCACCAGAAAATTCGACCACCACCGAAGAAGAATTGCTGGCCGTTGATCTCGGCACCCTTACCCAGGAGGGTACGGCTATTATCAGACCAAATATTGTTACCAGTGCGCCGGCCGGCACGCCGCGGGGAAAAATAATCACTTATACTGTCGAAAGCAATGACACTGTCAGTTCTATCGCCAACCGTTTTGGAGTTTCTATCAACACCATTCTCTGGGAAAACAAACTTTCTTCAAGAAGTTTAATCAAACCAGGTGACCAGTTAAAAATTTTGCCAATTTCTGGCATCAGTCATGTAGTTAAAAAGGGAGAGACTTTAGACTCAATTGCTAAAAAATATAAAATTGATGCTGAGGAAATAAGAAAATTTAATAACCTGCCGGATGCTAGTTTTATCAGTATCAGCCAAAATCTGGTTATTCCTGGTGGTAAGATCAACTATGCCCCAGTGGCCACTCTGGCATCAGCTGGCTTTAAACAGCTTAAACCTTCAAGCGGCCAAGCATCTAATAATGGTTTTCTTTGGCCGACAGTCAGCCAACGAATTACTCAGTATTATTCCTGGCGCCACCACGCAATTGATGTTGGTGGAAAACTCGGTTCTCCTATTTATGCTTCACTCGGCGGTAAAATTGAACGATCTGGCTGGACAACTGGCTATGGAAATAATATTATTATCAACCACGGCGGGGGCAAAAAAACTCTTTATGCGCACATGACTCAATTATTAGTAAAAAAAGGTGATGAAGTTTTTGCTGGTCAAGTCATTGGTCTCTTGGGTTCAACCGGCTGGTCAACCGGACCGCATTTACATTTTGAAATAATAATCAATGGCAGTAAGGTTAACCCCTTAAATCAACTATAATTTTGAACAAACAAAAAATCCTTAAATTTTTTAAGGATTTTTTTGATTTTTTTATTCTACTACGCGAAAAACTTCGGCTAAACTGGTCTGACCTTGCAAGGCTTTAAGCACACCGTCCTGGGCCATAAGTATAACTCCTTTTTGCTCCAAAATCTCTCTAATTTGGTACTGCGAAACATCAGGTGATAAAATTATTTTCTGTATCTGTTCATCGACAGTAAAAATCTCAAAAATACCTGTTCGGCCATTAAAACCAGTGCCATTACATTTTGGACAGCCGCTAGCAGTATAAAAATTTAAATTGGATAAGTCAACATCTTTCCTTAAGTCTGGCGGTAATTTCTCTAAATAAACCTTGGCCTTTTCTAAAAGTTCTGGCTCAATTGCCGTATCAATTTTTTTACAACTATCACATAAACGACGGACCAAGCGCTGCGCGACTGCGGCATTAAGTGCTGGCGCTAAAAGATGAGCTTTAGCGCCAAGCGAAAAAAATCTGGGAATGATACCAGCGGCATCATTGCTGTGGATAGTAGAAAAAACCAAGTGACCGGTCAAGGCCGCATTAATGGCCGTTTCAACAGTATCGTTGTCGCGCATTTCACCAACCATAATTACATCAGGATCCTGACGAACAATCGACTTTAGACCTGAAGCAAAGGTATAATTTTTTCCCGGATCAACTTGAGATTGAATTATCCCTTTTAATTCATATTCAATCGGGTCTTCGATAGTTATAATTTTAACTTCCGGTCGGTTTATTCTATTCAATACGGCATAAAGTGTTGTGGTTTTGCCAGCTCCAGTCGGACCAGAAATTATAATCATGCCATTAGGTCTTTTAATTTCTTTCTCCAATATGGTTAATGTCTGATTAATCAAACCAAGATCAGTAAATTCCAGACCCATCGCGCTTGATCTAAGCAATCTAATAACCACACTTTCACCTAAAGGCGTTGGTAAAGTTGAAATTCTAACATCAACTTTATCGTCAATCATTTGAATTACAAAATGACCATCTTGAGGCGTATCAGTAACATTAATCTTTAAATTAGACATCATCTTTAAACGTGACATGATGTGGCCCAAATGTTCTTTATCAATTTGGGCAAAATCATGCAAGACACCGTCTAAACGAAATCTGATATTAACCTGAGCTTCACCGGCTTCAATATGAATATCAGAAGCCTTGCCTTTTATGGCGCCGGCAAAAATAATGGTGAGAATCTCTGATGTAGGGGCATGAACTAACTTTTCATTAATCTTTGAAAGATCTTCAATATTTTGAGCGGCTTTTTCAATATCTTCGCTTGATAAAGAAATACCTTTAGTAATCGGCTTTATTTTGGGCAACTTATCATATTGTTTAACTACTGTCTCAAAACCGGGTAAACTAATTAAATATAGTCTGACCTCAACCTGATATTTTTCCTGCAAGCTATTAATCACCGACACAACGGTTTCTTTCTCTGGATCAACTAGAGCAATCTTAATATGCTGATGCTCAACATAATCAAAAGGAATCATTTGTCCTGCCAAAGCCTCTTCTTGACTTATTAAACTTAAAACACTGGGGATAATCACCACACCCCTCAAATCAATATAACCCAAATTATTTTGTAAGGCCTTATTCCTGACTTCATTTTCCTGTCTTTTGCGCTCAATCTCCTCCATTTTTCCCGCTAAAGCATTGGATGTTTGAGATAATCCGTTCTGAGTATTAGAAAAATTCTCTTGTTGTGGCATATTATGATTTATTTGTTTTAAAATATCATCAATGGAAGACATAAAAAAATATTAAGAGATAATCCTTAGATACATTATATTTTTTCTTTGTTTTTTTAGCAAACAAGAAAGTAGCTGGATGTTAATCACAGCTACCTTAGTGGCCAAAATTATCTTAATTTTGGCTTTCAAACATCAATATTATTTAGTAAACCAGCGAATAAGTTTCGACAAGCCAGTGCCTTGGGATAACTGATTAAATACTTTCACCCAAACCGCATTTTGAAAAACTGAGAGCAAAGCGCCAAAAAAGATAACCACCGCAAAGAAAACGATTAAACCTAAACCGAGCATTGTTTGAAAAAGAGAAACTAGTTGCGTATAAAGTGCGACGGCACCAACTAAGACAAACGGTAATAAAATTATCAATAAAGCGACGATCAACAAAAACCCTAAACAGATATTAAGAATAAATAATAAAAAGGCAGTCTCCAAAGAGATAAGCCAATTCTTTTTAAAAATTTTCCAACCATAACGAAATGCCGACCAAAAACGGTCACCTTCTCCTGAAACCAATCTAATTATGGCATAACGAACCACTAAAGCAATAATAAAAGTGCCTGGTATTAAAAGCACAAATGAAAGACTAATAATTAAATACCACAATAAACCGTTGCCGCCCGTTGAAAGAAAGAGATAAACCAAAGGAATGGCAATCACCGCGAGCAGAAGATAAATCAAAAACTTGGCTATAAAATTTAAGCCGAGGACCGGCCAAAAATATTTTTTACCCCACTTTAGAGTTCCCCAAAAACCATCAATTTTATTACTGCCTTGATTTAGATGATAAAGGGAACCGAGTAAACCCGCTTGAGAAACAATAATTAACCAGAGAATAAAAATAAAAAACACGGTCACGACCACTAAAATCAACAAGGAAACCAAATTAAAATCAACAAACAAATCTTTAATAGCACTAAAACGGAATAAAAAACTATTGTTCTGATAAATCATTTTCAAAGCCTCCAACCAAGAACCTTCATTACTGATTTTCCCCAAATTACTGATAACCATATTATATTCGCCACCGTTACCTAAAATTGCTGCAAAAAGGCCAAAAAACCACAAAAACTTATAGCGCCAAACGCCGTCAACAGCCGATTTGATTATTGGTCTGTAAAATTTCTCCATATTTTTTGAATAAAAATTTTTAAATGATTTTTTTGACTCTTGTTATATTATACCATTTTTTTAACAAACCAACAAACTATTTATTTTCATTAGTTTTTTCCTCTTTTTTTGCTTTTTTCCCCATTAACTCTTCAAAACGCTCTCTTTCAATGGTCTCATATTTAAGCAATTCCTCAACCAAAATCGAAAGCCGATCTTTTTCTTTTTTCACAATCTCACTGGCCACCTTATATCCATGATTAATTAAACTGGAAACCTCAGCATCAATTGTTTCAGCAATTTTTTCAGAATAGTCACGCTGTTCCGTTATTTCTCTACCTAAAAAGATTAAATCTTCATGTTCGCCAAATGTGCGCGGACCGAGTTTATCACTCATACCAAAGTCAGTCACTAAATGTTTGGCAAGTTTTGTCGCCTGCTTTAAGTCTGAAGTAGCCCCGGTCGTCACTTCACCATAAACAACTTTCTCTGTCGCAAAACCAGCAAGTAAAACACTAATCTCATCCAAAAAATATGATTTGTTGTGCATATGCTTTTCAACCTCCGGCATTTTTAAAGTGTAACCGCCGGCTTGACCGCGGGCAATAATTGAAATTTTATGCACGGGGTCAGTATTTGAAAGCAAATGAGCGACCAAAGCATGACCGGCTTCATGATAGGCGGTAATTTCTTTTTCTTTATCCGTTAGGACACGCGATTTGCGTTCCGGGCCTAAAATTACTTTTTCAATTGACTCTAAAATTTCTTTTTGATTAACCTGTTTTAAGTTTCTTCGAGCTGCCAAGATGGCCGCTTCGTTCATTAAATTTGCCAGATCAGCACCAGAAAATCCTGGTGTCCGTTCAGCAACTTTTCTTAAATTAACATCACTCGCCAATGGTTTACCACGACTATGAATTTTTAATATTTCTTCACGACCAGCAATATCAGGCAGGTCAACAACCACTCGCCTGTCAAATCGACCGGGTCTGAGCAGAGCAGCATCTAAAACGTCCGGACGATTTGTGGCTGCCAAAACCACGACACCCGTGTTTGGTTCAAAACCATCCATCTCAACTAAAATTTGATTCAAAGTTTGTTCGCGCTCATCATGTGAACCGCCTAAGCCAGTACCTCGCTGCCGGCCAATAGCATCTAACTCATCAATAAATAATATAGAAGGTGCATTCTTTTTGGCCTTGGAAAAAGTTGCTCTAACCCGCGAAGCGCCAACACCGACGAACATTTCCACAAACTCTGAACCGGATACATGAAAAAACGGCACACCCGCCTCGCCGGCCACAGCCCGCGCGAGCAAGGTCTTGCCGGTGCCAGCTGGACCAACCAATAAAACACCTTTAGGAATTTTAGCGCCAAGTTGAGTAAATTTTTTTGGATGTTTTAAAAATTCTACTACTTCCTGTAATTCTTCCTTCGCTTCTTTAATACCAGCCACGTCTTTAAAAGTTATGCGGTTTTTATTTTCTGCCGCCTTCTCAGCTTTAACAGTCCCTTGACCAAAATTCATCGCTCGTTGATTCATGCCTTGAACTTGTCGCAACATCAGCCAAATAAAAGCACCAATTAACAAAAACGGCAGCAGAATTGGAAAAACTGTATTCAACCAGACTGAATTTGAACCATCATCCTCAACCTTCATTTCCACGCCAGCTAAAATTTTACTGTCAACATTATAATTCTTTAATAATGTACTCAATGATTCGCTAGCCTCTTTCTGCGCGACCATTGACTCGTTATTAGTTAAAACAACATTCAATAAATTGCCTTTAACAACAATGCTCCTGACTTCGCCCGCATTAATTTTTTCCACAACCGTGCTCAGACTAACCTTTTTCTCCTTTTCTTTAAAAGGCGAACTATAGGCTGAGAGCAAACCGGCAATGATTATAAAAAATAAAAAAAATATTAAAAAATTTTTTAAAAAACTCTTCATAGAGTTAAGGATGACTGATTATTTAATAAGAGTAAGCTAAGATTGGCAAATTCTTAACTGCGGCTGAAACAACCATGCAAAAAATAAGCTGTTGTCCGTAGAAAAAAACTTGCCAATCTTAGCTTCTTTTTTCCAAGAAATAAATAATAACTAACTATTTGGCCACTTCAATATCTTTCAAGACTAAACGCATTTGATGGTCATGAGGAATAAATTCTTTGATGACAAATTCATAAGTCTCTCCGATCTTGACCACATCTTCAATTCTTTCTTCTTTATTCTTAATTATACCGCTGACGTGAGCAAGCGCCTGAATATTCGGCTCAATCTCTACAAAGGCGCCATAATTATTAAGCTTCAAAACCTGTCCCTTAATAGTATCGCCAATCTTATATTTGTCTTTGATATTCTGCCAAGGATCATTTTGCAGTCTCTTAATAGAAAGCGACACCCGGTCAGATTCAATGCCGATAATTTGCGCTTCAACTTCCTGACCAATTTTGACATATAAGCGCGGATCATCAATGCGCTGCCAGGCGAGTTCTGAAATATGGATTAACCCTTCAATACCATCAGCCAATTCGACAAACGAACCAAAATCGACAATACCAGTAATCTTGCACTTAACTACATCGCCGACTTTATACTTCTTAATCTTTTCCACAACCTTCTCACTTTCAACTTCTTTTTCTGAAACAATCAATTTTTCTTCTTCTTCGCTGACATCAAAAACTTTTGCTTTTATTTCTTTGCCAACAAAACTCTTTAAATGATCAAGAATTCTTTGTTTATTGCCGCCTTCAACTCTGGGGTAATTGTCAGATGAGAGCTGTGAAACCGGCAAGAAACCGTAGATCTGGCCCAGTTTAATGATTAAACCACCTCGGTTTGCCTCCATTACTTTGACCATGACGACTTCTTTCTTGTCCTTTAACTCTTTAAGGTTGGTCCAGGCTTTCTGGTGTCCAGCAATGCGGAACGAAAGCTCAACCATACCTTTTTCGTTTTCCTGATCAAGCACTGTTGCCTGAACTTCATCATTGACCTTCAGGTTTTCCAATTCACCAGACTCATCAACCAGTTCTAAACCGCGCACGACGCCGGTTGCCACCCCGCCTAAATCAATTAAAATTTCGTTCTTGCCGACATAAAGCACTTTGCCCACTACTAAATCACCTGCTTTAGGCAGAGCTTGCATGTGAGAACTGGCTAAAAGTTCTTCCATTTTTGACTTGTCTTTAACTTTAGTTAAAGTAGCTGTCATGTAATCATCTCCTTTCTTAAAATAAGTTCGCCTTTTCGCTGACTTAGCCAAAAAAGCGTTGGTCTTATTATAAATTAAAACCAATTTTTTGGCAAGAGATAAATAACTATTATAAAAAGATTAATTACACTTATAAATACAAAGATAAAAAAATAGTTTCCACCAGTACGATAGAAGCTATTTTTTATTGTTTCGATTGTTTTAATCCCCTTGATCTGAACTAGTCATCTCAATGATTAACCTGATCTTCATTAACTCATCAATGTTTCTCTCTTTTAAAGCTTTGTTAAAACCAGACTGACCTTCTTTGCGACACTCTACAGCGGTTCCCATAATCATTTTAACTTCTCTTTTGGGGAGATAAATTTCCAGTACTTTAATTATTTCAAAAAGCGATTGGTCACTA
>CAYSSY010000008.1:32910-34215 GCA_964434055.1 uncultured Gammaproteobacteria bacterium | reverse complement strand
AATTAATTTTTTGAAAATCCTATTTTAAATAATTTTTTAGCACTTAATAAATGCTAAAAATTATTTTTTTAAATATCATTACATATGATCAGCGAAAAAGAATCTAAAGAAGAAGCATTAACTCCGGAAGATATTCGCTATCACATTGATTATCTAAAGGAGAAAATGGAGCTATACGATTTGCGTTTTTCGAAGAAAATAGAGTTGAAGCTTGCTAATGATGAGCAAATTGAAACGTTTGCTAAAAGAATGAAGAATTTAATGGAAGAGATTGCGTCTATTGAACAGAATTTTGATAAGGGAGAGTCAAATATTTCCTTTAAGTTTGCTTATCAGCTTTTAGATCAGCTTAGCAGAGTGTAGCACGGTTAAAAAAACATTATAATATTGATTTATGTCTAAAAATAAAACTAGTATATTCATTATTACGGCTTTAGTTTCAGCAATTATAATTGCGTTAGTTTATGTGTTTTATTTTAAGACTAATAATGAAGTCGGTGGTTTACAAAAGGCAACTATCAAAACCACCCAAGAGAATGAGGATAGTCAGAATACTGAGTGGTTACGCACTGGCATTGAAATTTTTGATAAAATTATTAATGAAGCCGAGGACATAAATAATTTTAGTTATCATGAGCAGGTAAGTAACGCAATTACAGTACCGAAAAGGGAGATAACTGATGTTTCAATTTATAATAGTCAAAATTATTTCAAAGCAGAAAGAGTTGTCAGCAATCCGCGATCGAATTCTGGCGGAGTAAATTATTTTTGGCTTGACCGGGCCAATAAAAGAATGGTTAATATTGGTGATAAAGGCATGATTGATGTTAAGTATACTTTGAACAGTGATGGAATTATTGACAGCATTAATCCTGAAATTGAGAGTAATACAATTACCCATGAATATTTTTACTATACTTACCCCAAAAAAATTAATAAAATTATCACATATTTTGAAATTAGAAATATGTTAACTTTTATGGCGTCTCTTGGCATTGACGCAAATTTTAGCGAAATTAATTATGAAACTATTGACGGTAAAAATTGTCTAATCTTTGCCAACCAAGGTAAAAATGTTGTTTTAAGTATTTGGCCGGAATACGCTCTGGTGATGCAAATTAAGTCAAACTTCTATTCAACCATAAAAAGTGATGTTAAGATTAATGCAGTGACTGATGAAAACGTAATGCCTGGTGACGAGGAACTTAAAAGTTTAGAGAAAGAACTTTTAGACAAATTATATAAAAAGACAATGGATAATTTAGAGAATTTAAAGGAATAATATTAAAGAATCAAATACTCATA
>CAYSSY010000008.1:28786-32810 GCA_964434055.1 uncultured Gammaproteobacteria bacterium | reverse complement strand
ATGAGTTATGAATGCATTTATTAAGGATTTAAGAACTAATAAAGATCAAGAAACCACTCTCAAGGGCTGGATTTATAATTTCCGCTCATCAGGTAGTATTATGTTTCTGCAGTTGCGCGATGGCACAGGATTTGTGCAGGGTATTTTGAACAAAAAAGATGTAAGCGAGAAAAAATGGGAGGAGGCTCAGAAGATTGTTTTGGAAACTTCGATTGAACTAACTGGCACAGTGACCGAGCATCCAAAGCATGCTGGTGAGTTTGAGTTGCAAGTCAAAGATTTTAAGATTTATCAAATTCCGGTCGAAGAATATCCAATTTCAAAGAAAGAGCACGGTCCTGAATTTTTACTTGATAAACGACATTTATGGTTGCGATCCGGTCGGCAGTGGGCGATTCAGAAAGTTAGGGATACTTTAATTCGCGCTTGTTATGAATGGATGCATCAGAATGATTTTGTAAAATTGGATTCGCCGATATTGACCCCGGCAGCTTGTGAAGGCACGACTACTTTATTTGGCGTGGAATATTTTGATTTAGGTAAAGCTTATTTATCGCAGTCTGGACAACTATATTTGGAAGCGGCCATTGCCTCACTTGGCCGGGTCTTTGATTTTGGTCCGGTATTCCGAGCGGAAAAATCAAAAACTAGAAGGCACCTGACAGAATTTTGGATGATGGATGCGGAAGCGGCGTTTGTCGAACATGAGGAAAACCTGAAAATTCAGGAGGAGTTAATTAGTTTTATGGTGCAAAAAGTTTTGACAGAAAATCAAGAAGAATTAAAAATTTTAGAACGCGATCAAAAACCACTAGAAAATATTAAACCGCCGTTTTATCGGATTACCCATCTTGAGGCGGTAAAAAAACTACGCGAAAAGGGGAGTGATATTGGCGAGATGGATGATTTAGGCGCTGATGACGAGACAATCTTAACCAAACTTTATGATAAACCAATTTTTGTGGAAAAGTATCCGGCTGAAGTCAAGGCATTTTACATGAAACGCGATCCGCAAAATTCCAAATACTGTTTGAATGCCGATTTGTTAGCACCTGAAGGTTATGGTGAAATTATTGGTGGCTCGCAGAGAGAAGATAATTATGAAGAATTAGTGAAAAGAATTAAAGAACATAATTTACCAATGGAGGCCTTTGACTGGTATCTTGATCTGCGCAAATTCGGCTCAGTGCCGCATAGTGGCTTTGGATTTGGTTTGGAACGGATTGTGGCTTGGGTATGCGGGTTGCAGCACATAAGGGAAACCATTCCTTTTCCAAGGATGATTAATCGAATTACTCCATAAGTTTGACACTAGAATCAATTTTTATGAAATCACCTTTTAAAGTTAAAAATGAACAGCGGCTTGATTTTGGTCAAGAACGAAAACCAACAATAGATTTTCGAATAGAAACAGAAGATGGTCAATTAAAAAGAAGAAAGTGGGTGCTTGATTGTGATCAGAAAGATCCGTTAATAGTCGGTAAAGAGAGAAGAAGAATTCATGAAATTATGAAAGAAAAACTTGGTCCCATGATCCCCGATACAGATTTTGTGGTCACACAAAGTGATGATGGCTTGAAGATGTTGCAGATGATTCAACCAGAGATTGATGGTTTACCAGCAGATCAGGCTGTTGAGGCGGGATATATTGAAGCAGATAAATTATATGAATTAAGAAAAAAAATATCTGCAAAGATTGACGAGGTGATGTGGGACGAGCGCCTAGAAGATCTTAGTACCGGACGTATAAAAGGCTTTACTTGTGATCCAAAAAATATCATTATCACCAAACAAGGAGAAGCATTCATTACTTATTGGTAAAATTTTAATATTTTAAAGAATTTATTATGTCAAAAGAAAAAAAAGAACAAGAGCCGCCATTTTATAGTCTAATGACAGGGTACGGTCCAATAGACAAAAATTCTCCACTATTACCGCACCATGATCGAGAAGAAAAAGTTCCGGATCAGTTGCCACAGTCGCCTGGTCTTGAAGATTCTGTCCCTCTCAAAACCGAAGAAAATTATCCCACCGATTTGGAACATGATTTAATTAGAGACTTTAAATTATTAATTAATAGCAATCAGACTGCTGATGCTGAAGTTACTGGTTTTGACAGCTTAATAGTTTTAGTGAAAAAAATAGTTCATTCAAATAAACGTGATCAGATAATTTCCGCTGGTAGGGCTTTTTTAATGAACGAAACTCAGGAATTAAAAGAAAAAAAACAGACACCGCAAGTTTTAGGACGTTTAAAAGCCATTGAAATAACCCATAGTATATTTAATGATTTAGTAAGTAGAGAGCGCGGTGGCGGAGTTAGCATTTAACTTATTTATATTTAATGCTCACTTTTAATAATATTTATCGACACTTTCGACAATATGGTACAAAGCATAAACCGCTCTATACGGTTTCTTTTTTAATTCTATTTTGGTCAATTTTTGACGGTATAATTTCTTACATTACTCCGTTAGTGATTGTCGAACACGGTTTTTCTAAGACATTGATGGGTGTTATTTATGGCAGTTCATCGATAGCCGGAGCACTCTTTGATTTTTTATTATGTCGTTTTTTTAAAGACACTCATTTTCGGCGCGTTTATCTGGTAATGTTCGCCGTCTGTTTTATTTATCCTTTTATTTTATGGCAGGCAAGCGTCTGGTGGATTTATTTGATTGCCATGGCGCTGTGGGGTATTTATTACGATCTCCATAATTTTGGTGATTTTGATTTTGTAAGCCGTTATAGCCCTGAAGAGGAACATGCTTCTAGTTTTGGTGTTATTCAAGCGTTCAGAGGTATCGGCTATATGCTAGCTCCGCTCGTTGCTGGCTTAGCTATAGGCACATTGGTTGATCAAGTTAAACTTAAGCCTTTTGTTTTGTCACTCGTTTTCTTATCAATTTCTTTTATTTTTTATTTAATTTTAATTAGGCTAACTAAAAAAAGGTCAACAATTTTTCAGACCAAATTAAAAAACAAAATTTCTGATCTTGATGTTTTGTCAGAAATAAAAATTTGGAAAAAAATTGTTTTTCTGATTTATCCTGTTTTAATTTTAACCTTAGCCTTGAATATTCTGGATGCTTTTTTTTGGACACTAGGCCCTCTAATCGCTGAAGAACTTAAAAGTCTCCAAGGTTTGAATGGTTTATTTATGGTAGCCTATTCTTTGCCGGTTTTGCTTGTCGGGTGGGTGATCGGCAGTCTGACTAAAAAATTTGGAAAAAAAAAGACAGCTTTTTTTTCTTTTTTATTAGGTTCGCTTGTGTTGGTCAGTTTTAATTTTGTCTCAAGTTCTTATTTAATGATTACTGTTATTTTATTATCTTCTATTGCCTATTCCATGTCCTGGCCGGCAGTTAATGGTGCTTATGCCGATTATATTGCTGAAGCACCTCAGGTCGGCAAGGACATTGAAGGAGTTGTTGATTTGTTTACCAATTTAGGTTACATTATCGGACCGATTATGGCTGGTATTTTAGCCGACCTTTTAAGTAATCAGGCTGCTTTCTCAGTCTTTGGATTATGTGGAGTAATAATGGCTTTTATGTTGTTAATTGTGACGCCAAAGAAAATTAAAGTTGATAATATTGCTTAATATTTTTTTTACTGTTAAAACACCTTCTATTTATAGAGAGTGTTTTTAATTATAAAATTAAATTTATTAAATCTAGCGAAATTAAATTTTAGGTACTTGACAAAATATTTTTTTTGACTTAATATTCTGATGCTCTCCATTGAGAGTGCCATATTATTTTGATCCTTAAATAGGGAGGAGGTGAGCTGAGTATGAGAAGCTTATTGTTGATAGCAATTCTGATTGCCTTCTTTATCTTTGTAGTAGCTATGCCTGTTTCAGCTGGTTATACTGATAAAAAAGGCAAGCATCACAATCGACCGTATCTTTGTGGTTGTCTTGATGGTTCAGATTTGCTGAATTTTTTGCTTATTATTGTAGCCATGAAGATCAGTGCGTTCTACATTAGAAGCAAGAAACTACAGCTCACGACAGGATGTT
>CAYSSY010000008.1:0-28776 GCA_964434055.1 uncultured Gammaproteobacteria bacterium | reverse complement strand
ATCCTTAAATAGGGAGGAGGTGAGCTGAGTATGAGAAGCTTATTGTTGATAGCAGTTCTGATCTGTTTGATGATTATGCCGGTTATGGCAGGGCATACTGATAAGGATGGCAATCATCACGATGGGCCCTATATTTTAGGGTGTTGCATTAACGGATCAGATCTACTGAATTTCCTTGCCATTGTGGTGGCCATGAAAATTATGAGCCGGCACATTAAGAGCAAGAAACTACAGCTCACAGGATGTTTGTCTTGAAATATCACCAGGTTTTACTTGATGTCCCATTTTTTTAATGTTTATTTGGCAAATTTTGGCTAAGATGCTAGTATTTAAATATAAATATAATTTGAATAATTATGAATAGAACAATTTCCACAGAAACAACAGAAAAAGTTGGCGAAACCGTCAGATTAAATGGCTGGGTTAATAACCGGCGTAATATGGGTAAAATTGTCTTTTTAGATCTGCGTGACCGCTGGGGTATTGTGCAGGTGGTGTGCGTGCCCAGCGAACTTGATAATGCGTCAATGGAAATTTTAAAAGACATTAGACCGGAATTTGTGCTGGAAATTGAAGGGCTAATTCAGGCGCGGGGCGAGAAACAAATAAATCTCAATTCACCAACTGGCAAGATAGAAGTCTTGGCTAAAAAAATTATGGTTTTATCAAAAGCGGAAACACCACCATTTGAAATTGAAAATGAAACTCTCCAGGCTAATGAAGAATTAAGATTGAAATACCGCTATCTTGATTTACGGCATGAGCGGATGAAAAATAACATGCTGATGCGCTCAAAGATGATGCATTTTATCAGGAATTATTTGCATGATCATGAATTTATTGAAATCCAGACGCCGATCTTGTCTAAATCAACACCAGAAGGCGCACGCGATTATTTGGTGCCGTCTCGTAAATATCTAGGCAAGTTTTTTGCCCTGCCGCAAAGTCCACAGCAATATAAGCAGATGCTGATGGTGGCTGGTATGGAAAGGTATTTTCAAATTGCCCCATGTTTTCGTGACGAGGATGCGCGTGCTGACAGAAGCCCCGGCGAATTTTATCAGGTTGATATGGAAATGTCTTTCGTTAAACAGGATGATATTTTACAATTGACCGAAAAAATGTTTACGGCCATGGTCAAACAACTTTGGCCGAACAAAAAATTTACCTTCGAACCTTGGCCAAGATTAAAATATAAAGAGGTGATGGAAAAATATGGTACTGATAAACCGGACTTAAGAGAGAATAAGGATGACAAGGACGAGCTGGCTTTTGCCTGGGTGATTGATTTTCCACTTTTTACTGAACAGACAGAGGCTGATTTTTTTCATGGCGCTGGCGATAAGTGGGCGCCGTCCCACCACATGTTTACCGCCCCAAAAGAGGAAGATATAGCTTTACTGGACTCAGAGCCCGGCAAGGTTCGTTCTTATCAGCATGATTTAGTGCTTAATGGTTTGGAAGTTGGCGGTGGCAGTATTAGAATTCATGACGCAAATTTACAGAGAAAGATTTTTGATTTAATCGGATTTACCGAAAAAGATAAAGAATCTTTTACCCATTTATTAAGAGCTTTTGAATACGGCGTACCGCCACACGGCGGTATTGCGCCCGGTTTTGACCGCTTGCTTTCTGTTTTGCAAGGAGAAAAAACCATTCGTGAGGTAATTGCTTTTCCCTTGCTAGCTGATGCCCATGATCCATTAATGGACGCGCCAAGTGAGGTGACAGAAAAACAAATAGCAGAGCTTGGCATTAAGATAGAAGAGTTAAAAAAATAATTTATTTCCCTGCGACAATAATCTGATTAATCCAAACATCCTTGTCTTTCACAAGGATGTTTTTTTTAATAGTGAACATATTCTCTTCCAAATCTTTAATAACTTGTTCTGGGCGGTGATAATAAGATTCGATTATAATAAATCCTTCTTGAGTTTTAAGTTCTGGTGGTTTCTTTTGATTAATATTAGTAATAGCTAATAGACCGCCGGGTTTGAGAACTCGGTAAGCTTGAGCAAAAAAATATTTTAGTTTTTTTAGATGGACAATTAAAAAAGCGGCTATGACAATATCAAAATTATTATCCGGGAAGGGAAGAGTCTCAGCATCGGCAACAATTGTGGTAATGTTTTTTTTCTTTCTTAGGATTGACAGCATTTCTGACGAGATATCCAGAGCCGTAACCATAGCACCCTTTTCTGCTAAGCGTAGAGACAAGCGGCCAGTACCAGCGCCAACATCAAGAACTTGTTTATTTTTTAAATCACCCAAATTAGGTAATATTTGAAAACGCTCAAAACTATCAAGATAGGCAGTTTTTTTATCGTAGAGGTTTGCGTACAGGTCGTAGCCAGCTTTGGCAGCAAGATATTTTTTTTTCATAATTATTGATTAATAAAATATTCGGTTATCACAAACAGTAACCAGAAGGCGAACAAAATAAAGGCTTCTTTACGAGATAATCTTTTACCTGTGCGCATGAAATAAGACAGTATAAAAGACGCCATAAGCATAAAAATCGCTGTGGAATAAATTATTTTTTTTGGAAAGATAAATGGATTAACAAGAGCCAGCAAACCAACCACAACAGTTCCATCTGCCAGCACTGTGCCTAAGATGTCGCCGACAGCCATAGCGTCGTGATTTTTTTTGACAGAAGTCAGTGAGAAGAGCATTTCAGGAATTGTGGTGCCGATGCCAACAATTAACATGCCGATTAAAATCGGATTAATGCCTAGATTATGAGCGAGACCGGCAGCGGCTGTGACTGTAAAGTGGGCGCCAATTAAAAGCATTGCTAGACTGAAGACGAGCATCAGAATAGTATGGTCTTGATTTTTTTTGGGTTGCTTGGGGCGCAGATCTTTTTTAATATTGTTTTTAAATGCAAAATAATAAAAAAGAACACCGACAACCATCAAGGTGCAGCCTTCTAAGCGCGAATAGTAGCCATCTAAACCCAGTACAATGGGTATTAGAAATAAGTAAGGATAAATTAGATTGTTTTTTAATATTTTACTTTCTACCTTAATACTTCGGCCTGATAAAATAACGATAATAAAAAAAACCAAAGTTAGGTCGGAAACATTGGAGCCAAAGAGAGTACCAAGTCCGAAAGCCGGCATGCCCGCGAGCGAAGCATTGAGGGAAATAAACGTTTCTGGCAGAATAGAAATAATTGCTATAACAATAAAACCAACCAAATAGCTGGAAAAATTCATTTTTTTGGCCAGTCGAACGGCATATTTTGTGGACAACAAAGCACCTTTTATGACCATAAATATGGAGATAGCCAAAATTAGTAAATTTAATAACATAAATCGCAATTTATTTGAATATTATAAATTATACCATATAAATTCAGAATAATAGTTTAAGAGCCTTTATTTTTTTGCTTAAAAGTAATTTTTGCGGTAAAATTTAAACAGGATCATGAGACAGCTAATTATAATTTCCCATGGAAATATTAGCGCCCATTATTGAAAAAATTTTTAGTTTACTTGATATTTTGGGACAAGATATCAACATAATTTTTGTGCACGAAAAAATACCCTTGCCCAAGTATATTGTAATTATTAGTTTAGTAATTCTTTGTTATTTACTAATAAAATTTTTTTCAAGAATAGTTCGTTCATGTAATGTCAATATCAGCCGTCTAGAACGTCAAGAGGGTACAGGCAGTCTGGTTCAGGGCTTGACCAGTGATTCGCGTTTTGTTTCCAGTCAGACTAATGTCAGCCGGGCATTGGCAACGCATGAGGAATTTAGCAAAGTAAAGGAAGAAATAACAAATCAGAAAATTGTTGATCCGGCTAAGAGGCTAGATTTTAAAAGATCTTTTTTCAATGTGCTGCGTTTGCTTTCTATTGCTCTATTTATTTTTGTATTTTTTATTTTTCCTTGGACCTTAGGTGAATTTTTATCGGCGAGCTCAAAAATGGCTTATTCAGGTGTTTGTCTATTAATCTCTTTTTTGATTCTATGGTGGGGCGGTGATTTTGGTAAATATTAATAATATGAGACTTTCAAATTTACAAAAGTATATTTTAGTCGAAATGCTGACTACTAAAACAAGAACGATTTTTCGTAAGCGTTTTAATCGTTTTTATGATAAAATAAAAGAACGGCCGTCAGATGAAATTATTGTTAAAGACATTAGTAAAAGTTTGGATAGATTAATCGATAAAGGTATGATGGTTGGTTATGGTGTCCGTACGGCTCACAAGTGGTATATTAAAGAAGTCAAATTACTACCACCGGGAAAAGCCTTAGCAAAAAAACTTTTGGGTGAACAGATGACCTTGCCGTTTAGAAACAAAAAGCTGGCATTATAAAATTATGCATGATTTTTTTCTAAAGGCTGTTTATTTTTATCTGATTGGTTTTTTCTTAGCAATTTTGGAAATTCAAATTGAAGGTCAAGCTGGTTGGGCTAAAAATTTACCAACTTGGCGGCCAAGCGCGGCCAAGCTTTGGGTACGTTTTTTAAAAACAGTCAGTGGTCAGCAGGAAGTAACAGGCTATCATTTATTTTTAAATATTTTTTTACTGCTTTTTTTGCACTGGCCGTTTGTTTGGTTTGGTACGTGGAATATTTATGCTGAACTGGAAATGCTGGCGTTGTTTGTGCTTTTTACAGTAGTCTGGGATTTTTTATGGTTTGTATTGAATCCAAAATTTTCATTGAGAAGTTTTAATAGAATAAATGTTACTTGGCATAAGCGTTGGTGGGGACGAGTGCCCACGCACTATTTGGTTGGTGTTGCTGTTACTGCGGTTTTGTTTTTACCAGAAATAATTAATGTAAACTCAAGTCAAGGCAGTCTCAAAATATTAATTCTTTTAGCGGTAAACATGTGTCTAACAATTTTAACAGTAATTTTATATCCAAAAGCTTACTAAACTTGTGAGGTATTATGATTGTTAGTTGCCACGCAATTATTGAAAAAGGAGATCAAGTTATTCTAACCAGAGAGGCTAATAAACCCGGCTTAAAGTTTGTTGGTGGTAAATTAGAAAACGGTGAAACACTAAGTGAATGTTTGCAGCGTGAGGCCAAAGAAGAAATTGGCTCAGAAATCGAGGTTGGCGGTTTGATTTCTGTCTACAACTATCTGGATAAAAAAAGAGAGTCCTGTGTACGTTTTTATTTTTTAGCTAAATTTTTATCTGGTCCGGCATCGTCTCAGTCAGAAGTTATTAATGAAGTTATTTGTATAAATAGAAAAGAATTGGCACAGCTTAAAGCTGCGGATTTTTATCGGCAGGCTTATTATTTGGCTATTGTGGATTATTTAGCAAACAATAAATTACCAGTTCATTATGAAGAAACATATGAATAAAACCTTAGGCAATAAATTAGCACAAAATAAAATTAAATATGAAGTGATAAAACATCGTACAGTTTATACGGCTTATGATGCAGCGGCGACCATGCATTTAAAGCTTAACCAGGTGGCTAAAAGCTTATTGATCAAGACCAACAAACCTTGTCAGAAAAACAAGAAACCTTATGCCTTAGTTGTTTTGGCAGCTGATCGTAACCTTGATTTTAAGAAATTAGCACGTTTTTTGACGGAGTCAGCCAGAGTAATGAACAAAAAAAATGCTTGTGAAGATTATCAGTCAGTGGCTAAAGTTGAGATTCCAAAAGAAGGAGTTATGAAGGCCCAGTTTAAAGTTAAACCTGGCGCCATGTCGGCCTTTGGTTCGCTGTATAAGCTGCCGGTTTTTGTTGATAAGAGTTTAAAGGGCCAGGCGGTTTTTACAGCTGGTTCATTCGAAGAAAGTATAAAAATATCAGTCAGTGACTTTATTAAAATTGAACAGGCAGTGACAGGTAATTTTAGTATTTTAAAAAAGAAATAATTATTAATTAATTAAAAGTATGGTTATACACGAATCAAATTTTCCCAGTAATGATAAAGGCGACAAAGAATTTGGGTTGGCTGGCATGCAAGTTGAAAACACCAAGTCTGATCCAAATGAAATCAAACGCTTAATTGAGCAACTAACTGCTGGTGTTAAGACTGAATTACCAGACATTGATCAGCAGTGGTTAGATCAGCGTTTAAGTGATGCGGAAGAGGTGGCGGAGAATGCGCAAAATAAAAGCGTTGAACAGTTGGTGGCTGAATTAGTGGTTATTTATCGTCAGTCTCATCCTGAGCAATAAATTTTATTATTATGAATGTAAAATTATCAGAGGCCGTGGAAGCGGCAATTTTAGCGAAATTAAGAAAAGTAGTTGAAGAAGAAGTTATTAGTAATTTTAATGATGACAATCTGGAATATCAGCCTGATGATTTACAGTCAGTGCTTGATGATGTTTTTTCGGAAACTGACGAAGGTGAAATTGGTGAAATAAAAGAGCGGCTGGTTGACCTTTTTAAACCCGAGAACATTGAAAAAATTATGCCAGGAGTTAACTTAGACGAAGAACAATTTGATCAGGAGTTAGTAAAAAAAATAACTAGCGAGCTTTATCAAAAAATATCCGCAAATACCGAGGAAATTACGGAAAAAGTAGTTGCCGCTTGGCACAGCACTTATGGCGGAACCATTGAATCATAAACCATGAAGGATTTTATTTATAAACTAGAAAAATTCGAAGGGCCGCTTGACTTATTATTGCAATTAATAGAATCAGCCGAGCTTGATATAACGGAAGTTTCACTGGCTCAAGTAGCAGATCAGTTTATTCGTTATCTCGGGAATGTTGAACAAATAAATCCTCAGGAATTGGCTGATTTTTTGGTTGTTGCCGCTAAACTGTTGCTTATTAAATCAAAAATGCTTTTACCTATATATCACGATCAGGAAGATGAAGATGCAGCGCGTGATTTAGAAGCTCAGCTTAAAATTTATCGTGAGTATTATCAGGCTGCGCAAACAGTCCAGTCCATGATTGGTGAAAAAAAATTTTTTTATGCCCGTGAGAAGCTCCCGTTTAGTTTTGAAAAAATTTTTAATCCGCCCTTGGGGCTGACAGGAGACAAAATGAAGTTGATTTTTGTTCAGATTCTTAAAGAGATCGAACCGGTTGTTAAAATGCCGGAGAAAACTCTAAAAAAGGTGATTTCGCTGCAGGATAAGATATCTGAAATAAAAAATAAAATTCTCAATAAAATTGAATTAAGTTTTCAGGATCTGATCAGCGATTCTAAGTCTCGCACAGAAATTATTGTCACTTTCTTGGGAATTCTAGAGCTAGTCAAGCAGCGTTTGGTAATAGTTAAACAAGATGAAAATTTTAGCGAAATAGTTGTTAAAAAATTAATATAAATTTTCAGTTATGAATATCAAATCAACCTTAGAATCGATTTTATTCATTAGCAACAAGCCATTGAGCGTTGGTGAGTTGGCAAAACTAGTCGGTAGCGATAAAAGTGAAGTTATCACAAAACTTGACGAGCTGGCCGGTGAATATAATCAGGCTGGCCGTGGTGTAAACTTAATAAAAAACAAAGATCAAGTTCAATTAGTGACTGCTGGCGAAAATCATAAAATTGTTGAAGAATTTATTAAAAGTGAATTAACGGGCGAGATGACCAGGCCGCAGCTGGAGACGCTAACTATTATTGCATACCGCGGTCCGATTACCAAAGAAGAGTTAGAACAAATTAGGGGAGTGAATTGTTCGCTTATTTTGCGTAATCTAATGATTCGTGGCTTGATTGAACAGTCTGAGGACAAGAAAGCAATGAAAAACTATTATCAAGTAACTTTGGATTTTATTAAGTTTCTGGGTATACATCAAACGAGTGAATTGCCAGATTTTGAACGGCTTTCAACAAATAGTATTCTAGAAAAAATTATGACTCAGTCTGAGAGTAGTGTTTCCAGTTCACAACAGTTACCCGTAACACCTAAAAAACTTGATCTGTAAATTTATGGCTATTAAAATACTTAAACATAATAAGCTGAGCTGGCATTTAATTGATGATTTAGACGCTGAAACAGTGGATTTTTTAAAAAATAATTTTCGTTTTCATCCGCTTGATATCAAGGATGTCACTGGGGGCGGTCAGAATCCTAAGATTGACGTCTATAATAATTATATTTTTTTGATTGTTTATTATCCGGAAATTTCTCAAGATCGTAAAAGCATGGAAACGATTGAAGTTAATATTTTTTTTGGTGACGATTATATTGTGACGGTGCAAAAAGGCAAAAGTCGGTTTATTAAGAACTTATTTTATCGCATTCAAGGGAATAACCGTTTAAAAAGTGAGTATTTTTCCCAGAATTCAGGGTTAGCTGTTTATTGGATTTTGGAATCTCTATATAAATATACCAATCAGAGCCTTAATTATTTATCCCAGGAAATTGTCAGTTTAGAAAATTTTGTTTATGGTGAACAGAAAACCAAAGAAGTCATTACACAATTAACACAGATCAGGCGTCAGATAGTCAATTTGAAAAGGATTTTTGACCCCCAGCGTTATATTATTAATACTTTAACAAGAACCAAAAAAGTTTTTTTACCCGTCGCTCTTAATGTTTATTTTGACGATGTTGATGATATGGCGGAGAGAGTTTCAGTTGTCCTAGATAATTATAAAGAAACGGTCAATAATCTTTTTGAAGTCAGTGATGCTTTGATTTCTTATCGGACCAATGAAGTTATAAAAGTGCTGACTATCTTTTCTGTTTCGATGCTGCCTTTAACTTTACTTTCGGGAATTTATGGCATGAATATTGACAGTCTACCTTTTGCTCATCATCCCCAGTCAGTTGGTGTAATTTTTGCTCTCTTAGCTTTAATTATTACTTTAATTTTAATTACCTTAAGAAAAAGAAATTGGTTATGAAAAAAACAACTCGCGTTAAAGTAGAAATTTCGGCTCGGCACATTCATCTTTCTGCCCAGGATTTAAAAAAACTTTTCGGACCGGGTTATGTCTTAACACCCCGGAAAAATTTGTCGCAGACCGGTGAATTCGCCGCCAAGGAGGAAGTAATTTTAAAATATAAAAATGGTCAGACGAAAGCGCGGATAGTTGGTCCGACCAGGGAGTTTAGTCAAATTGAGTTAACCTCAACTGAAGCGATAAAATTCGACGTTGACGCGCCTTTAAGACTTTCCGGAAATCTCAAAGGAGCACCATTAATTAAAGTCTCTGGTCCGCGAGCTTCTGTTAATTGTCCGGTAATAATCGCACAGCGTCATTTACATTGTTCTCCAGCAGAAGCTAAGCGGCTTGCCTTAAAAAATAATCAGCGGGTTAGGGTTAAAATGAGTGGCGAACGTGCATTAGTTTTTGAAAACGTCCTTGTACGCATTAAAACAGGTTACACCCTGGCAGTACATATCGACACAGATGAAGCCAATGCCTGTGGTTTAGGTAAGATCTGCGGCTACGGCCTGTTATTTTAAAGTAATAATAAAAATATTATGAAAATACTGGTTTTAAATTCAGGTTCAACTTCCATTAAATTCAAGCTTTTTATAGAAAATAATTTAAAGCTTGATAAAAAAGGGGAGATAAGCAACGTTAGCAATCATGGCAGTGCCATTCGTCAACTTTTACGCCAAATTGGCGACTTGAGTGAAATTAAAGCCGTGGGTCATCGTTTTGTTCACGGTGGGCATGATTTTTATGAACCAACCGAGGTTTCTGATTCGGTTTTTAAAAGTTTGGAGAAATACAATCAGTTAGCGCCTTTGCATAATCCACATAATTTAGCCGGAGTTGCTGCCATGCGTGAATATCTGCCTCAGGTTAAAAATTTTGCCGTTTTTGATACCGGGTTTTATCGCAACTTGCCACTGGTCTCTAAATTATATGCTTTGCCAATGAAGTATTTTGAGGGCGGTATAGAACGCTTTGGTTTTCATGGCTTATCGCACGAATCAGCGGCACGGCAGGCATGTCAGAAAGAAAAAAAGATTTTTGAAAAATCAAAAATAATTTCGATCCATCTTGGGGGCGGTTCATCAATTACGGCGATTTTCAAAGGTCAGCCGATTGAAACAAGCATGGGCTTTACGCCGCTTGAAGGACTGGTGATGCAGACGCGTTGCGGAGATTTGGATCCAAGTATTGTTTTAAAGCTGGTAGCTGAGGCATCGCCAGATAAATTGCTCGCTTTGAAGGAAGTGTCAGAAATTTTAAATTCAAACTCTGGACTTAAAGGCTTAAGCGGTTTTGAAAATTTTTTGGATCTTTTAGCGGCTCTTAAAAAAGATCAATCGGCACGGCTCGCTTTTGAGATTTATATACACCGGCTTAAAAAATATTTAGGCGCTTACTGGGCGCTTTTAGATGGTGTTGATCTGATTGTCTTTACCGGAAAAATTGGTGCTGGCCGTCCGATTACGCGCCAGAAGGTGGTCAGTGGGCTAAGTTTTTTAAAGAAAGTGCCAGTGGTTGCCATCGAGACCAATGAGGAATTATTAATCGCTCAGAAGGTTAAGGAATTGCTTTAGATTTTTATAATAAACAAAAAACCGTGAACTTTTTGTCCACGGTTTTTTTAATAATTTATTTAATAGGTTTCTTCTTCAGTTTCTTCTTCTTCTTCAGCCTCTTCGGTTTCTCCTTCGCCCATGCCATCCATTTCTTCTTCATCATCGAGGAAATATTTGATCATATTATCACCGCCTTTCTAAAAGTATTTTTTTTCAAATTAGATTAAAAAATATTTTAGTCAACGACCTTTTATTTCAGAAAAAAGCCTGATCTTAGAATAATTTTTAGCTGTTTTCGCTGAAACTGGCTTTACTGTATCATAGCGATTTTATTTGTCAATCTTTTTTATCCACATCTACTAATTGCTATTTTTTCTTTAATTTATGCCAAAAAAATGATAAGATAATAATATTAATTAAGAAGCATTATTTATTATGAGTCATAAGAAATGGCAGCTTTATTCAGCAATTACTGCTGAGGAACGAGAAAATTTTCCCGAACTTCAGCCGATTGTAAGTCAGCTTTTAATAAATCGTAATTTGAGAAGACAGGAGCAAATTGATGAATTTTTTAATCCTGATTATAGTCAGGATATTTATGATCCTTTTTTGTTTAAGGAAATGAAAAAAAGCGTTGAACGGGTTAAAGCGGCGGTTAAAAAAAATCAAAAGATAGTTGTCTATGGTGATTATGATGCCGACGGAGTGACCAGTACAGTGGTCATGGTTTCTGCCTTGAAAAAAATTGGCGCTAAGCAGGTCGATGTTTATATTCCGCATCGTCTGACTGAAGGTTATGGCTTGAGCTTGAGTGCTTTGAAAGCTATTTGTAAAAAGAAGGTTGATCTAATTATTACTGTTGATTGCGGTATTAGTAATTATGCCGAGGCAGTTTTTGCCCGAGAGCAGGGAATAGATTTAATTATTGTTGATCATCACCATGCGCCAGAGAAATTGCCACCCGCTTACAGCATTTTGTGCAACACTGTCGTTAAAGAAAATTATCCTTTTAAGGAGCTGGCCGGTGTGGGCATGGCTTTCAAATTTGTCCAGGGTTTACTTTTAAAATGTGGTGGCGAGGATGGTCATTTACAGGCTTTTGAAAAATGGCTTTTAGACTTAGTGGCGATTGGCACCATTGGTGATTGTGTTACGCTCTTAGGCGAAAATCGAACGCTGGTCAAATATGGTTTAATGGTATTGAATAAAACCAAAAGAGTTGGCTTAAAAAAACTAATTGCTATAGCCAGAATTAAAGCAGTCGAAAACGACGATATGCCGGCGGTTGCTAATCGACTATATAATTTAAAAAGCGACCAAGTGAGTTTTCAGCTGGTACCGCGTTTAAATGCCGCGGGGAGGATTGACCATGCCAATGTTGCCTATCAATTATTGATGACATCTAATTCCGAGGAAGCAGAATTATTGGCTCAGGAGTTAAATCACGCCAATCAAGAGCGCCAGCGGGTAGTAGAAAAAATTGTTGAGGAGTGTCGGCAACAAATTAAGACTCAGCAGAAAAATAAAATATTAATCTGTTCCGGTCAGGATTGGTCAATCGGTTTGGTAGGACTTGTCGCCGGGAAGCTAAGTGATGAATATTATAAACCAGTTTTAGTTTTCGGACAGCAGGGAGAAAATTTTTCTGCTTCCGGTCGGAGCATTAAAGAATTTAACATGATTGAGGCGGTGGAGGAACTAAAGCAATACTTAAAACAATATGGCGGTCATGAACAAGCGTGTGGTTTAAAAATTGAGGGCTTAACAAATTTTGAGCAGTTTTGTCAGAAAATTATAAAAAAAGCAGCCAAGATTTTGAAAGACGTCGAACTGGTGCCAACAATAAAAGCTGAAGCCTGTTTACAGCTTGATGAAGTTGACTGGAATTTGCAGGCAGAGCTGGTAAAATTTGAGCCTTTTGGCGAGGATAATCCGCGACCGCTCTTCTGGCTTAAAGATTTAGAAATTGTCAATTTGAGCAGAGTTGGTGCCGATCAGAAACATTTGCGTTTGGATGTCAGAAGTTCATCGAGAACGCAAAAGAAATTAATTTGTTTCGGGTTAGCAGAAAACTGGGCTGATATTCTGGCAATTGGCGATCAAATCGAGGCAATGGTGGAAATTGGCATTAATGACTGGCGCGGCAAGCAGGAACTTCAACTTAAGGCGCTTGATCTAAGGAAAGTATCTTCATAATAAATGCTTATGTCAAAAAAAATTATTATATATACAGATGGTGGGGCACGTGGTAATCCCGGACCAGCCGGAGTTGGTGTGGTTTTTTTTGAAGGTCATCAAACACACGAACCATTTAAAAAATTTAAGGAATATATTGGTGAAGCTACCAATAATCAGGCAGAATATAAAGCGGTTGTTTTAGCTTTAGAAGAAGCTAAAAAAATCAAAGCCGAAGAGTTGGAATTTTATCTGGACAGTGAATTGGTCGTGAATCAGCTAAACATGGTTTATAAAATTAAAGACAAAGATTTGGGTGCGCTTTTTATCAAAATCTGGAATTTAAAGCCTTGTTTCAAAAAAATAACTTTTAGACACATTAGCCGGGAACAAAATAAATTGGCTGACAGGTTAGTTAATGAGGCAATTGACGCTGCCTAGTATTTTTTTAAATATTACGTATCGAAAACATATATAGTCGCATCTTTGTTTAATCAACCAACCAGAGAGCAATAGATTCATAGTAAATTAAGTATAGATTGACAATTTAATTAAATAGTTTAAAATAATTTTGTTTGCAAATTAACCTTTGGAGGCATAAACGATGACAATTAATCTGATGTTGTACTGCGGACTTGGTCCTGATGAAAATTTGAAAACTGATAGAGCGCAGGAAGTTATCGCCCGACTTTTTCCTAATGAAGGTGGTGATTGTCAGGCTGGTCCTGATTTTATTGACCTTTTGCGTCAGTGTCAGCGGTCAGAAAATATTATGGTCGTTCCGACCCCTGAATTACAAATTAAGAAACTAGGGGAGATAACTATAATATTTCCCGATAACATCGGTTTTAATGAAACAGAGCTAAAAACAAAAACTGAGATTGCTTTAATTTGTGAATTACAGAAGGCTGGTGTTCCAGCCTGCGTGGCACCATTATCAGACACAGAATAAATCACTTTACATTAATGCATGTTTAAAAGGACCTGCATTTTTTTATTTTCTGTGACTAGTTGACTGATTTATCTAGTTGCTTAAAGTCAAAAAAAATGGCACACTTAACTAAGCATTATTTTTAAATTTATTAAATTATCATTAGAAAGATATGCGTTATCAAAGAATTTTACTTTTAGTTATTACTTTTTTGTTTTTTCCTGGCGTGATGCTGGCTCATCAGCCGCGATTAGTTGAAAATAGACTGATTAATATTGAACAACCGGATATTTCTAAAGCCTATTATGCTGAACTTCAGAGCGAGCCTGATGTTTATCAGATTAATGTCAGTGTGTCATTTGACCTATACCTTAATTTGCTTGTTCCCGACACCACTAACCAGAAAACTGATATTGTGGCAGTATTGCTTCAGGAAAATCAAGGCGAGAAAAGTATATTGACTGTCCTTGGTGGTCCAGATACTCAGTGGCAGCGTTATTGGGAAAAATATGGTCGTGATTGGTATCTGAAGGGTCCGGAATATCGCGCTCGTCTTGAGCCGGGTAATTATCAAGTTGTTGTTTCCAGTGAAAATAACAATAGTAAATATACTTTGGCTGTTGGTGAGAGAGAGTTGTTTAATTTTAAAGAAAGTGTTAATGCTTTACGATTGATTCCTAAAATTAAACGTAACTTTTTTAATAGTTCACCGGTAAGTTTTCTGCTTTCGCCGCTTGGTTACGGTTATGTTTTGATTATGCTCGTTTTGGCTTTTATATTTGGTTTTATCTATCGCTTAATTATGAAAAAAGTCGCGTCAGGCAAAGCGCAGGGTTCAGCTAAGAATATTAATTTAAAAGATCGGTTATTGCGGGCGTTTCTAGGAATTGTGCTTTTGGCTATTGCCTTAGTCACAACGTGGAATCCTCTGCTATTGTTTTTTTCCGGTTTTTGTTTTTTTGAAGCCATTTTTAGCTGGTGTGGTTTCTATGCTCTTATAGGAAAAAATAGCTGTCCACTTTAATTTAAAATATTTTTTTTAATAAAGGGCTAGGATTTTATAATTCCAAACAAACAGGAGGTCATATGCTAACTTAAACCGTTATTAATACGGTTTTTTTAATTTGCTAAATTTTTTTAAAAGTGGCAAGATATAACAAATGTACTTTTAGGGAATTTGGTCTTTTAACAATCCGCACCTTGGTGAGTAAAAAACCAAGGAAAATAATTAACGTATTTTTGGAGGAATTAGTATGGCAGCAGCACAGATTAGAATTTTGGTCGGTTCCTGGCACCTTTTGGCGCAAAGGATGGCTTTTGGCAATCCGACCGCCGGAGGGTTTCAAACCATGGCCGAGGCTTTGCATCAGGTCGCACTGCTCAATGAAAAACTATCGGATAAGTATCCGGGTCTTGAGTTGGCAGTGTCGGCTCATTGGTGGCACGAATTGTTGGTGCCCACCAATGCAAAGTTAATTGGAGGAAGTGCCGTCTTCAATAATCCGCGAGCAATCAGTCTCGACGACTGGGCTGATGGGTATCAGTCTGGCTATTATCCGCCAATTGGACGTATTATTCCGCCCGGTTTTGGCTTGCCAGGTAGCGATGATGGCGCTTTTATTCACCATGATGCCGCGCGTCGAGAGCTGGCGCACAATATGCTGGTGTACAGCTTTCAGTGTTCGGAAGAAGTCAAAGAATTTGATTATGGTCTAGGTGATGTTATTTACTGGACCGGGCCGGACGGCATTCGCTGGCGGCGTCTCGTTGAAGGTGACGATGTCTTGTTGGGGCATAAACTTAATCCTCAGCTTGAAGAGTGGCAGCTGATTGTCAATGGTGTTGGTGGTGCACTCAAAGATGCCCACAAACGCGGTTACCGTAACACCAGATTACTGGTCGAAGGCAAACCAGCCGGCGATCCCTGCTACCTTGATGTCTTCACCGACACAGTGCTGGAAATCGAGGGCATTAAGGCCATTAATACAATTGCTGACGCTCGAATTGCGTCGTGGCAAGGTGAATTCTGCCATACTCGAGGCAGTGGTCAGAGTTTTGCCAGTGCTCTGCAGCAGGTGGTTAAGGCTGGTGTTTTTACTGGTCAAATTCATTTCAATGCCGGCGGCTTGGGTGCGGTCAGCTTTACCCAATTGTTATCCGTAGACGGCGGCACACCCATGTCAAAATTTCCCCAGTATGTTGACAATGATTTCCTACCCGGCGAAGGAGTGGCGGAATGGTTAGAAGACCAGCGTAAATCATTGGAAATTGGTCTCGGGTGGTCAAGCGTAACCGGTCAGCCGCTCGAAGTTGAATTTGACGCGCGCTTTGCGCGTTATCCGAACACAATTGAGCGGCTGGAAAGGTCCGTCGACTGGGTCATGGGAGTCTTTGAGGAATACGACTCTTAGTTTGCACAATTTTTCATTCAAGCGCCGTCTTTGTAGATGGCGCTTTTTAAATTTGCAAAAATTAATTAAAGGTGGCAAGATAAGATAAAAGTACATTAAAAAACAGTTTTTTATCTTATGGAGGAGAAGATGAATAAGATAATTGATGGACGCAGTGCTTATGAGCGTTTTCAAGAAGTTAAGAATAGAATTGTTTCCGTAGTTAACCGGTCATTTGATTTTAAGTTTGTGGATAGCCCGGAAATAATTTTTTATGAAGCCGGCGGACAAATCAGTGTTTCCAGTGGTGCAGTTCAGTTGACTGCCAACGATCATGAGTTGGCTTTTTGTATAGCACACGAAATTAGTCATACCCTAAGAAAACACGGTGAAAAAACGCAAGCTGAATTTCAAGAAAAATGGCGTCAGTTAACTGAGGCATATTACGAAGAAAAAAAACATTTATTTACGAATACGCTTTTACTGGCTGTCGGTGCCGGGTTGCTGGTGCTTAATAAAAAAGCCAGATGCCGCAAACAGGAAACTGAAGCTGATTTGGAAGCAGTGCTGATTATGAAGCAAGCCGGTTATGATCCGAGTGAGGTAATCTGGTTTGTGCAAACAATGGGTGCAGACAGTTTTATTGAATCCTTGTTTCGGGATCATCCGGACGGTCGCACACGGGCGGCTAATATTTTAGCAAAAATCAGAGATGACAAGTAACAGTATTTTTACAGGAGGAGTTATGTCAGATAATATACAAACCGGCAATGAACCGGAGGCGCGGCTGACGGCTGTTGTTGACAAACTACAACAAGCCAGCGGACAAAAGATTGAAGTCGCTTACGTTGATATTGAACAGCCATTAGCTGCTGCTGCTAGTGATGGCGTTTTAATCACTCGCGGCTTTATTGAATGCACCAGAAACGATGATGAGCTGGCTTTTACTGTCGCTCATGAATTTGGACACGTAGAACATAATGATACCGAAAGACGGTCGGTTGCTAAAAAAGAGATATTGGAAAGGGCGGCAGAGATTTGCGAAAATCACCGGGGTGGTGCTATTAAAAATTTATTGCTCTTGGGCGGAGCGCTTGCTGTTGTCTATTTAAGTGACAAGAAGGTCAATCGTGACCGCGAAAGGGAAGCTGATGATCGAGCTGCTGAATTAGCAACAAAAGCTGGTTTTGACGCGGTGAAAGGCGCTGAAATTGTCAGACGCACGGGTAATCATCGAACCGTGCTTGAACAATTAAAGGCCAGTCATCCGGCGGGTTACGAACGAGCTGCTAATGTCAGAAATAAAGTCAACAGATAAGTTCAGATTCGGAGGAAAGATGAAACACAAAATTGTCGTTTTGCTCGTGTCCTTAATTGTGGTAGGGTGCGAAAAAAAAATCATCAATGTACCGGCAACTGATGGAATTGCCATACTGCCGCGCGTCGGCAACGTCCAGATTATGCTGGATTTTAACGGCAATAAAAGCATTACCGTTAAGAATGAGAACGCGCGCGCTGTCGGCGTTTATGTCACAAAGGATAATCAAACTGATGTTGTTTTATTCAGTGATGCTTATATTGGTGCTACGAAAAGCTCTAACCAAACCGGAGTGCACTTTGAATATGGCTGGGAACTCCGAGTCACCGTGGTCAAATATAAAGACCTGGCTGGTTCAGTGATTGCTTTTCTCGACGCGCTTGGTGCTGGATTTCTTGATCAGCTTGATAACTTCTGGATTGAAGAACGTTATGAACAGGTGATCGTTGTTCAAAACAAATAAGATCGGAGCTGAGTTATGCCACCAGCAGTTAAGTTTATTATTGTGGCCTTAGTTTTATACAGCACGGCCATTTGGAGTGAGCGCTTGCGCGGCCAGCTTTTTTTATGGATGGTTGTTATGTTTGCCTGCGGTTTACTGTGCGATTTAACCGGCACAACATTGATGTTTTTAAGCGCTAAGGCGCGCGGCAGTATTCATGTTCATACCATCGCTGGTTATCTGGCGCTTGCCATTATGCTCCTGCATTTAATTTGGGCAGTGCTCGCCCTGAAAAGCACAAAATATGAGGAACGCTTTACTCGTTTTTCTGTTTTTGCCTGGGGGATTTGGGTTTTAGCCTTTACCACCGGCGCCGTTTTCCGCTGACACATTTTAAGCTTCAGATTCGTCTGAGGCTTTTTATTTTACAAATTATAAATAAAAAATCCCTGTTGAACAGGGTTTGTTGTTAGAGTGCAAAGGCGATTTCCATCATGTCCTGACTGACTACTTCTCTTTGGTTTGGAGTCAGTTCTTCTTTAGTGATGATATTATCGCTGACAATGAGTAAAGTTAAGGCTTGAAAATGCAGCTCGGCCGCTAAGGTGTAAAGTTCAGCTGTTTCCATTTCCACTGCCAGCACGCCATAGTCTGCCAAGACACCTAAGTCATCAGTATTTGATTTGGTATAAAAACGGTCAGTGGAAAAGACAGTGCCAAAGCGTACGTCGTTTAGAAGGCCCATTTGCACTTTCTTGTTGTATGCCTTTATTAGCAGTTGGAAATCAGCAGCCGGCGCAAAGGTGGAGTGCGGGAAACGGTGAAGATTCATAGCCGAATCAGTACAGGCAGCGGTGGCGATGACAATGGAGCCCAGCTGGATGTCTTGTTGCATAGCACCGCAGGTACCGATGCGAATCATCTTTTTCATGCCGTAAAATGTGGCCAGCTCATTGACGTAAATTGCCCACGAAGGCATGCCCATACCTGCTCCTTGAACAGCAATTAGTTTGCCATCCGGAGTCAATCCGATAAAACCGAGCATACCGCGGACAGTGGTGTAAGGCTGGACACCAGAAAGGAAATTTTCAGCGATGTATTTAGCGCGCAGCGGGTCGCCAGTCAAAAGGACTGTGTCGGCCTTCAAAGGCGTGTTAGCACCAATGTGTTTGCTCATAATTCTCTCCTCGTTTTTTTAATGTGCGGTTAATTGATATGAGCGTAATTTTAAGCACAATTATAGTTGCTGTCAAATCAATCATAATTCCTTTGATGTTAGTTTAGTACCTTGCTAAAAGTTGGTAGTTGCGGGATAATATACAAAGTATTTCTTTTAATTAGCTTATTACATGATTCAAGTCAGTAATTTAATTAAAAAATTTGGTGATTTTACCGCCGTTAATAACATTTCCCTGGAGGTTAAAAAGGGAGAGATGTTTGCTTTTTTGGGGCCGAACGGCGCCGGCAAATCAACGACCATAAAAATTTTTACCACACTACTGCATGCCACCAGCGGTGAAGTTTTAATCAATAGTTTTGATGTCGCTCATGAACAGCTGAAGGTCAGAAAATCGTTCGGTATTGTTTTTCAGGATCAGAGTTTGGATGATGAATTGACTGCTTATGAAAATATGGAATTTCATGCCATTATTTATGGTCTAGATAAGTCAGAAAGGCGGGCGCGCATTGAACAGTTCTTGCGGTTGGTTGACTTGTGGGACCGTAAAAAATCATTAGTCAAAGAATTTTCTGGCGGTATGAAACGCCGGCTGGAAATGGCGCGCGGCCTTTTACACGAGCCGACAATTCTTTTTTTAGATGAGCCGACTTTAGGTCTTGATCCACAAACTCGCAATCATATCTGGAGTTATATTAAAAAATTGAATCAGGAAAAAGGGCTGACTGTTTTCTTCACCACACATTATATGGAGGAAGCGGAAAAATATGCCGAGCGCCTGGCTATAATTGATCACGGTTTGATTAAAGCTTTAGGCACACCGACAGAACTTAAAGCCCATACCGCGAGCAGCTCGCTAGAAGAGGCTTTTTTAAAGTTGACCGGCTATGACATCCGTGATGAGGGCGTCTCCAATGCCGAAGCGATGCGCGAACAGAGAAAAAGATGGAAGCATTAAATAAAAAAACATGAATAATATTAGTCATAATTTAAAAGTCATTTATATCCTGTGGCTGCGCCAGCTGAAAAGGCATTTTCGCTCCAAAGCGCGCGTTTTTTCCTCGATCGCTCAGCCAGTTTTGTTTTTAATCGCTTTTGGTTTTGGCTTTCGTTCGGTTTATGCGGCAGCGGGTCAGGGTGATTATTTGCAGTTCTTGGCACCGGGCATTATCACTATGAGCATTGTTTTCAGCGCTATGTTTTCCGGCATTGAAGTTATTTCCGATAAGCAGTTTGGATTTTTAAAAGAAACTCTGATCGCGCCGGTATCACGACTGACGATTATGTTTGGCCGGACTTTAGGCGGTGCCAGCGTCGCTATTTTGCAGGGGATAATGGTGCTTGCGGTAACTATGCTTTTTGGGTTTTGGCCTCATTCTGTGCTGATGTTTTTAGTGGCGTTCTTTTTTATGTTTCTCATTGCTTTGCTTTTTACTACTATTGGCACGGCTTTTGCATCTTTTTTTAGCGACATGCATGCTTTTCCAATCATTATCAATTTTGTGATTATGCCGGTTTTCTTTTTGTCCGGCGCTTTGTTTCCGGTTCATGACTTGCCAAAAGCTTTGAGCGTGGTGGTTAAGGCTAATGTTTTGAGTTATGGTGTTGACGGGTTAAGAGGTTCACTGGTCGGCAATTTTAATTTCGGCATTCCAACTGATTTAGTCGTGCTTGTTTTAAGTATTGCAATTTTTTTAGCCCTAGGCAGCTATTTGTTTAACAAGATGGAAGTTTAGCTAGAAATATTTTTATTAGAAGTTAATGCTGGTTTTAGCCAGTTTTTTAATTAAAAAAACCAGCGTGGTAATGAAGTTTAAATATTATTTAAAAATCACGCTGGTTTGTTGTATCAGTGTGAAGGAATGTTAGAAAGGACGACGTCCTTAGAGATCGCGCAAACCGAAAGGCATGGCTGATTGCACTAGAACCACCTCGATTTCCGTGTTCGGTTCTTGACGTTGCTGGCTTTTTTTCGCGTATACCCGCCAGCCGCTGCGGATAATGTGGCTGGTAAAACCATCGGGAAGCGGGAACATCTCTTTGACCGATCCCCAGAACATTCGGTCCACGATTTCCAGCCGCCGATGTGTTCGCCGCAGCTCTTCGCTTGGTTCCCAGGAGCCAAACAGAAATTCCAGCGGATCCGGCCGGTTTTTCCGCGTTTGATCGGCGAGAATGTTTTTCAGGGAAAACAGTCGTTGTAATTCTTCGTCCTCAATTGTTCCGAGCAACACTTCGTCTTCCTCGGGCTCGGTATCAGGCGGCGGAGCAGCGGTCACTGTTTCCAGTGATAAGCTGGTCGTTAACCACACGAGCAGATTGTCGGGTCGTTCCTTTTCCTTATTCACAAAAACCTCGAACTTTCTTAAAGAGAAGTTTTTTAAGGCATTAAAAAATAATACGAAAATAAAAAAGGCCTTTTGTATGAGAAAGGCCTTGGTTTAAAATAGTTCACTTTGTCTGGGTTTTGGTCTCGATAGATTTAATAAATCGGAGAGAGTGTTGATATTTGATTGTTGGAGATGAGGCCAGGATGCAATAAATGTTTGAGCAATATACATGGCGTCATCAAGCGCTCGATGCCTATATTTTGGCTGGTGTTTTAAGCCAAAACGCTTAGCCAGTGCATCAAGTCCATGGGTTCTTTCCTTAGGAAAAAGTTTTCTTGAAATCAGCAGGGTGTCTATGATTATATTGGTTAATTTTAATTCAAGCAACTCTGCTTCCCGAGACAAGATTCTGCCGTCAAATGTGGTAATGTTATGACCAACCAAAATATTGTCAGCTATAAAGGACAAGAAATCGGGCAAAACTTGAGATATTGCTGGCGCACGGGCAACCATTTCATCCGAGATGCCAGATACACGGAAGTTTTGCGGCTGAATTAAGCACGGCGGCTTGACTAGAGAATTAAAGTTTTGCTTGGTCCTGATTTGGCCAGCTTCAACTACCACCGCGCCAATTTCAATAATCTCACTTTGATTATTTTTTCCTGGATTCTGGGTAGTTTCCAGGTCCAGGACAATGAATTTTGTTTTTTGCATGGGCTAGACTCCTGTTAATATACACGGGTGTTTTAAATGATTTTTGTTTTTATTAATCTGCGTAAGATATTTTTTTATAATTGGTAAATCAGCGCTGTAAATATTGACCATCTTTTTTGGCGGCTTTAAAAATAGAGTACAAGGAATAATCGTGCCATCAGGATAAATGCCTATTAAATTAGCACCGTTATTACAGCCTAGCCAAGAATGCGGTTTTTGGTTTGGTTCTGTCTTTATCCTTAATAAATCTATTTCCATTGCTGGATACTTTTGTTTAGCTTGGGCTAGTTTGCTTGATAAATCATAATTATAAGTTTCAATATTCGGTAATTCAGACGAAATAGTATGTAACCTGACCCCTAGTTTATAAAGAAAAGCAACAGTTTTATCAATATCTTTTCTATTTTTATCTGTAATCACAGTGTGCAGCCTGAGCCGAATTGGTTTATGGCTGATAAATTTTATCGCCCGGACTGTATTTTTAAAGGCGCCGGCGCCTCTTATGGCATCATTAATTTTGGGATCATGCGAATCCAGACTAAGGTTTAAAGAACGCACGTTATACTTTAATATTTGATTAATATCTTTTTTTGATAATCGGTCAGCGTTAGTCGAGAGCGCTATGGTAAATCCAGACTTGTCCAGCTTCTCGATAATTTGAAAAGCATCGCTTCTGAGGAACAATTCTCCGCCAGTGAGCTGAACATCACCATAGCCTAAAAATTTTAATTTGTCAATCGCCTTTGAGATTTGTTCCAGCTTAAGGGGAGTGAGATGTTTTTTTCTTTCCTGATAATATTTTGATCTAATAAAGCAGTATTCACAGGAGCGCGTGCAGGCCGAAGTTAGTTCCCAAATAACTCTTTTTTTCGTGATGCGCGAGAAGCCGCAGAGAGCATATTTATTGCCCAGCTTGGGCAGGTTCATGGTTTGTTTTTTATGATTCATATTTGTTGCTTAAGAAAAATATTAGCGAGTACCTGACAGATATAGTTGACATGTCTTTCTGTCATTCCTTCATGCGCTGGCAAAATGATAATCTTAGTCATTAAGTGTTCTGTATTTTTGAAATCATTTTCTGTCTTAATACCTTGGACATATTTTTTAAATATTGGCATTTTATACAGCGGCTGATAATCATAGGCTGAGAAATCAGTGTATATTTTATTTTCTAGTAAAGCTGACGCTACTTCTTTAGCTGATATTTTAACAGAATTTTTTATTAATAAAATATAGCCGTAATAATTAGGCACGGATAATTTGTTGGGATAATAAAATGGTTCAATAAAATTGCTTAGGCTTTTAAGTTTCTTGGTATACAGGTCAGCGACTTTACGGCGATCACTCAGTCGCTTGGTTAATTTTTTTAACTGAGATAGGCCAAGAGCTGCGATTAATGAATTGCATTTATAGTTGAGGCCGTTAGCATAACCATATTTGCCCAATGGTTTATTCTGGCTTTCATCAACAATCATGCCGAATCTAGCAAAACTGCGGGTCTGGGTAGCATATTCCTTTTTATCTGTCACCAAAAAACCGCCTTCACCAGTGCTAATTAGTTTTAATTCATGGGTGCTAAAACAGCCAATAGCGCCAAAAGTGCCTTCAAAATGTCCGTGATTTAGAGTGCCGATCGCTTGCGATGCATCTTCCAGGAGCGGCAGTCTTCGAGCTTTGGTCCAAGCAGTCAGTTCTTTTATTTTGTTAGTCGGATAACCCCACATGGCGACTGAGATAATGCATTTAGTGCGCTTAGTAATTTTTTTCTTTAAACTTTCTATACTAATTCCAAAGTTGTTTTTTTGAATATCAACAAAAACTGGCCGCGCCCCCAGGGCAATAATCGGCATGGCGGTCATGACTGGCGCGGTTGCTGGCATAATAACTTCGTCTCCTGGTTTAACTCCAAGCGCGAATAAAGAGCTGTGAATTGCTCCAGTGCCTGAAGAAAAAACTACCGCATTTTTAACTTTATAAAAATCAGTTAAGGCTTGTTCGTATTTATTAATCATCACGCCAGAACCGGCTAAGAAGCCAATTTTTAAAGCCTGTGCTAAATAGTGTTCGTCGAGTTTGTCTCTTTTTAAAGTTGGTCGTGAAGTGATTAAAAAATTATTTTGAATCATAGGCGTTAATTTGCTTTGATTAATTTTATCAGGCCTTTATTTCCGTCAACTTCAATAAGTTTTCCATGACTAAGTTCAGCTGATACAGTGTGCGTGTTAACTACGCACGGTATACCTAGCTCTCTGGCAATAACTGCGGCATGGCAGGTTAAGCCGCCGGCGTCGACCACCAAGGCTGAAGCACCGAAAATAAAGTCGACCAGATCGGGCGTGATATATTTTGCCACCAGAATATAACCGTTTTTATGGGGTTTATTTGTGTTACTTTTTATATTCGGTTTTAAAACGAAAGCTTCACCTTGCACGACACCAGGACTAGCTGGTAAACCCAACCACGATTTTTTAATCATATTTTTTTAGTTAATATTTTTTTAATTTCAGTAACTGCATTGCTTAGTGTGCGGAAATAGGCTTCAGTATAGGTCGTGACCTCATTTTTTTTAAGCAAGCCGGCGCCAATTTTGTTAGTATAGACCGCTTCTTTAATATCTTTTTCTAAAGCAGCTGGCAGATTCCCATTAAACATTAGCCGCAGTTCGGTGGCATAAATCAAAGCTTGTTCAACTTCCAAGTCTGCTGAAGTGCGCTGTTGATAGTATTGAGCGCGTTTTTTTAGTGCTCGGTTGATATGATTAATAATTTTTTTTATTAACAACGCATCTGTTGTTGGCCGGTTGTTAACTAAAACCATCCCATGAATTCTTTGTTGGTAATTTGGTAGACCATAGAGATTGCCCCGGAAAATATCAAAGGAAATTGCAGCAGCGAGTTTAGCGTCATAGGTTTCAGCAATAGTGACCGTTTTTAAATTTGTTAATAAATTTTGGTAATCGAGATTATAGAACTTCCTGACAACGAATATTTTTTTACCCAAACGGCTCGGCGGATAAGTTGTGTAACCGATCGGGTGTTCACCCAAGAACATAAAATCAACACATTCTTTCAGATGAATTGCCAGGCTTGAAAGTTCGAGGTTGCTAATTTTATCATTGTTGTTTTTGCTTATAAGTTTACGTAAATATTTAAGCTCGGAATGAGGTAGCACAAGATCATGATTCATCTTGTAATCAAGAACCCGGGCTAGATAGTTAAGAAAGTCTAATTTTTTCCGCCAAGATATATTTTTCTCCAACCAGGCGCCAATAATTAAAAAAAGGGTATAACGATAAACCCTTGTTACACTACCAAATTTTTTATGTATCAATTTTATGCCAATATTATGTAGTTTATGATCTTCATAATATTTATAGAAGCCTTGAAAAAAATATGGAGCGAGATTTAAAAAAGTTCGCATCATGTTGTGTACAGAAAATGGAAAATCGTTATTCAACTCGCGTTGCCGAATGCCGTCAATAATATTCGGCTGGATAAATTTTTTTTGGTATAGCTCAAGGATCTTTGTTAAAGTTTTCATAGACTTAGATGCTTCAGATAACACCGGTTAAATGTTTTTTAAGAAATTTATGTGACTGGACCAGTTCAGTCGCCAGCGCTGCGCGTCCGGATGACTTGACGCGAATTTTCCAGTTCCAGTTTCTTTTACCGATGATTCTCGCTAAAACTTTTCTCAGATACTGTGAAGACATTTTTTCTACATTATAGAAACTGCCGGAATTTTTATAATTTTCGTAATATAAATAAGAGTCCTTTTGAAATTTAGGACTCATGGCCAGATAACTGCCTTGGCCGGATAGACCGTGACCATCCTGGATTATATTTTTAGAGACATCATGTTTCAGTGGCAGTACATGAATATGCGCATGTTCCATGCAGCCCGACCGTAGCGCCTGTTTGTGGATAGTGCCATGTTCAAAGATCGTCGGCGTGAAACCATAAATTTTTAAGAATTTCTTGCGCATATATTTCAGGAGTCTTTTAAACTCAGGCCATTCTTTATTGTTTAAAAGAGTGAAAGCGGTCGTATGTCTTTTGCTGACAATTAGACAGTGATTCTCGGTGACAGGAGAGATATCGAGTGTGATGTAAAAATTTGGCGTTTCTCTAATAATAAGATTTTGTAAAGTTTTTTGCGCTACAATATTATATGTATGATTATCATTCTTGTTTTTTAAGATATCACAAAATACGCAGCTTTTAGTAGACATAAGCTTATCTCACACTTTCTAAAATAATTTTTTTCTGAAACGCGCCCTTGGCGGCCAATTTTTTTACCCGGATTTCTTCAACCTTTTTCGGGTCAATATTTTTGAACGCCATAATTGCATTCAGAACTTCCATGATATCGGCAATCTCTTCTAAGTTGCTATCGTTTTCCAAAAATTCATTAAGTTCTTCTTGGAGTTTCTTTTTTAACTCTTGCCAGTATTCTTGGTCGTCGGCAATACGACTAACTGGCTCTAGGCCAGAGTCTCTAATAATCTGAGGAACTTTATCCCGAACCAATTTATTGTTTGACATAGCAATAAGCTAAATTTTGATTCTAGATATTTAATTAATCTTAATTATTTTTTCATTAAATGTCAAATGGAATTCATTCTAAAAGATAGAAATTTTTTCCGTAAATTGAGTTAATTCAAAATTGTTTCAAACTTCATACTTGTCCATGTCAGCTTGCCAAATTTATTAAGAAGTGCGATACTTTTAAAGTAAAACTAAGCATTAATTCAATGCTTTTTTCTTTTTTATCACTCCTAAAAGAGGAGGGCAATGTATGCTTTCGACTTATGAGATTCAATGGCGTTTAAGAAGAATATTGAAGCGGCAAGGGTTTGTCACTGGCGGTCTGGATCAGATCACTGTTCAGGGAGATGAAAAAGAAGCCACACGTCAATATGAACAGGAACATCCGGATCGGGTAGTTGATTCAGTCGAGTTATTGGAGGAAGAGTTACAATCGTGATCGCTTCTGGTTTTAAGAAGCGATTTTTTATTTGCCAAGCCCTTGTACTCGACATGCAACATTCAATATTTAACATTCAAAATTCCGTTTGCGAAAATTCATAGAAAGTGGGATAATTTTAGGGTAAAAACTAACCGTCATCCTGAACTTGCCTGCCCGCCGAATTGGAGGGTTTCAGAAGCAAGAAAATAACTTTCAAAAATATGAACACAAAACTAGTGGTGCCAAAAAGTTTTTTTGTTTTTGCACTGACTTTTTTATTAATCACTTTCTCTATTTTTTTAACAATTGATCACGACGAGGAAGTTAATCTGCCAGTCGCTTTAGTGGCTTCATTTATGATCGGTTTTGGCATCTGGTTGTTACTGGTGCCTGAGCAGTTACCAAAATTAATTGATTGGCTGGTTTATCTGACCGACTTTGATCAGGCTGCGCCGCAGGCTAAGATTGCCGAGGTCCAAGGAATTTTAGCAGACCCTGAACAACTAGAAGAAAACATGTTTAAAAAATCGTCGCGAAAATTTAATACTATTTTAGGAATATTTTTAATTATTGCCGGCCTTTCGTTAATGTCAGCCGTTATCTGGTCAATATTTTTTCGCTAGATATTATTTGTCATACTTGTTTGGCACGCCTAAAAATTATTGCTAAAACAGTCTGTAGAGCCAAGACTGTTTTTTGTTTAAAATAATATTGACTTTTTATTTTTTATGAATTATATTTTTAAAGCCAATAAAGCAAAAAAATAAACATATCAGACACAATCTGCCAATAAAAGACCAAAAGGAGGTACTTTGAAAATACTAATTGCAGATGATCTGCCGGTAAATATCGCGGCAGCCAAAGAAGCGGCGGCTAAGTTAGCCGGCGAGTACACAATTTTGTATGCGGCAAGCGCTGAGGAAGCGATCCGGGCTATCAATACTGCCTTTGAAGCCGGTGATTTTTTTGATCTGGTGATCACGGATTTAAAAATGGAAGAACTGGAGTCCGGGCTGGATGTAGTGGAAACGGCATTTTTCTGTCTGACCACATCTTATGTGGTCACTGGTCAGGATCCGACAACTGGCAGTCATGGCCACGGCGCCACCACGACCGTCCGTCCCATGAGTGTGTTTATTACCGGCCGGAAACGCGAGGTAAATGTCTGGGATCAAATTTTCCAAATTGTTTTTTCTGACCACAGTCAAAATCACACTAGAATGGCCTTAGACCACTATCGACGTTTTGGCAAACGCATAACGGACCAGAATTCGGTTGAGGCATATTTATCATCTTTTGGTCGCCAGAAAAAACACACTTGCGCTTATACCGAAAACAGCCGGCCGTTCTGCGCAATTTGTGGTCACATGTTAGGAGGTTTCTAATATTCATTTAAAAATTCATCCAGAATGCTCAGTTTGAGTTTATCAGCTGAGCTTTTTTATTTGCCAAAGCAGACGGGAAGTGATAATTTAAGACTAGTAACAAACATTATCAATTTAACAGTTAGGGAGGCCAGCAATGCCAGACAAAGAAAAAAAAGAAGGTTTTTTGGGAACGGTGGCAATTAAAACTGCTGCCCGAGTCATGGTTGACAGCGCCGTGCCAAATTTAGGGCCGGTAGCGAGAGCTGTCGCTGTCACTGTGGCCGAACAACAGATCAGAGCGAGTTTGCATCAAGAAGATGATACAGAAGAAAAAAAGAAATCATAAATACCTCATCAAGCCCAGTTGGGCTTTTTTTATTTTATTTCATTGCCCAACATTCGACATTCAATATTCTACATTCAACATTCAAAATTCCGTTTGCGAAAACTGATTAAAAGTGGGATAATTGTTGGTGTTAATTTCATAATAACAGGTAATTAAAATAATTAAATTTAAACCTATGAACAAACTTTTTCTTAAGTTCGGAGC
>CAYSSY010000007.1:16062-34304 GCA_964434055.1 uncultured Gammaproteobacteria bacterium | reverse complement strand
AATTGATTTTCTTTTTCTAATGTCTTATAATTTTATAAGAATGAATTAATTTTATTTTTAAATATATGGTTGGTGATGAGATAGAAAAAAGCATAATTAGAACTACCCAATCTCAAGATCTTAATCATAAAACTCCGGAGCAGATTGTCAGGGAGGCATTAGGCAGTAATTTTGAATTATCGGCGCAGAGTCAGCCAGTAGTAACTCAACTTAATCAAGATATTGCTAACAGTTTCTGGTCTTCATGGCAGATGGGGTTTTCCTGGTGATGATTTTGATTGAAATTATTAAACTTAAAAATAAAAAATATGACAGATTTTGATGCTAACTACCATCAGCAGGCTCTTCAAGAAATTAAGGCACGCGCCGACCTGCATATTAAGAATGTTAAAGAAGCTTTTGGTATTGCCTTAAATTATGACGAACAATCAATTTTTAGATTGGATGATATAATTGAACATGGTTGGCTGGGCGCTCAGCCAGCTAATTTAAAAGTAGTAGTTGAACTTTTCGGTTGTTATTTTGGTCAAGTTTTGACTGTTGTTTTGGGTGGTAAATGGAAGTTTTCCCCGGAACACAAAGGCTGGTTAATTGAGTTAATTGCTTCTGATGGCACGATAGCCAGAGCAAACATTTTTTCTAAAATAGCTAAGCGTTTTAAGAATGGTCAAGTAGATTCCTTAAGTTATTATTATCAGATGATGAAAAAAGGCATGTCTGATAATTTTGCCTTTAAAAAATAATCAATAATTAGATCAAAAAGATTAAAATAAGTGCTTTTTTAAAGCCTTATTTTTTTTTGATCAGGATAGTGATATAATTAATGAGAAAAGAGAATAAGTAATTAAGGCAGAAAAATTTTCTGCGCATAACCACAAAAATATGCAACAAAAAAATTTTACCAGAATTGCCATTAATGGCTTTGGTCGGATAGGCCGGGCTGCTTTTAAAGCCGCGCTTAATAATCACATCAAGATCGTTGCTATTAATGATTTAAGTGATACGGCAGCCTTAGCCCATCTTTTAAAATATGATTCGGTTTACGGGAGTTATAACAGAGCCGTGACCTCAGATCCTAAAAATATTATTGTTGATGGCATAAAATATCCAGTTTTTGCCATCAAAGAGGCTAAAGATCTACCCTGGAAAAAACTAGAAGTTGATGTGGTTTTGGAATGTACCGGCAAGTATGTCAACGATGGCACAGCTAAAGCTCATTTACAGGCGGGTGCCAAAAAAGTAATTATTTCTGCTCCAGCTAAAGGTAAGCCTTTTGTCCCGACATATGTTTTTGGGTCTAACGAGGAGCAGTATAAGGGTGAAGCTTTAATTTCCATGGGTTCTTGCACTACAAACTGTATCGCTCCAATATCAAAAGTCATTCAAGAAAATTTTGGTATTAAGGAGGCTTTTTTTACTACTATTCACGCCTATACGGCGGATCAAAATTTAGTTGACGGGCCGCATAAAGATTTACGTCGGGCCAGGTCAGCAGCTATAAACACAATTCCCACTTCGTCGGGTGCGGCTATTTCTGTGGCAGAAACTCAACCAAAACTAAAAGAGAAATTTGATGGTTTAGCGGTCAGAGTGCCTGTAGTTTGTGGTTCGCTGACAGATTTAGTATTTTTAGTCAGAACTAAAACCACAGTCGCTAAAGTCAATGGTGTTTTGAAAAAAGCGGCACGACTCAAAAATTTACAAAAATATTTGAGTGTAACTGATGATCCTGTTGTTTCTAGTGACATTGTTGGTAATCCAGCTTCATCAATTGTTGACTTAAGCCTGACTATGGTTGTGAGTGGCGACCTGTTGAAAGTTTTATCCTGGTATGACAATGAGTGGGCTTATTCATTAAGATTAGTTGAGATGGCAGAGTATATTATGAATAAATAGTATTTAAACTGTTTTTTATTGGTTAGTTTCCTTGTTTCAAGGCAAGTTACAATATATGTAGTTTCAAAAAATATTTGACAAAAGTTAATAAATAGTGTAAACTATAATTAGTTTCTAATATAGAAAATAATATAAAAAATATGAAAAATTTTGAATTTAAGAAACCAGGTTAAAGATATCGAAAAACAGTTAAATGCTGCGCATGGACAGAAAGCCTCGGATTTAGAGTCTCGCGGTCAGCAATTAGAAAAAGAAATTTACAAAAAAGAAGAAGAAGAGAAGATTAAGGCCGAGGAAGCAAGACTCAAAAAAGAAGAGGAGATGCGTCTTGAAGAACAAAGACGTCGTGAGTGGGAAGAATCAGTGCGTCGTAAAGACAAGGAACTGCAAATTAAAAATTTAAAGGAACAGATACGTAGAATTGAAAAACAGTTAAATACTGCGCATGGACAGAAAGCTAAGGATTTGGAAGCAAAGGGAGCGGAATTAGAAAGTCTAATACATCAAATAGAAAATGAAGGCAAAGAGGAGAATAAAAAAGATGAACAAGTAATAGAAGAAGTGGCAATTGATCAACCGGTTGAGCAAAATTTTGAGCCGGCACCTCATATCCCTGTAGAAGAAACACCAGCCGCGCCTTTGGAACAAGCAGAGCTAGAAAGCGCTAATTTACCAGAAGAAGTAGTTAATCAAGATCAATCAGGCGGTCGTAAATGGTTTAATAAATTGTTCCGTTTTGGTGGTAGGAGAAAAGAAGATTTATAAATAAAATAGTTTTAAAAAAAATTGCTAAAATATATTCTAATTATATAATTAAAAAAACCCGTATTGTACGGGTTTTTTTAAAATTAATCTCTATATAATCATAAACCCGCCGCATTATTAATTTTATTTTCCAGATTGATTATTTCTTTTCCTGATTCGTAAGTAATGTCAACGGGTGCGGTAGCAATGAATTCATCACGCAAACCATTTTGAGAGAAAGCCGTGCCTGTCTTAAACATTCTTTTTTGGTTGTTTTCAATATAGTAAACGGCACTTGAATTAGAGTATTTAATTAAACTTCCTTCAGGGTAACTGTTAGTGAGTTTATTGGCGACGGCGTTACTGGCTTGGTAATTAACAAAAAAAGCATCTGGCACATCAACCACTTTCTTGGCCCATGAGTTACCCCAGAGCTTTTTAGCAACAGTTTCTGATTCAACCCAGCGAAGTTTGCCGCCCGGTTCCACCGCGTAGACTTTTGGATCAGTGGTAATTTTTACTAAATATGTTCCTGGTCTGATGGTCACATTTCCAGCAATCGGATAATCAGCTAAAGTACTCGCTGAAATTTCAATTACTTGAGAAAAGTCAGCATACCAAGAATAATAGGTATTTTGATTAGGGAAGACATAGCGCTTGCCATTGTTGGCTAAATAATAAACGCTGCGGCAAGGATCATTGACTGGCGCTTTAGCCGAACATTTTAGTTTAGCTAGGCTACCAGTTGTTGCTTCAGCTGATTTTTCACCAATGATTGCAAAAACAGTTAAGTGGTTGACTGTCGCTATGAGAGTATTAGTCTCCATATTGAGAGTACTTGACAAGACAACCCATTTTTTGTTTGTTTCATCCCAGTAATTAATTTTTAAACTGCTTTCAATTAGGCCGGTAATCTGACTGTCAGTATAAGCAAAAGTCAGAGTTAAAGGCTGAGAAAAATTGGTTATATTATTATTGCCCGAGATGACTTGTAAATTATAAACTTGATTACCAGCGACACCATAGTTGCCAAGAGGTAAGGTAAAATTCGTTGACTGACTCATGTTAACAGTGGCTGTACCTGTGATAGCACCGGCAGGGATATTAACCGAAGCAGATTTGTCGCTTAAGGAAATAGTAGTTTCTGTCGTGCCAGTAATTTCTTGGCTTGAACTTTCAAGTTCAGTTGGTCTCCCAGAAATTTGAATTGAGTTGGCTGATTCATTGCCACTAGAATCAACTGAGCGTAAAGTGTAATAATAGGTTTGATTTTTTGTTAAGCCAGTATCAACAAAACTTATTCCTGTTTGTGCATCCGGTATTAATGTTCCTAAGTCACCCGAGACAATTGAACGATAGATTTTAACATAAGAAAAATCATTTGCTAGAGGTTTGGTCCAAATTATTCTTAAAGAGTTGCCGGTTTTTAGGTCACTTACTTGGATATTAGATGGAGCAGTTGGAGGTGTGGTATCACTTGAAGAACCACCGCCACCGCCACTACTGGTCCCGCCAGTAGTTGAGGTCGTGCAGATCACAGTTAAACTTGGTGTAATGGTAATAGTCTGAGTACTGGAGACAGTTAAAACAATTTGGCTGGAGTTGTCAGAATTACAGGTATTTGGCAGATTTAGTGAGTTAGAACTTAAATCGCACCCATTATTTGACTTTAAAGTAAAAGTCTGGCCAGCTGACATAGTTACTTGAATATTGCCGGCATTGACAGTGACTGAATCCGCTGTGCTGCCGTTTAAAACAGTTAGCGTCATTGCAGGGCTGGTTAGTTCAATATAGGAATCAGCGTCATATGTTAGATCGGCTGCTAATAACTTAGCAGGGAAGACTAATGTCAGTATGAAAGATATAAAGATAAACGTTATTTTTTGCCTCATATTTTTTTATTAATAACAAAAATAGATAATTATTTATTACAAACATTAGTTGTGCTGCAGGTTAAAGTGCCATTTTCAGCATAGCAATATGTCCAGCCGTCAGCATCAGCATCTCTTAATTTTATACACCCCGCTGTATCCACATCACCAATTTCCACTGTGGCTGTGGCTGTTGAATTACCATCACCAACCACAAAATCACCAGTAGTGGTGGCTGTGCCTCGTGTGTAAGTATTACCAACCACTGTAAATTTCTCACCATACCAGCCGCCAGGAGTGGTGGTGGCGACACCAATTGAACCAGTGGCCATGGTCGTGCCAGTATTGCCGAGACCAGAGCCATAGAGGAGGTTGGCGATATTAAGGGTATAGTCAGAAGTTGCTGCTGGTGTATCAATGTCATAGCCGATGATGATATTACCCTTGCCAGTTGTGAGATTATCGGCTGCTTTGTAGCCGAGAGCAATGTTACTGCTTCCAGTTCGGATATTCATGCCAGCCTGATAACCTATCCAGGTGCTGGAAGCATTAGCATAGCCCGTAGAATGTCCTTTACCCGCTTCGTAACCCAAGGCAGTGTTAGCAAAAGATTTTGTTTCATTTAACAAAGTGCTGAATCCTACGGCTGTATTCCAAGAACCTTCTCTAAAGGACACAAGTGAATCAGCTCCTACAGCCGTATTACCGAGACCAGCAGTATTATAATACAGAGATTGATAACCAAGAGCGGTGTTGTATTCTCCAGTCACATTACCTTGAGCGGCATAATCACCGACAGCTGTATTATAAAGACCGGTTGTGTTTTCAAACAGGGAATAACCACCCACAGCCGTATTTTGGTATCCGGTGGTATTAGTATACATTGATTGATAACCAAGAGCAGTATTATCGAATGTCTCAACACTGGAATAAAGGGCTTGGTAGCCAACAGCCACGCTGGTCATAGCTCTATTCCAAGAACCATTATTCCCCGCACTATACAAAGATTGATAACCAACACCTACATTATAATTTACACTGCTAGTGGCATTATATCCTGCTTGATAACCCGCAAAAACATTATATTTTGAACTATCCAACATATTTTTACCAGCTTCAGTCCCGACTGTCACAGAATAATTGGTTGAAGAAGCATTAAACACCTGCAAATCGTTTTGATAAATCGCGCTATTTGGTCCTTGAAGAATATTGCCAGTCACTGTTAAATTGCCGGCGGTATTAATATTTTCTCCAATAGTCGTGGCGGCTTGGGTTTCAGAAACCAAAAACACATTGGCCATAAATATTGCTACTGCCAGCAAAGTAAAAAATATAAATTTTTTGAGCATAGGGTTGGATTAAATTATAAAAATATTTTATATTTAATTTACTTGCCAAATTTTCTATCAACTAATAATTAAGCAATAACACCCAGCCATTGCCGGTATTATTACAAACGCACAAAGAGCCATTTCCTCCGCCATTAGAACAATCGTCTGAATTAGTGGCTCTTGTTACGGCGCCAGGCGTGCAACTTGCAGGTAAGCTAGTTACCACATACCCATTAGCCAGCATCATTTGCCCAACAGTCAAATTTCCAGTTACATATTCGGAACCGGTAACTGTCAATTTTTCTCCATAAGTTCCCCCTGGAGTGGTGGTGGCAATGCCAATCGCACCACTGGAAAGTGAAGTGCCTGTGCCGTCAATGCCTGTGCCAAAAATCAAATTACCAATACTCATTCTGTTAGAACCAGTGGCCGATGGCGCATCAATATCATAACCAATGACAATATTGTTAGAACCGGTGGTCAGGTTGTCGGCGGCTTTATAACCAAGGGCGATATTTGAAGATCCGGTTGTGATAGCTACGCCAGGTTGAGAACCAATGCAGGTGCTAGAGGCATTGGCATAACCAGCTGAGCCAGCCCTACCAGCTTGATAGCCAAAGGCGGTATTGGCAAATGATTTTCCGTCATTTCTGCCCAGAGCATCTGCCCCAACTGCCGTATTCCATGAACCTTCAGAAAACCAGCCCAAAGCATCACTGCCAATCGCGGTATTTTTAGTCCCCGTCGTGCTGTATGCACCGGTTTGATAACCAAGTGCAGTATTATATGAATTAGTATTATTAGCAAAAGATAAATAACCAATGGCAACATTGCCCTCTCCGGAAATATTTTCCTCTAAAACTTCGTCACCAATGGCTATATTATAACCGCCAGTAGTTAATGATGAAAGAGGACGAACTCCACCAATAGCTATATTATTAGAACCAGTGGTCAATTCTTTTAAAGTTTGATAGCCGATTGCTATATTATTCCAACCACTCTTATTGGCATAAAGCGTTTCCTCGCCAATGGCTATATTAAAAGCCCCCACGTTCCAACCGCCATTATTAGTAAGACTATAAAGAGATTTATAACCTACTCCAATATTACTATATGAGCTTGTCGCGTTATACCCAGCCTGGAAACCGACAAAAACACTATTAATGCCTGCATTGGTCAAGTTCTTCCCCGCCTCAGTCCCGACTGAAACAGAATAATTGGTGGAAGAAGCATTAAACACTTGTAAATCATTTTGATAAATTGCGCTATTTGGTCCCTGAAGAATATTGCCAGTGACTGTTAGATTGCCGGCGGTATTAATATTTTCTCCAATAGTCGTGGCGGCTTGGGTTTCAGAAACCAAAAACACATTGACCGCGAATATTGCTACTACCAGCAAAGAAAAAAAGATAATTTTTTTGAGCATAGGCTTAGTTTAATTTTAAAATTTTTAAGTTTAATTTGCTTGCCAATTTGAGCCATCACACCAAATAATTCGACTACCGACAGCGGCATCAGTATCAATCCTAACAGCACCAACCAGAGTGTCAGTACAAGCGTCGCCAGCGCTCGGGGTAGTGCCCGAAGGAGCTATTAAAGCAGTGGTTGCGGTTGTTGTGGCTGCAGTGGCAGTACCAGAGACAGTGGCGTTACCGCGAATATATATGTTTCCATATTGCAGGGTTGAAGTGGCTACCGTAAAGCCATATAAGTCAGCGGGTGTTGAGGTGGCAATACCAATTTTACCGGCAATAGTCGTGCCTGTGCCTGAAAGTTCAGTGCCAAAAATAGCATTAGCAATGGTCATTCTATTTGAGGCGCTAGCTGATGGCGCGTCAATATCATAACCAATGATAATATTATTAGAACCAGTAGTTAGGTTGTCAGCGGCTTTATAACCAAGAGCAATATTGCTGTTGCCAGTTCGAATATTCATGCCGGCCTGATAGCCAACCCAAGTGCTGGAGGCATTGGAGTAGCCTGTAGAATTTCCACGTCCTGCCCGATAACCCAAGGCTGTATTAGCAAAACCCCTTGTATAAGTATATCCTATGGCTTCATAACCTACCCCTGTGTTCCAAGAGCCCTCAGTAATCCATCCAACAGCACCTTGACCCACAGCAGTATTATCAGAACCAGTAATACTATAGTACAGAGAGTTATAACCAACAGCAGTATTACTATCACCAGTTATATTTTCTGGTAGAGAATAATCTCCAATGGCTGTGTTGGCCCATCCTATAGTATTTTTAGTTAAGGCCGAACTACCATAAGCGGCATTCTCAATACCGGATGTGTTGTCTTTTAAAGAATAATCCCCGACGGCAATATTTCGGTATCCACTAATATTAGAATAAAGTGATTGATAGCCAATAGCTATATTATCCGATCCAGAATTAGATGTGCTAACACCAATTGTATTATATAAAGTCTGATAGCCAATCCCAATATTATTTTCGGAACTTGTCGCGTTATACCCCGCCTGATAACCAAGAAAGACATTGTAGATTCCACTATTATTTAAATTTTTTCCCGCCTCAGTTCCGACAACCACAGAGTAATTAGTGGAAGAAGCTAAAAAAACTTGTAGATCATTTTGGTAGATAGCACTATTAGCGCCTTGCAGGATATTGCCAGTCACAGTCAGAGTGCCAGCAGTATTAATATTTGAACCGACAGTGGTGGCAGCATCAGCATTTATGCCCAAAAATAAAGAGCTAATTACAAATAATAGCCAGACCAAATTTTTTAATTTAGTATTTTTTTTTATCATATAGCACTGGTGGTTGAGTTATTAAACTATAAACATATTATAACACAAATTAATAATAATTATTTTTAATTAATTTAATTAATTTTAAAAAATATTTTTTTTATAAAGCACAAATTTACTTTTTGTAATAATTAAAAATGTCTACACTAGTGTAGACATTTTTTATAAATTAAGTTTTTACAAAACTATTCTGTCTCTATTGTTTCAGCCTTTAAGTTAGCAGTTTTTTCATTAGGCGAGAATTTTGTGTTAGTTATTTTCCATTTATCCACAAACTGACCAATGCCAACAGAATCCATTTTTTGTTTTCTTTTAGGCATTTTTTGTGACCATTTTACTAAATCTTCAAAATTAATTTTGTAGCGTCCTTGAACAATAATATAGCGTAAATCACCAGTTTTTAGGGCTCTTCTAATTGATCGTTCATTGACCCCAAAAAGTTGAGCTGCTTGTGAAGGAGTTAAACGAATAATGTTAGCCATATACTTGACAAATTAAGAAAATTTGTCTACACTAGTGTAGACAAATTTATTATATGCCTATTAAAAAGCTAGTGCAAGTAGAACAAAGTAATTATTTAAGACCCCTTTTAGAAATCGTATTTTTTTAGTATAGTCTAAGATAGATTAGCAGGATATATAATTTTACCCTTAGTCTGTTATTGGTGGACAGACATTGGTTTTTAATGAGTAGTTGGCCAAAAAATCGCCAAGTGTTTTCGGTTATTTTTCTTATAATATATTTTTTGTAACACTTTTATTAAAATAGCGTCTTATATAATGAACACACTTGAAGAAAAAATACTGATAGTTAGATTAAAAAACGGCGATCGTGAAGCATACGGTAGAATTTATGATCATTACATTGAGCGAATTTATCGTTTCATTTTTTTTAAAGTTTCATCAGATGAAACCGCTAAAGATTTAACCAGTGATTGTTTTTTAAAAGTATTTGAATATATCTTACAAACTGATCAAGAAATAAAAAATGTTCAGGCACTACTTTACAGAACAGCCAGAAATTTAGTGATTGATCATTATCGTAGTCGTGCCAAAGAAACAGTCAGTATTGAAAAAGGTTATAAAGTGACGAGTGACGGTTATGGCAGTGAGAATAATCTGATTATTAATTTAGAACAGGAACGTATTCTTAAAGCAGTTAAGGAGTTGGATAATGAAGAATGGCAAGAAATAATTTTATTAAAATTTGTAGATGGTTATTCGACCACGGAGATTGCTCAGATAATGGAAAAGAAAAATGGCGCTATTAGAACTGCCTTATCTCGAGCCATGGCTGAACTCAAAAAAATAATTTCCTCTTAAGTTAATTTATATATAATATGAAAGACGCAAAGGTCAGGTTACAATTAGAACAACTGAAAGAGATAAAACCAGACGCTGAATGGAAACAAAAACAGCGTAATCTTTTGTTGTGGCAAATTTGTCCTGACGACAAGAAATCAAGTTGGTCTGAATTGTTTTTAAAAGTTTTGGTTTCGCGTTCATTTTTAACATCATCCATTTCAGCCGTGGCGGTTATTTTACTAATCGTCAGCGGATCGCTCGCGACTTATAGCAGCGCTCAAGAATCATTGCCCGGAGATAATTTATATCAAGTTAAAGTCACTTTAGAGCAGGCGCGTATCGCTTTAAGTTTTTCAACAGATGAAAAGACAAAATTGGAAGTTGACCGAGTGGGCAGGAGAGCTCAAGAATTAGGTAAGGTGATGGAAAAGTTGGCTCAAGAAAAGAATAAGAATACTGATCAACAAATAGATAAAGCTTTATTAACTTTAAAAAATGGTGTTTCTAAGGTTAGGACAATGATGGATGAGGTAAGTAAAGAAAAAAAATCTGGTGAAGTTGTAGCCATGGCTAAATATGTTGATGGTAAAATAAAAGATTATCGAAATAATTTAACCAGGACAACCCAAGATATTCCCGGAGAATTAGATTCACAGATTGCCGGACAAATTAACGAAACTTTAAATATGTTTGATGAGGCAAGTTTGGAGGTGGTGGCAGTTGCCGTTGATCAAGTGTTAAGCCAAAAAGACTATGTGCAAGAAGAAATTAAGGAAGTTAGTCAATTAATAGATAGTAAGATTAGTGAAACTCAATTGCAGGTCGCTGATTTAGAGCTTGATAATGCAAAAGTTGAACGAGCTTTAATAGCGATTGAATTAGCCAAAAAGTACTTAAGCCAGAATGATCTGAAACCAGCTTTGGATGCTGTAAAAGAGGCCCATTTGTTGATTCAGGAGGCACAGGTTACATTAAGTGCTGAATCTGGAAACGATGAAACACAGAATAATTCAGAGGAAAGAATTGAAGAAGTTCAGGGAGTGAGTACAACTAGCACAGAACAATTAAATGATGAAGAAATAAAGAGCGGGGAAGATAACTCAACTACAACTCCGATTGTGCCTCTTATTAATACTAAAAAATTAGAACAGCCAGTTATTGAATTTAAAATGATTATTGGACGCTAAAAATAATATATTTTGTTAATTAATTTTATTAATTCAAAGGTCGAATTAAAAAAATAAAAATCAAAAAAGTTATTAAAAAGATTCTGTAACCCTTAAAAGGTCGACTCGCGTTAATTAAAGCGAGAGTCAACAGAATCGAATCTCAAAGGTTATTAATAAATTACTCTATTTTTTTCTAGCATTATCGGATGGATCCGATAATAGACGAAAAAATTAGGGCAGGTAAATTATAAAATGACAGAAAGTTTACGCAGATATTTCACCTGGTTTGTGGTTTTTGCCACAATACTATGGGCTTTGGGTGCACTCACTTTAGTAGCCGGCGTCAGCAATGTCGCTCGAGCTGCTTCTGCTGGTGATTTGATCAAGATGGATGGCAATCCAGCCGTCTATTATCTTGGTTCTGATAGCAAGCGTTATGTTTTCCCAAATGAGAAAACATTTAAAACTTGGTATGCAGGTTTCACTGGTGTAGTGACTGTTTCTCAAAGTGAATTAGAATCGTATGCTATCGGTGGCAACGTCACGTACCGCGCTGGTACTTATATGGTTAAGATCACCACAGACCCCAAGGTCTATGCGGTGGAACCAAGCGGCGTCTTAAGACACGTTACGACCGAAGCAATTGCCAAGTCACTTTATGGTGACAATTGGAACAAGATGGTTCAGGATGTTCCAGATCCATTCTTTGTTAACTATACTGTGGGTTCAGCAATTACCACCGCGACTTATCCCACTGGGACTTTAGTCAAGGAAACTGGTAATTCAACCACTTATTACATTGACGGTTCAACCAAACGGCCAATTGCCGATGAAGCCGCTTTCAATGCCAACAAATTCCAATGGAAATTTGTTTTGTCAGCCGCTAGCTTGTCTGGTTATACTGCCGGCACTTCTATCACTGCCGGTGAAGCTGGTATTGCTACTGTCGCTGGCCCAGGCGTGACTCCAGTCACTGGTTCTGGTGTGACAGTTTCTTTAGCTTCAGATACCCCAGCTTCAACCACCGTTGTTAAAAGCGCACAGCGCGTAAAATTCACCAAAGTGAACTTTACCGCCGCCGCTGATGGCAATGCCGTGATTGATTCCATTAAAGTCAAGAGAGGCGGTCTTTCCAATGATTCCAACATTGCCAGCGTTATCTTAATTGATGCCGCAACTGACAAGCAATTAGGCACTGAAAAGACTTTAGGCTCTGTCCATGATGTGACTTTCAATGATGACATTACAGTTGCCGCCGGTACCACTAAGAGTTATTACTTAGCAGCCAATATGCACACCACCTTACAAACAGGTGATGTTGTAACATTGGAATTGACTGAGGTTAAACTCTCTGGTAACGCCGCTGTTTCCGGCACCTTACCAGTTGTTGGTAATGGCATGACCATGAACAACAACATTACAATCGGTGCGATTACAGCTGCTGCTGGTGGTAACAATCCTTCAGCTGCGACCAAGCAAGTTGGTACTACCAACTACATTTTCTCCGCTGTGAAATTGTCAAACAATTCAGTGGAAGAAGTGCAAGTTGAAGCCATTCGTTTTTATCAGAATGGTACGGCCGCCGATGCTGATCTCGCCAATCTTAAATTAGAGGTTGATGGGACTCAGGTGGCCACTGTTTCCAAGGTTGCCAGCAAGGAAGTTTTCTTTGATTTAAGCTCTAACCCAGTGGTTATTAAGAAAGGCTTAAACAAAGAGTTTGCTCTTAAAGGCGATATTGTTGACGGTTCATCCCGGACAATTTCTTTCGACTTTGAAAAGCAGACCGATGTGAAAGTTAAAGGTAAGACTTATGGTTTCTATATCAACCCGACTTACCCCAATACTTCCACTCCATACTTCAATGGTCCTGACTGCACAATTTCCGTGGGTACTTTAACGATTTCTAAAGCGACTTTAGCCGCCACCAACATTGCCGAAGGTTCAACCCAGCAGGCTTTGGGTGCTTTCTACATGCAGGCTAAAGGTGAAAAAGTTAACATTACCAGTTTAAATCTTAATGTTGCTATTTCAGCCAGCGCTGCGACTATAGCCGATGTCACTAACTTAACAGTTTATGATGAGGCTGGTACAGTCGTGGCTGGTCCGTTTGACATCACTGATAACACCGGTACTGATGGTGCCACTTCAACCGACACAATTGTCGTGCCAGTTGGTACTACCAAGTATACTGTTAAAGGTGATTTGAACACTGATTTTGTCAGCGGCGATACCATTGCTTTGACAATTGACACCCCGGCTGATTTCGTGGCCAAAGGCGATGTCACTAATCAAACTGTAACTGCTTCTCCGTCCTCAGCTGTCACTTTAGACACTGTGACGGTCAAGGTTGGTGGTCTCTTAATTTCCACCAGCGCCAGCCCAGCTTCCCAAACCGTGGTTGCTGGTACTTCCGGCTTTACGTTTGCTAACTTCGTTTTTGATGCCACCAATTCCGGTGAAGATGTCAAGATCACCAATGTCAAAGTGAGACACGAAGCTTCTTCTGCTAATCTTCATGACTATATCCAGAACATCACTTTATATGATGGCGCCACTGCTCTGAACACCCCGCAAGGCGGTGAACAGTCAACCAGTGCTGTCACAGCCACTTCAACCATAACTTTGACCAATGCTTTAGTAATTACTAAAGGCACGTCCAAGACTTTAACCTTGAAGGCTGACATTTCCGCAAACGCGGCCAATGCTTCAACCCATGCGTTTGGTCTTGCCGGAACTGATTGTGTGACTGCTGTCGGCGCTGATAGCGCAACAACTGTTACTCCAGAAACCACAAGCAGCCATGGTCGCACCATGTACATTGCTTCAACTGGTTCTTTAACAGTTGCCACTGATGCTTCTAATCCGACTGCCGCTTTAGTGACTGCCGGTTCAACTGGTGTCACTATCGGTGAAATGCGGATTACTGCCACCAATGAAGATGCTAAGATTACCGGTTTAACTTTTGCCGTCGCTTCCACCAATAGTGGTAATGCCACTAATGATCTCGCCAAAGTTTATGTATACGATGGCGCGACCGAAGTTGGCTCAGTTACTCCAACTACGACTGCGATGGTCACTGTTACTATCCCCGATGGCTCTTTGGTTGTTACCAAAGGTACCACTGGTAAAAAAGTGACTATTAAGGCTGATTTCCAGTGCGTTGGCTCTGGTTGTCCAGCTTCATCCGGTCATGGCGTTACCTTAAGCGCGGTTGAAGATTCTTATGTTGGTAAAGGTGTTTCTTCCGGTAGCGAAATTGCAGCTGCTAACAAGTCCGGTACTTTCTCCGGCAACACCTTCTCACTCTATAAGTCTGTCCCAACCGTTTCCTTTGTTGACGTAGCTAGCTTAAGCGCTGGCACTTCCAGACCAGTCTTTAAGTTCAAAGTTACTGCTCCTTCCGCTGGCGATGTCGGTTTCTATAAAGCCGCTTTCGTGGTTTCGACCACTTCCGCCACGGTTTCCAGTTTTGAACTTTATGAAACAGACACGGATACTAACTTAACCAATAACGGCGCCAGAAATGTTGATGCTTTATTCAACCCATTATCATCTGACGGTAAAGGCGGCGTCTATGGTTTAAGCATCCTGTTTGATACTGGTTCTGATTATACTCAAGGCACCAGCTCTGGTGGTGAATATCGCACCATTCCAGCTGGCGGTTCCAGAACTTATGAATTGAGAGCCAGTGTAACAACTTCAGAAACCAGCGGTCGCACAGTTTCTATTACCCTTTTAGGTGATGATTCTTTCCCATCCAGCTATCCTTTGTCAGCTAATGACATTGATACTGGCGAGGACGATGACTTTATTTGGTCTGACTTGAATTATGGCAATAACTCTACAACTGCCACTAATACTATGGAATGGACCAACGGTTATCGCGTGACCGGCTTGACTTCGACTTCCACCAGCTTGACCGAAAACTTCAACTGGTAAAGTTTGAAAGTTTGAGCTAAGACTGTTTTTGACGGTAATGAAACCCCCCCGACTTATCGGGGGGGTTGTTTTTTTGAGATAAATTGATATAATACAGAGGAAATTATTAATTTATCTTAAAGATAAAATTTTATGGTTTTGAACAAAAGAAATATTATAATCTCAACAGTAATTGTGCTGGTGCTTGCCGGTTTGGTTGGTTTAATCTGGCTGAAGGTTAGCGCTGATAAATCAAAGATGAATATTGTCAATCCTTACGAGTTAGAAAATATTTTTAAATTTGATGTTAAAGATAAAAATTTAACATCAGAAAAAATTGATGAGTATTTCAAGGCTTTTAATGAAAGCAAAAACACTATTATTAACAGTCCTGAGCAGTTTCATTATCAGAGCTTTATGACTTTGGGCATTATAAAAAAGATTATCGGTGATTTAGAAGGCGCACGGGATATCTGGCTTTATGTCAGCAGCAAGCGTCCTGAAAATAGTATGTCTTTTGGTAATTTAGGCGATCTTTATACCAATTTTTTGAAAGACCCGGAAAAAGCTGAAGAAAATCTGAAGATAGCTATTAATAATTCCAAGGGGGAGAGTTTTAATATTAATTATTGCCGGAATCTTTTTGACTTATATACTTATTCTTTGCCAGACAAAAAAATACTAAGAGAAACAGTTTTACTGGATTGTTTAAAAGATAATCCGGAAAGTGTTGACCTTTATACGCTTTTGGCCGGATATTATTTAGAGATTAATGATCAAAGTCGCGCTCTTGATGCTTATCAAAAAGCATTAACTCTTGATCCTAATAATGCTGTTATAAAAGCAGAAATAAAAAAACTTAAATAAATTTTAAATAAAAAACGCTCGACTAGGTACCTAGGAGCGTTTTTAAATTTTTATAAAAAATTATAGTGAGTAGATTTTCTCGGTTTCTTGGATGCAATTGATAAGTTCAAATTTGGGAGCGCGTTTTTTATTATTTATACTCATTGTTTGGCGTAATTTTTCATCTTCTAATAAATCAAGAATAGCTTTAGCCAGTGCTTGCTGATCAGCTGGTGCGACTAGTAAACCATTTTCACGTTCTTCAACTATTTCTACTATACCACCAACACGTGTGGCAACTATGGGCAGACCAGCAGCTAAAGCCTCAAGCAGAGTATAAGGGAAACCTTCTTTTAAAGAAGATAAAACAAATAAGTCAGCAGCTAGTAAATAGCGCGAGGCTTGAGGTAGTGTGCTTAATAAAAAGAAATTATCTTTTAATTTTAACTTGTTAATTAAAAAAGAAAGCCTCTTTCTTTCCTCACCCTCGCCAATAATTAAAAATTTAACATTGGGTATTTTTTCGACGATGGTTTTTGCCGACTTTACTAAAAAGTCCAACCCTTTATTTTTATAGAGATTGGCAATCGTTAGTATAATAAAATCTTTTTCTTCAAGAGATTCAACTTTATTTCGCAGAAGCTTTAAAGCTTCTGGTTGTCCAATAAAATTTATTTTTTTCAAATCTATGCCATTATGAATAGTGACAAATTTCTTATGATTGGCAATATGAAGATTCAAAGCAGAAATTTTATCAAACTCAGAGACGCAAATAATTTTGTCAACAAAAAAAGCAGCTATTTTCTGGCTCCAAATGTAAATTTTTTTTCGCCACCAAGGTAACTTTTCATTGAAAACAAAACCATGGGCGGTAAAAATTACTTTAATTTTTTTGTCAAAAATATGTTTATAGAAAGCGGCGGCGACGGCACCAATCACACCAGCCTTTGAACTGTTTAAGTGCACAATATCTGGATCAGTTTTTTTAAAAAGGCGGTAAATTTCCACAAAAGACAATAAATCATTAATTGGATTGATACTGCGGATCAATCTTTTTAAATGCCAGACTTTGACGCCGTGTTTTTCTAAATCTTTAAGCCAGCTTTGCCGGCTAGCAACCTCTTTTTCACCAACAGCTAGGGCAATCACATACCGCTGCGGGTCAAGATTAAGCGCCAAGTTGTAGACATAGACTTGAGCGCCGCCCCATTCGGAATGGGTGACCAGATAGAGAATTTTTTTTCTTGTTGATTCAGTTTTTGTTTCCATATTATTTATCATAAACAATCTCTTGGTATTGGGCAAGTTAATCTTGACAAGAGAAGAGGAAAGCGCTATATTTTATGGTTATTTTTTGAAGATTAAAAAATTTTTGACTTCATTCATCAAAGGTGGGAAAATAAGGGAGTAATCAATAATTAATTAAAAAATATGACAAAAAAAATATCAGTCCTAATCTTGGCTTTAGTCATTGTTTTTTCTTTGGCTGGTTGTGGTAAAAAAGACACCCAAAATTCCGGTGATAAAGAAGTTAAAAGAACGGCCATCACCGGCGATGTTGCCGATAATTTATGCGATGAATTTGATGCCGATTTTGTTTATTCGGTCTTCGATAAACAGATTGCTTATATGAATGCTGCACCAACGGGTGATTTAACTTATTGTCAATATTACTTTGAATATCGTGACGATTTTTATAAATTACCAGACGGTAAAACCACACCCGGCGGTCCTTGGATTTCTATTAAGGTTGATAATTTGGAGGTAGCTAAACAGAAGAAGGGTTTGGAGTTATTGGGTTGGACTTTTAAAACAGATTCCAGCATAAAAATGGATCATTTTTTAGCCCTACAAAAAGACGGCCAACTCAACGCTATTTATTTAGTCATCAGTCCTAATCGTTTTTTGTTGCTTAGTCGCAGCAGCACTACCGTTATTACTGAACCAGAAATGATTTATTGGGCGGCTAAAGTGGCAGAAAAAGTTGAGGGTGAGTTATCGATCAGTATTAAGACAAATCCTTTAGGTAATGAAGTTAGACCATGGGGAAAGAGCAAAGATTATCAAGCTGAAGCAGTTGGTGAAAACCAAAAGGCAGTGGTTGAAAATTTTGTTGGTTTTTTGGCACAGAAGAGAACGACCGACGCTCTTAATATGATGGACGCCAATGAAAAGATGAAACAAATGTGGCAGGAAAATTTTCAAACAATTGAATCATTAGCAGTAAAGAAGATTGAACCGGTTTTTCAAGAGGAATGGACCAGCGAGCGTCAAGTTTTTAAAGTTGATCTGGATGTTCAGGTGACGAGCGCTGGCGAACAAATGGGTTGGGTAAACGGTTTTAATACCCGGTGGATTTCTTTAGCGCGAAACAACAATGTCTGGCA
>CAYSSY010000007.1:6543-15962 GCA_964434055.1 uncultured Gammaproteobacteria bacterium | reverse complement strand
TTATATGAATAAAAAAATAATTTATTTGTTAGCCGTTTTTGTGTTCATTGTACCAGTAACGGTCGGGGCAGTGGCAACAGAAAATTTATTCTTTCAAGGTGAATTAAAAACAGAAGAAAATAATATTTTAATAATTGGTCCGGATTTAGTGGTAACAGCCGATGATTTGAGCTGGAATAAAGCCGCTGTCAAACCGGGAGACACCGTGACTTTTAAAGCGCTGATTAGAAATAGTGGAACTGATAAGGCAACCAATTTTAAAGTTCGTTTTTTTCTTAATGAAACTCAAATTTATGAAAAAACAGTGACGTCGTTAATTAAAAATAGTAAAACAACCCTAAGTAAAAGCTATAAGATTCCGAGTACTTGGGTGGGTGGGCAGCTTTTTCAAGTGATTGTTGACCCGGAAAAAAATGTGACTGAACTAAATGAACAGAACAATCAAGCTGAAAAAAAGTTTGAGGTTTTAGAAGCTGATAAACCCGATCTGTCAGTGGTGTCAACTGATTTATCAAGCACTCCTAAATCTGTAATGGGCGGTGATAAAATTAACCTTAAAGCTGTGGTGAAAAACATTGGCTTGGCAGCAGCTAAAAACTTCAAGGTTAAATTTTTCTTTAATGGTGTTGCTATATATGAAAAAACTTATACCAACATATCCAAAAACGGCAGAGTGGTAGCGACTTACACTTATATATTACCGGCTAATATGAATGGGGCGCAGATTTTTAAGGTGACGGTAGATGCCGATAATAAGATTGTCGAAAGTAATGAAAAAAATAATGAAGCGGAAACATTGATTAATGTGGTCAAGGCTGGTCGTGATTTATTTATTGAATCTTTAAAACCATCACCAACCAAGCCTAAGGTTGGCCAACAGGTCTCCTGGAAAATTACTGTCAGAAATTCTGGTAATGCCAAAGCCAACAACATTAAAGTTAATTTTTATGGTGATAATACTTCAAGTAATCCAACAGCTAGCTTGGTTATTCCTAATATTGCTAAAAATATCAGTACGATGAAAATCGTTAAATGGACCGTGCCGGCCAATGTTTCTCCAGCTGTCAATTATACGGTCAGAGCTAGTGTAGATCCAGATAACACAATTGACGAGACCAATGAAACTAATAATATTAAGACGGCGAGTATTAATTTAACAGCTCCGGATTTGAAAATTGAAAAGGGTATTAACGGTTATACTTCTGGACCACATTATAATGGTGTTTATTTAGCCCAGTGGGGCAAAGTGTTCAATGATAATGTTGCGCCAGTTAATAATGTTAAGGTTGCTTTATATTATTATACGGGGTCTAGCAGCGCTAACCCGGTTAAAATTGCTGAAGAAAATTTAGGTACTTTGGGCAAAAAGGCAGCACGTGAAGTTTATCTGCAGGGTACGCTGCCAGCCAATTTGCCTTTGGGAACAGTTGTGCATGTACTGATGAAAGTTGACTATAATAATGAGATTGTGGAAACCAATGAAGATAATAATGTTTTAGCGGCCAGACGAACAGTAACAGAAAAACCGCGGACGGTGCAGTATCCGTATTTGAGAATTATGGTTAATAATGAGAATGGTGATCCTCAGAATGGCGTGACAGTTAAATTGACTAATACAGCAACTGGTGGGGTGGAAACAAAAACGACAGGCAGTGAGGCTTTTTATAGTTCTTTGGGTAATGTTATTTTTGAAAGTCGGCCTGACACCGCGAATTATTTGGTTGAAGTTTCATTGGCAGGCTATCGGACCGTAACTGAAACCTATGCTTTTGATAAAAATGTTGAGGCCACTCAAGAGAGAACAATTAATCTTGACAAGAAAGCCTTGGTCAATGGGATAATCACTGGTCCAAACGGTGCACCCTTGTCTTGGGCTCGGGTGAGGGTAGAGGGCACTGGTTTAGAAGCACTCACCGACAGTCAGGGTAAGTATGGCTTCTTATTAAATGGTGGTACTTATACTTTTAGGTTCATCAAAGAAGGTTATGCCCGGCTGGAAGAGACTAATAAGGTTATTGAACCTTTAAGCAATGTGACTTTAAACAAACAAATGAGCCCGGCCACTGTCGGCTATATTTCTGGCACCGCAACTGATGATGAAGGCAATCCGTTGTCGAATGTTGATGTTTGGGTTAATGGTAATTTAATCAGAGTGACGGGCAGTGAGGGTAAATTTAATTTTACTTCCAGTGCCGGCACAAAAAATTTTAAATTCAAAAGACCTAATTATGTGACCGTCGAATTTAATCAGAGCATTGTGGCTGGTGAAGAATATGATTTTAGTTTCACGATGTATAAACCAACGACAGATAATCATACAGAACGCGGCACTACTTTTGTCTCTTGGCACCAGCACGAAGGTACTCCTGCCAATGCTTTCTTTATTCCAGAATATAATGTTGATGTTTGGTGGGGTATTGGCAATGTCAAAATGGGACTGGATTATACTAAGACAGATAACAACACAAAATTAACCAAATTAACCATTCAGGTAAAAGGTGATAATTGGGAGTGCCACAAAGTGGAAGGCGAGGGTGAAGTGGAAACCTCAGCTATTGATATTCCATTAACCATCGCTGCTGGTGGTTGTGCTAATAAAAAAACTCAGCTTGATGTTTATAAGGTGGCGATTGTTTCTGACAATGTTGAAGTCTGGAGTGATGATAGTTTTTGGACTTCAGCCTCAGATCCATTGAATGTGACTGTTAAAACATTTAGTCTCAACAATTTATCGGTCGCATGGAATAATAATTTTAAGATAAAACTCTGGGTACGAGTTCAGAAAAAGGGAGTGGTCGGCACTGAGGGTGACGGCGCCGGGGCACTAGCTGGTTACCATCTCGACAAGAAGTTAGTTACTTGGTATCCGCAAAAACCAGCGACCACTAAATTTAAAACCAGTTGGGGGCAGATTGGCGGTTATTTCCTGGGCATTTTGGACAATCCGGTTAATGCAGTCGCCAGCTTTACTGATCTGTTTACCGTTGAACAATTCAATCAATATACCATGGAAGAGGTGTTGCCTCAGAATTTTCCGGGATACACCAGCAACTAAAGGTTGTTAACAATAATTAAAGATTAACAAAAAAACTGCCGTTGTTTCGGCAGTTTTGTAATTATTCAGTGCTGATCATCAACAATATTTGCTTGTTTTAACAAAAAATGAGAAAATATAAGTGTAATTTTTACTTTTCTTCTTCGTTATAATTTATGACAGAAGAATTTCTAGCTTCAGAGAGCAATCATCTGCCTCAGGAAGCTCAAATCGTTGAGTTAGCAAAAAACAATGAGCAGGCTTTTGAGCAGCTTTATAATTTTTATCTGCCAAAAATTTACGGTTATATTTATAAGAGAGTTGGCAACAAAGTTGTGGCTGAAGATTTAACATCAGAAACTTTTCTAAAAGTATTTTGTAATTTAAAAAAATATCAATATCAAGGTTATGCCTTTAGCGCCTGGTTGTATCGAATTGCCACTAATAATTTGATTGACTATTATCGCCGAAAAGGGCGGCAGCAAGAGGTCGCTTTGCCTGACGAAGATATTCTGGAGAATGCTGAGCGGCTATCCTTACCGGAAACTATTCGCGATCCACATGAAATAAAAAACATTGAATGGGTGTTGGCAAAAATGCCCAAGCGTTATGCTCGGGTGATAAACTTAAGATTTTTTGCTGAATTGACTCCAGCGGAGATTGCTTTGACCCTGAAAATCTCCGAAAATAATGCGCGAGTGCTAATTCATCGTGCTTTACAAAATTTTAAGAAAAAATATAAAAAATATGGATTTTAAGAAGAAATTTAACAATTTAAAGACAACTAACCGTAATAAAAGCATTGAACCGTCGTTACAGGAAGTAGAGGCGAAAATTAATCAAATAAAATATGCCGCTTTACCTCCGTCAGAAGAATTTCAGACAGCGCTAAAAAATAAGATTCTGATGCAGCGGCCACAAAGGAAATCTATGACCAATTTTAGTTTTATTGCCAAGTTGAAGCAATTTTTTAACCCAAAAATTTTTGCACCGCTTGTTGGTTTTGCATTGATCGCTGCTTTGGCATTTGGCGTCTGGCATTTTTGGGGTGATAAAATTCAGAAAGGTGATAATCCGTTTCGGGGTTTTTCTAAGCTAATGGTCAGTACCGCCAACGCTCAAGATAATTTTGAACTGGTGCCGGCTAAGAGTGATAGTTTGGGTGTCACCGCTGATAGTTATTATATTTTAAAAAGCAAGGAACAGTTTGAAACCAAAACTTTAAAAAAATATTTAGCGGTTGAGCCGAGGTTTGACTTTCAGCTGAAAGAAATCTCTACCACTGAATGGCAGCTGATTCCTGATAAACCACTGACAGCCGGGACGATAATCAAGGTTTCCCTGAGTACTTCATATTATAATGAAAGCGGTGAACAAAAAGAGAGGGACTATAGCTGGGCATTTCAAGTCAAAGATAATTTTAAAGTTTTAAATAGTATACCGCGCCAGGCGGCGACCAATGTCCCTGTGGAGAGTGGTATTGAAATCATGTTCAGTCATGATAATTTTATTGATTATGAAAAATATTTTTCCATTGAACCAAAAACCGAAGGCCGTTTTGAGAAACACGGCCGGACTTTAGTTTTTGTTCCACAAGCCCTGAACAAGTCTCAGCTTTATACAGTAAGAATTGCTCAAGGTTTGCCGTTAAAAGATTCTACTGAAACTTTAGCTGAAGATTACACCTTTAGTTTTGAGACTATCGGTTCCGATCATTTAAGTAACAGTTATTTCCGGGTGTATACGCAATTTTCTCAAATTAGCACGCGCGATAGACAGTCTTTCCAAATTTGGGATAATAATCTCTCCACTGACCAGGTCAAGATTGATATTTACAGATTTAAAGACGATGTTAGTTATCTCACTTCTTTGGAAAAACGCGATCAACTCCCTTGGTGGTCAGAAGCCAAAAATAACTATTTGGCTGATAAGAGCCAACTGACTTTCTATAAAAGTTTTTCTGAAAAGATAAGAATTGAGAGTTATAGTCATTATTTGCAACTGCCAGAAAATCTGCCGGCTGGTTTTTATTTAATTGAATTTAGTGTTGATAATTTAAAAAACCAGGCTTGGCTTCAGGTAACGGATCTGGCGGCTTATCTTAATGTTACCAAAAGTCAATCTTTGGTGTGGCTTAATGATTTAGTAACACGTTTGCCAGTTACTGGGGCACGAGTAGAACTTGTTGGTACCAGCCTTTCAACCGAGACTAATAATCAGGGTGTGGCTGTCTTTAATACGCCGACAGAAATTAAAGAGCTGAACGATGACAATCGTTTAAGCGCGCGTTATTATTTTAAAATTGCTGCTCAAGGGAAAAGTCTGATTATTCCCGCTACCAGCCTGAGTAACTACTGGCGCTGGTGGTCGCCTGATGAGGGTGATGAATATTGGCGTTACATTTATACTGATCGTCCTAAATATCAACCAACTGACGTTATTAAATTTTGGGGACTGCTCAAAGCGCGTAATGATTCTGAAATTGGGCAAGATGTGACCTTGACGCTTTTTAAGGAAGGCTATGTTGATTATTATTATAATCCAGTGGTTATTCAGCAGGAAAAAATTAACCCGAGTCAGTCAGGGACTTTTTCGGGAGAAATTGAAATAAAAGATTTGAAACCAGATTATTATTCTCTGGAACTCAAGGTGGGGGATAAAGTGGTCAAGCGTCAGTACCTCACGGTTGAAACTTACACTAAGCCGGCTTATGAACTGAAATTAATCCCTGACCGCAAAGCGGCTTTTGCTGGCGAGAATATTAATTTTCAGGTTCAGGCGAGTTTCTTTGAAGGTACGCCGGTACCTAATCTGCCTTTAGTTTTCAAAATGCCTGAAGGCGATTATAAGTTTAAAACTGATGAGCGCGGTCAGGCGCAGTTGACTTATACAATTAAATACAGTCCTTGCAAGGAACAATATGGCTGTTGGCCGAGATATGCTTATTTGTCTTTGATGCCGCAGAACAGTGAATTAGCAGAGATAGTCGCTGATGCCAGTGTGCGATTTTACGGGCCGAAGGTCTACCTCAAAAACAAGGTGAGCTATCCGAAAAAAGGCCAGGCTCAGGTTGACATGACCAGTCTTAATCTTGATTTAGCAAAGGCTGAATCAGATTATGCTGAAAATTTAGGTGAGTTGCCAGCGCCCAACACTAAACTTGATCTGGAAGTGATCAAGGTCACTTATCAAAAAGTGACCAGCGGCAGCTATTATGATTTCATTTCCAAAAAATCATACGAAATTTACAATTATAATCGTCAGGAAGAAAAAATTAAAAGCTTCAGTGTTCAAACCGATAGCCAAGGAAAATATGTTTATCAACAAACAGTAGAACCAGAGAGCTCTTATGAAATAAAAATTAAAGCTCATGATGTGCAGGGTAATTATGAAAACTATATAAGCTACCTTTATTACCACAATGGGACTTACTTAGATAGTTATTCTGGTTACAATTATTCCTATTATCATCTGAAAGTTGAAAATGGCGAGAATAAATTATATTCACTAAATGAGACAGTGACGGCTGACTTCATGGTTAATGATCAGCCTTTGCCTGACGGCGAGCAAAAGTATTTATTTTTACAGTTGCAAAATGGTCTTCAGGAGTATCAAGTATCTAGTAGTCACAGTTACAGCTTTAATTTTGCCGCGAGTGACATTCCCAACATCAACCTGCAGGCGGTCTATTTTAATGGCACAACTTATGTTGCGACCGAGGAAGGCTATTATAATTATCAAATTGGTTATAATTATCATGATAAAGAATTGCAACTCGATATTATAACTGATAAAAAGGCTTATCAGCCGGGTGAAGAAGTAACCCTTGATATTAAAGTACATACATCAAATAATGAGCCTAAAAAGACAGAGATTAATGTTAATTTAGTTGATGAAGCTTTTTATGCTATTGCCAATGATGTCGCCACGCCGGCGGCAACTATTTATAATCCGGTTGGCTCCGGTTCAATTTTTAGTTTTAATAGCCATAACCCAACCATGTTTAGTCGCGGCATGGGTGGGGCTGAAAAAGGCGGTTGTTTTGTCCAGGGCACAGAAATAACCATGGCCGACGGCACTAAAAAGGCGATTGAAAAAATAACCGTTGGTGATAAGATTTTAACTTACCAGGACCCAGTGAGTTTGAAAAAGACCAATTCATCAGTGACTAGAATATTCCAGCACTTAGTAAAAGAGTATTTAGTGATTAATAAAAAGATTAAAGTCACGCCAGCTCATTTGGTTTACAGTAATTTTCGTTTTACCGAAGCGGGTCAGCTTAAAGTGGGCGATTGGCTGCTTAGTGAGTCGGGTGAAAAAATAATAATTAACTCAATTGAAATCAAGCAGCAGCCAACCTGGGTTTATAATTTTACTAGCGATCCGACGCATACTTATTTTGCCGCAGGCATCTATGTGCATAATGAAAAAGGTGGTGGCCCGAGAGAATTTTTTGTTGATGCTGCCTTATTTCAGACTGTCACTACTAATGAACAGGGTCAGGCACGTCTAAAGTTTAAATTGCCAGATAACATTACTTCATGGCGCGTTACGACTCAAGCGGTGAGTGCTGATCTGTATGTTGGGGCGACAACAGCCAAAATCCCGGTGTCGCTGCCGGTATTTGCTGAAGTTACTGTGAGCAATAATTATCTGTTAAATGACCAGCCAATTGTGCGCTTGAGATCTTACGGTACGTCTTTAAATAAGGATCAGCCAGTTGAATTCAGTTTAGAAGCAGCCAGTCTTGGTTTGAAAAAAAGTGAAATTTTAAAGAGTACGGCTTTTGAAGCTGTTTATTATCAATTGCCAAAATTGCAGTTAGGCAGGCATGATATTGTCTATAATCTTTCCGCCGCCGGCTTTAGTGATTCATTGAAGTTGCCGATAACTGTGGTAACCTCGCGTTTAGAAGGCCAGGTGGCCAGAGAAGCGGTTTTAAACACCGATTATAAAATTGATTTTGAGGGCAGCGATTTAGTGACCGTGGTTTTAAGTGATCAAGGACAAAACAAATTTTATCAGGACTTGATAGGTTTGGCCTGGTCTTTTGGTGACCGTGTGGACCAAGTCTTAGCGAGGAAAAAAGCCGGGGAGTTGCTGCAAACATACTATAAACAACAGCCAGACAGTGAAAGTTATGATCTTAATAAGTATCAATTAGCGAGTGGTGGTGTCAGTTTACTGACTTATAGCAGCGAGGATCTGGAATTGGCTCTAAACGTGGCGTTACTTGACGCTGATGGTTTTGATAAAGAAGCATTGGCGCAATATTTCTTTAGAAAGCTTGAAGATAAAAACAGCATTCGTCAGGAAGTGAGTTATGCTTTGGCTGGGTTAGCCTCTCTTAATAAACCGGTTTTAACGCGCCTCGATCAATGGCTTACCAGAAACGATTTAAGTTATTTAGAAAAATTATACCTTGCTTTAGCATATCAGCGTCTTGGTAATAGTGAGAAAGCCCGGACGATTTACCATAGTACCCTAAAGGATAAAGGAGAAAGCAAGGCACCATACACAATTATTCGTGTTAGTGATAAACAAGATGAAGTTTTTAAAGCGACTGCATTAGCTGCCATTTTGGCTGAAGCTGTTGATGCGCCTGAAGCACCGGGCTTCTGGCTGTATGTTAAGGAGAATCAAAAGCTTTATGGACCTGAGAAAAATAGTGAGAATTTGTACATTTTAGAAAAAGTTGGTTATCTACAAGCAGTGCTGCCAAAACTAAAACCGAGTCCGAGTAAGGTGACCTATAAACTTGATGGAGAGGAGAGAAAAATTGAACTCACTGGCGGTGAAACTCATTCTTTCATTATTTCACAGTCTCAGGCTGGTGAGCTACGTTTTATAGCCGTTGAAGGTCAGGTCGGCGTAACAGTTATCCACGACCGGCCGTTTGTTAGTCTTTTGAACAACCCTGATTCTGATCTCAGTATCAGACGAGAGTATTATATTAATGGTAAGAAAACCAACTCTTTTAAAGAGGGTGATCTAATCGAAGTGCGTATTTATCCGGAATTTAAACGCGATGCCATTAATGGCTATTACCAGATTACTGATATATTGCCGAGCGGTTTGAAAGCAGTGACTAAAGTTTATCAACCCAACAATAATTATGACTGCCATAACTGGTATCCTTATACAACCGAAGGGCAACTGGTTAAATATCGGCTGAGCCGTGACTGGCGCAACGGTTATTGTGGCGGTGATTTTTTCCGCTATTATGCTCAGGTTAGAAACAGGGGCAGTTATCAGGTTGAGCCCGTGTTGATGCAGTCATTAGTTAATCCGAATTACTTTAACTATTCAGAAAGTAGTCAGATCACAGTTAACCCTTAAATGACAGAATTTAAATTAATATTTATTGACATTATTTGCCAGGGAG
>CAYSSY010000007.1:0-6533 GCA_964434055.1 uncultured Gammaproteobacteria bacterium | reverse complement strand
TTATGATTAATGACAAGAAAAAAATTATCGCTGTCTTATTGAGCACTGTTTTATTTTTTACCATAATTTTTTTTATCTATCATTATTATTTTCAGGGAGCACAGAAAGTGGGGCAGGACAATTATGATTTAGCTACACCTTTCATTAGTCTACAGAGTATGTTTTATGAGACGGAAAATTATAATGAAGCCCTACGCTTCACTGAAAATACAAAACCGCGTTCAGATATCAGCCTACTGATCGTGCCGCATCATTTAGTTGCCTCAAAATACGCTGCTGAAGCATTTAAGCTTGCTTCAGGCCGTGAGATCCGGCAGGTGGTGGTGATTGGCCCTAACCATGAAAATATTGGCCGAACAGCAATCGCTACTGCCAGCGTCAACTGGCAAACTCCAACCGGCACACTTGAGACAGATCGGGAATTAGTTGAGAAATTATGCGCTGACTTTAACCTAACTTCGGCGCCCGCTGCTTTTGTCAATGAGCATTCGGTGGGGGCCTTGGCGCCGTTTATTAAATATTATTTTCCCAACAGTCAGCTGATGCCGATTATACTTGATTCTTATACATCCATGAAGCAAGTAGAAAAGCTTTCTATCTGGTTGGCTGAAAATTTACCGCCAGAATCATTAGTGGTTTTTTCTCTTGATTTTTCTCATTATTTGGAGAAAGAACAAGCTGCCAGCAAAGACGGCATCACCCGTCAGTTGATTCTTGAGCGCGATTTAGCTAAAATAATGACATTAAACAACGATTATGTTGATTCGCCCGCAAGTCTCGCAACTGCACTCTCGTTAGCCAATTTTTTAAAATTGAAAACTGAAATTTTAAGAAACACTAATTCCTTTGATCTAGCACAAAAAACCAGTGAAACTACCAGCCATTTCGTGGTTGTTTTTATTCAATGAAAAGAATTAATTCGTTTTAGTAGTCCGGGTGAGTTGTGGTATAATTTATTTATTAAGACAAAAATATGAAAAAGATAATTTATCTTATCCTTTTTACCTTTTTAGGTTTTTTGCTGCAGCTGTTGATTCACTCTTTATTAGAAGTTTTTTATATTGGCAAGTTAGTGACTGATTTTCAGAAATACAGTTTGGGTCAAACTTGGGCTTGGTGGTACAGTTTTCATATCTACGCCACCGTTGTTTTAAGTTTAGTAGGACTGATTTTTGGGTGGTGGCAGGGTAGATTTTGGTGGCGCAAGGTTTATGAAAAACGTGAGTCAGAGCATGACATAGATCATAATTTTTATTAATTAACATATGTTGGAAACACAAGAAAGAGTCAGTACCAGTCCAGATCAAGAAGAAGTACCTCTTTATTTAGGCGCTGGTCGTTTTATTGCCTGGATGGCACAGGAAACAGGAAAAAGCGTGCTAGAAAAAAGAGAAAACATTAACGATTACTTAAAATATTTACGTGTTCATCACGGTCAGGAAGTTGCCGATTCGGCTTTAAAAGTTGCTCAGACTGAACTTGGCGACAATGCTGAGTTGTCAAAGATTCTTAAGGGTGGAGAACAGAAACCGTCAGATAAATTATTAGAAAAAGATTTACTTGATCAAGGGGAAAGAATTAAACAGGCTTATCAATTTTTATTAGTTGAATTCAAGGTGAGTAATGTCTTTACCCATTTGGAAGCTAAAGTAGCCGGTTTATTACCGATAATACAGGTGAGTATTGATAAATATGGTCATTTGGAAACATTCAGGGCGCTACAAAAAATGGAACGAGAATGGCAGCAGCAACCAGAAAGCCCCACTCGTGCTTTGATGATTAAGGGTTTGCGTAATCAAATGGATCTGATGAAAAATGGCGATTATAATACCATGACTTGGGATTAAAAATGAAAATAATTTTCTACTATTTGGTGATTATAAATTTGTTGACTTTGATTGTTTTTTTTGTGGACAAATATTTGGCTATTATGAATCGCTGGCGCGTCTCAGAAAAGGCTCTCTGGTTGCTGGCTTTACTCGGGGGCAGTCTGGGAGGGTTGGCAGCAATGCAGTTAGCGCGCCATAAACGTCGCAAGCCCGGTTTTGTTTTGATCATGGTGGTGATTTTATTAGTCCAAATAATTATCATTTATTTTTGGTGGCAAAATAATTATTATAATTATTAATTTTTAAAAAATATGCCGGGAACAAATCCAGACATAATCAAAGGTGAAAATCAAGAGAAAGCCAACCAACTTTTAAGAGAAATAATTGAGGTTCATCGACAATTAACCGAAGCACTTCTTGCTTGGATAAATGATAAAAATAAATTTGAAGCGAGCGTGGCTCAATTGCCTGACGCGGAAAAATGGGAACAGATTCGTCAGTATCGGCTTGAAGGCATTGGTAAAATTTTAGCTGATAAAGTTATTACTTTGTCAGAACGAAAACGTCGTCTAATAGCTGAACATGATCTTCTAACAACCGGGCGTATTAACGGGCTTATGGCATCAGAAGAAGTAAAACCGGGAGATATTTTTATTTAATTAAATGTAAATTTATGAAAAGAGTAATGTTTATTTTATTAGCAGTTTTTGTTGTTATTTCTTTAGTTTTGATAATTCGTTTGACTTCAGATACTGAGGATACTTGGTTATGTCAGAATGGGGAATGGGTCAAGCACGGTAACCCAACTGACGCCAAACCAGAAAAATCTTGTGTGACATCTAAAAATGAAAGCAACAGTTTTCTTGGCGCTTATCAAAAAGCTAAAGAGCTTAATAACCAGAGTTATACTTTAGATCTGAGCGGTCAGAATCTCAAATCTTTAACAGCCGAGTTATTTAATAATAATACTCAAATACAAACGCTTGATGTTTCTAATAATCAGCTGACCGGCGCTTTGCCCGCAGAAATTAGAAAGATGACAAATTTAAGAGTATTAAAAGCTGACCACAATCAATTGACTGGCATTCCGGCGGAAATTGGACAATTAAAGAATTTAAAAGAAATTGATTTCAGTTTTAATCAAATTGATACCATGCCCAATGAAATAGAGAACATAAAAGACAATCTGAAAATTTTAAATTTAAAAGGCAACAGATATTCAGTTGAATCCCTAAGTGCCATCAAAGCTAAATTACCTTTAACTCAAGTTATCACAGAATAATTAATAAGTTCACTCATTATGGATTATAAAAGATATCCGAATCGTTCTTGGCGCCACTTTTTTTCGACCCCGTTTATTTATTTCCAGATTATCCCCCTTATTTTTATTGATTTTTGTGTTGAGATTTATCATCACATTTGTTTTCCTCTTTACGGCCTGCCCTTAATTAAACGCAATCAGTATATTCGTATTGACCGGCACAAACTTCAATATCTTTCTCTATTTGACAAGGTGAATTGCGCTTATTGTGGTTACGCAAACGGCTTGGTTCGCTATTTGACAGCAATTGCGGCAGCAACTGAAAAATATTGGTGTGGCATAAAACACCAGTCTGGTGGTGATTTTATCAATCAAGAGCACCAAAAAAATTTTTTAGACTATGGCAATGAAGAGCAGTATCAAAAATTTATGAATAATAAATAAAAATATGACTGCTTTTAACGAACGTACAAGATTAAATAAGGAAACAGGGGCGGGTGAAAAAATAACACGCGCTGAAATAGAACAGAAGTTAATGTCAGGAGAAAACCTGGAAAACCTGGATTTAAAAGATTTAGATTTATCAGGATTGCAGTTAGGTGGTATTAGTTTTCGGGGCAGTGATTTACGAGGGGTTATTTTATATAACTACAACTCGGTTGAAGATATTGAAACAACAACTGACATCAGCCATTCTGATTTGACCGACACGATTATGGCTGATGTTGGGGAAGGGTGTAATTTTTTTCGTGTTCAGGCTGAGGGCGCTACTTTTGGTTTCAGTGAAACTTTAGCTGAGCGTCGCCGGCGACATCAAGAACAATTAGAAAAAAGCGATGAGACTATTTTGATTACTGATTCTGGCGCGCTCTTGGGCTTTGATGGACAAGAAGGCAACTTTCGTCAGACACGCTGGGTAAATGTTGATTTTGGCGGTGGCACGCAAATTGACGGGGCGGATTTCTTGGGGGCAGATTTGACCGGAGCAACCATGGAAGGTTGTGATTTATCAGGGCTTGATTTATCCGATACTAAAATAGATGATTTAAAATTTGTCGGTTTCAATCTGCTTGATAATTTAAAAATAAGCGAGAATCAGATTAATATTTTTATTCGAGCTTTGGAAAACTCCGGTACCGCAACGGCTGAATTTAAGAGTTTAATTGACTCTGGTGATCCAGTTGAGGCTTTAAAGAAATCATATGGTATTATTGTTGTTTAAAACATATCTTTGATTATTATGGTTATAAGTAAAGAAAAAAATGAATTAAGTTCACCTTTCTGTGTGACTAAATTAAATTGTCATTTGAGAAAAATAAATGAAATAACAAAATGGGTTAATCATCAAAACCGTGAGACAGTGCCTTATCCGATTACCGTTGAGCTTGATTTGGTTGCTAATTGCAACCAAGCCTGTCGGTGGTGTGATTTTAGATCTTGGTCAAAAAAGAGAAAGTTTTTGTCATTAAAGAACATTTCAAGTTTATTTAAGGAGCTAGCCGTATTAGGTATCAAGGCAGTCGAAATTGTTGGCGGTGGTGAGTCTTTACTGCACCCGCAGTTCAAAGATATTGTCAAACAAGCCCAGTTAAATAAACTGGAATTAGGTTTAGTGACTAATGGGACTTTGCTCTCAAAAATATATCACGTGGCGTCATACTTTACATTTATTAGAATTAGTCTTGATGCTGCTACGCCAAAAACATATTATCAGAATCATTATTATTGGAGCAAAAATAAATTTAGTGACAAACTTTTTTTTAATGTTTTAAAACAAATAGAGAATTTAAAAAAGTATATTGCCAATAAAAATATTGGCATTGCTTTTTTAATTACTCCTTGGAATTATCGGGAAATTGTGTCTTGTGCGGAGCTGGCAAAAAAAATTGGTGTGGGCTACATTGTTTATCGCCCGCTAGGTAATCAAAATTCAAAAATAAAGTATCCAAATAATTATTGGCAAGTTGTTGAGGCGAATTTAAAGCAAGTCAAAGAGCTGGAAAATCAATCTTTTAAGGTTTATCAGAGTCATGAAAGCCGTTGGCAGTTTGCCCAGAAAAAAAGAAAAAATGTTGGTCATTGTGTTGGTTCACTACTCTACTCAGTTATTGAGCCGACTGGCAATATCCCTTTCTGCAATTTATTGCGCGGTTTTAAAAAATATTCAATAGGTAACATTTATGAGTCTGGTAGTTTTTCAGAAATTTGGCGTGGGGAAAAACATCAGCAACTTTTTAAAAAAATTAATATTATTCACTGTCCTCGTCTGTGCAAAGCCAATGATTATACCCTGTATATTAATAATTTTCCTGTAAACAAATGGGGCAAACTTAAACGTAGCCATTATCATCAGAATTTTTTGTAATTAGTTTTGGCCCGTGGTTAATAGACAGTCAACCGCTAAGATTAGTGGTTTTTTATTTTTTTGACCAGAGTTGCCAAAATTCAATTTTTTTACTAAAATAAGAATATAAAAGTCATGACTGTGACTAATATTTTTTTATCTTATTAATTAAATAAAAATTCAAGAAATTTATGGCGAGTTCAAAAATTGCGATTATTGGCGTGGGGGTTGTTGGGGGAGCTGTTTACAGTTTTTTCCCAGATGCTATTCCTTATACCAAAGACAAATATGCTCATAATAAAGAGAAGATTAACGATGCAGATATAATCTTTGTCTGTGTACCGACACCTTATCATGTTGATGCCGGTGGGTTTGATTTATCAGCGGTTGATGATGCTTTGAGACAAATTTCTGGTGAAAAGATTATAGTCATAAAATCAACTGTCTGGCCGGGGACGACGGAAAAATATCAAAAAATTTATCCACAGCATAAGTTTTTATTTAATCCGGAATTTTTACGGGCTGTTTCTCCGATTGAAGATTTTAAAAATCCAGACCGGCAGATTATTGGTTTTACTGAGCAAAGTCGTGATGTGGCACAAATGATCATGGATTTATTACCGGACGCGCCATTAAAGAAGATTATTCCAGCGACAGAAGCGGAAATGGTTAAATATTTTGGAAATACTTTTTTGGCCACTAAAGTTGTTTTTGCTAATCAGATTTATGATGTCTGTCAAGCTTTAGGTCTTAATTATGATTTAGTAAAAGAGTGTGTCGCTGGCGATCCACGTATCGGCCCATCTCATTTGGATATTTTTCACGAAGGTTACCGCGGTTATTCCGGTATGTGTTTTCCCAAAGATATGCGGGCTTTTATCCAACTGGCTGAAAAACTAGGGTTAGACTTAGAACTTTTAAGGAAAGCTGAGGAAATAAATAATCGTTTAATGGCTAATAATCCTGATTATGTCAATAATCAACAGCGCGGAGTTTTATAAAAACATTAGAGAAATATGAAAATATCAATTACCGGTGGAGCGGGGTTTGCCTCACCCAAAAGCTCGAAATGGTCATAAGTATATAGAAACAATTAGTG
>CAYSSY010000006.1:0-35425 GCA_964434055.1 uncultured Gammaproteobacteria bacterium | reverse complement strand
ATCCGATTAAGGGCAAGGAATTGACTAATATTCGTTCATCAACTTCTGATATTGCTATTCATTTGACCACCGCTCTTACTTTAACTCTTGAGCGTGGTTTGGAAGTGATTAAAGATGATGAATATTTGGAGGTGACGCCAAAAAATATTAGACTGCGCAAAAAATATTTATCTGAAATTGAGCGAGTGCGCGCTAAAAGAAAACATGAAGATTTAAAATAAAAAAACCGCGGGTGTTCCGAGGTTTATCATGAAATTACTTGATATTGAAAAGTGCGTTAAAACGTTGTGTCAAAACATCTTTAACCTTGGCTTCGTTAAAACCATTGAGGTGTTTAACAGCGTCAGGCAGCATGATTGTAAAAACAACATCGGTTGCTGTAACCACAATGGTGCCAGTAACCATCATACTGTTTTTATCTTTCTTTCCAGTAAACCAGAACGAGAAGGTGTTGCCGGAAAGCCTGTGTCCTGGGTTTTCAATAGTAACCCCAGGAAATGATTCTCTCATTAGCTGTTCGGGCAATGCTGCGATTTTTGCCAGCGCATCAACTTGTTTGCTTTGATGTTTTAAAGTTAACTGAATATTCAATGTATTCTCCTTTCAGTACTTGGTGAGATGTAAATAGAATGAACTAATTATTTATATAATCTAATTTAAAAAAATAATTCTGTCAACCGTTTTGTTTTGACTTTTAAAAAGGTAAATGTCACAATTTAAACATGGCACTGTTGAAAAAAATAATTAAATTAATTTGGCTAGTTAGCTTAGTGAGTTTAATTGTAACCATGATTGTAAAGCCTAGCTTGCCAGATTATGAAGAATTATCTACTGAAACAATTAATACTAACCCGGAACAGTCAACAACTGACAGAGGATCATTTGAGTTAAAAGTTAAAAACTTTAACTATCAATTAACACCCCGCGCTGAATATGTGCTCGCTGGCTTAGTGGTTAGTCAGTACGACTCGAGCTCTTGGCTGGATGTGATGCACAAAAATGATCCAATTAATATCCAGGATGTGTGCCTTGTTTGGAATGAAAATTTAATCAATCGCGCTTATCAGAAAGTCAGTTATAAAAGCGGAGAATTTACCTGTTTTTATCATTGGTCAAAATATTTTGAGCCCCCATTCAAGCCCGAGTATCTTGGGAACAATCATTTAATACCTGCCAACGATAAGATTGCTTATCAACTTAAGAACATAAATATTAGTGACGAAATTAGACTCAAAGGCTATTTAGTTGATTACAAAGTGAGTAATGTTGATAACGTGAGTCTGGGTGAAAGAACAACAAGCTTAACAAGGAATGATACTGGCAATGGCGCCTGTGAAGTTCTATTGGTGACTAAAGTGGAAGTTATAAAAAAGCACCAACAGTTATTTTATTGGTTTAAAAAGAATAGTTTTAAATTTTTAGCAGTTAGTACAATTATTTTAATTATTTTATTTATATATGAAAGTCAGCAAGCTCGCGCTGGCAAAATATCTTAAAAACTATGTCACTTGCTATCGGCATTGTTGGTCTGCCTAATGTCGGCAAATCAACACTTTTTCAAACCCTGACTAAAAAAAAGGTGGATATTGCCAATTATCCATTTTGTACCATTGATCCTAATATTGGCGTAGTAGCTGTGCCCGATGAACGCGTTGATAAATTAGCAGAACTGACTCATTCAGCTAAAAAAATTTATGCCACCATAGAATTTGTTGATATTGCTGGTCTGGTTAAAGGTGCTAGTAAAGGAGAAGGTTTAGGTAATAAGTTTCTGGCCAATATCAGGGAGACTGATGCGATTATTTATGTTTTAAGGGCATTTTTAAATCCGGATATTGTTAATACCCAGAATAATATTAACCCCGTCGCTCAAAAAGAAATATTAGATTTAGAATTAATCTTGAAAGATTTAGAAACAATTCATAATCGTTTAATAAGTGTTGCCAAAGAAGCGAAAAGCGGTAAAAAGGAGGCATTAAGCGAAATGGTTGTTTTAGAAAAAGCCAAGAAAATATTATCTGAAGAAAAAATTCTTTCAGAACAAACTTGGTCTGATGACGAGTTTTTTATTTTAAGGCAATATCAGTTGTTGACTCTTAAACCGAGATTATATTTATTAAATGGCAGTGAGCAAGAAATACAGTCTGAGGTGTTGGAAAACTTCAAAAAAAATAATTGGCCTTATGTTTTTTTTGATGTTTTAAACGAATTTGAATCAGCAAGTTTTAGTCGAGAGGAGCGCCTGGCTTTGAATTTATCCGCTGATTCTGGCTTGGATTTACTAATTAAAAAATCATATGAGCTATTGGGTTTAATAACTTTTTTGACAACCGGACCAGACGAAACACGTGCCTGGGAAATAATTAAAGGCTGGAAGGCGCCACAAGCAGCAGGCGTTATCCATACAGATTTTGAAAAGTATTTTATTCGCGCTGAAGTAATTAACTGGCAAAAATTATTGGCTTGCGGTGGATTTGTTCAGGCTAAAGAAAAAGGCACGATTCGAAGCGAGGGAAAAGATTATCTAGTTCAAGATGGTGATGTTATGGAAATAAAGCATGGGGCTGCTTAACGCCTATATTAAAAAAACAAACCGTTGTTAGTTCAACGGTTTTCTTTTTTGATAATAACTTGGCAGAGACTTATTATTTCCGGGTATTGACCGGGTCGTTCGTTGACAAGGAACTGACTCAGTCTATCTATTGCTTCAATTAATTCCTTGTCATGAATTGATTTTATATGTACGAGTATAAAAAGCACTGTTTTAAGTGCCTGAGTTCCTATAATGTGGTATTTTTCAAGCCCCTTTATTTTTTTTCCAGTAATACTGGCTTCAATGATTGTGATAATTTCTTCTTTGAGCTGATGTAGTTCAAGCTCATCCACAATAACCTCCATTTTACGGTAAAATGTGTTTAATTTTTTTGAGTAGGTTATATTATATGTTTATTATATAAATTAGTCAAGACTTTTTTTGAAATATTTAATATTTTTGATATAATATAATCAGAAATTAGTAAATTTTTTTTATGAGAAAAGACAATTTTTGGTACAATTTAAATCAGCATGAAATTTTTGAGAAACTTGATACTCGAATTTCCGGTTTGCTGGATGAAGAAGTAAGAGAGCGACAAAAAAATACAGGTTTTAATCAAATAAAAATTAAAAAATCTTTCTCGGCAGTTGAAATTTTAGTCTCACAGTTTAAATCAATTTTAATTTATATTCTTTTAGGTGCTGCTTTTTTAAGTTTTTTGCTGGCAGATTTTGTTGATTGCGCTATTATTTTAGTGGTTATTGTTATTAACGTAATATTTGGTTTTTTTCAGGAATATAGAGCACAAAAAATATTAGAAAAATTACAGCAAGTAATTGTCACTAGCGCGGTAGTTATTAGAAATGATGAAGAGTTAAAAATTAATGCTGAACAATTGGTGCCTGGTGATGTTGTCGTTTTAGCTGAGGGGGATAAGATACCGGCCGATATCAGGCTTTTAGAAGTGACAGATTTTAAAGTTTCAGAAAGCATTCTAAGTGGCGAATCTCAGCCAGTTGAAAAAACAAATACCGTTTTAAAAGGCGAATTGATTTTACCTGATCAGCGCAATATGGCTTTTATGGGCACGCTCACTTTAACCGGTCATGCGCTAGGTGTCGTCGTGGCTACTGGTGGTAATACTTTTTTTGGAAAAATTTCAGAATCAATTGCCAAAATTAAGCACGAACCAACACCCTTACAATATAAGATAGATAAATTTAGCCATAAGTTAGTTTATTTAATTTTAGCAATTAGTTTTATAATTTTTGTCTGGGGCGTTAAAAACGCAATACCCAAAACTCAGATGCTAGTGACCGCAGTTGCCATTGCTGTCTCGGCTATTCCAGAAGGTTTAGTCGTTATCACAACTATTGTGCTCGCTTTAGGCATGAAAAATATTTTAGAACAGCAAGCTGTTGTGCGGCGCCTAGTGGCAGCCGAGACACTGGGCTCAACGACCGTAATTTGCGTTGATAAAACCGGCACTTTAACTTTAGGTCAGTTGAAGCTAGAGCAGGTAATCACTGAGGGTTATCAAGCAGATATATCAAAGTATTTATCTCCTGAAATTTCTAAAGAAGGTGCCGAAGAATTATTACTAATTTTAAAAATAAGCACACTTTGCAATAATGCTCATAAAAATCCAGAAAATGAAACCAATCAAAAATTTACTGGTGATCCTTTAGAACAGGCAATTCTTGAAGCAGTGCAGCCCCTAGGTTTTTTAAAAGAAAATTTAGAGAAAGAAACTCCCAGACTTGATGAACTGCCTTTTAATTATCAAAATAAATTTATGGCCACTCTGCATCAGTTTGATCGCCAGCATAATATAGTTTACCTTAAGGGCGCACCAGAAGCGGTCATGGCTCTTTGTCGTTACGCGTATATTAATAAAAATAAAGATCATGTACATCAAGAGTTAACTATTGGGTATCTGGACAAAATTAAGCACGACTTGAACGAATTAGCGCGACAGTCACTGAGAGTCTTAGCAGTTGCCTATAAAAAAGTACCTCAGGATCAAACAAGCTTTGATCAAATAAAATTAGATGAATTTATTGTCGTTGGCTTACTCGGTTTTAAAGATCCGCTACGCAAAGATTCTGAAGCGATGATTAGTGCAACCCAAAAAGCCGGCATGAAACCGGTTATTATTACCGGTGATTATAAATTAACTGCGAAAGCGGTGGCAGAAGAACTTGGTATGGATATAAAAGAAGAAAATATTATGGACGGTGAAGAACTAGAAAAAATTACTGAAAGCAAATTAATTGAAAAAATAAAAGATATAAAAATTTATGCCCGAGTTGTCCCTGAACAAAAGCTTAAAATCGTCAAAGCCTGGCAAAATTTGGGCGAAGTGGTGGCAATGACCGGTGATGGTGTTAATGATGCTCCTGCCCTTAAAAAAGCTGATATTGGTATTGCCTTGGGTTCTGGCACAGAAGTAGCCAAGGAAGCAGCAGACATTATTCTATTAGATAATAATTTTGCAGTGATTGTTAATGCAATAAGAGAAGGACGCATCATTCTGGAAAATTTGAAAAGAATTATTATTTACTACATGTCAGATGCCTTTGCTGAAATAATTATAATTTCAGTTTCTCTTTTTTTAAATTGGCCGCTACCACTGTTGGCAGCCCAAATTATTTGGGTTAATTTGGTTGACGATACTTTACCTTCACTTGCTCTGACTCAGGAGCATCCGCAAAAAGATCTTCTCAAAGAGAAGCCGATCAAAAAAAATTCACCAATTGTTAACAAACAAACAGCCTTGTTAATATCTTTTATTAGTTTAATTGATGCGCTGGGGGTGATCTTTTTATTTGATTTTTATTACCGGCTAACGGGAGATTTAATCTACGCCCGAACAGTAGCTTTCGCCACTTTAGGCATCGAAACTTTGATTTATATTTTTAGCATTAAAGATTTAAATAATTCTTTAAACATTAAAAATATTCTCAATAATATCTATCTTTTAATATCCATTATTTTCGGAATATTTTTGCAAATTATGGCCGTTCATTATGGTTTTTTCCAAAAGATATTTGAAACAGTTGATTTAAAATTTAGTTCCTGGTTTTTTATATTCCTAGTATCTTTCGCTATTCTTGGTTTGACTGAAGCAGTAAAGTATTTATTTAGAAAATATAAAAAAATAATTTAAAAATTATTAATTGAAAATAATTACTAATAACCTATAAATATATGGCAAAAAATTCGCTTATCAGAACACTTTATTTATATATCTTTGCCCTTTTGGGATTAACATTAGTGACCATTGGTGGGGTGAGATTAGTTAATCTTGGTTTAAAAGTTTTCGTTTTTACTCAGGCCGATGCTGACCAAAAATTGTATAACACTATGCCTGCGCCCTATCCACTGATGAAAGACGGCTCAGTCACGGAAATCAGCACCAGCACGGCTTTAACCGCAGAACAAAAAACAGCCTTGGAATCCTGGCGTTTAGAATACCAGCGCTGGCAGACAGAAAATAAAAATATTAATTATTTAACTTCGCGCCGGCAGCAAGACGTCTCTATGAGCTTAGCACTGATATTAATTGGTTTGCCACTTTATTTCTATCACTGGGGTGTTATTCGTAAAGAAAATAAATTGAATAATTCTGAATCTCAATCAGACATTTAATTTCGGATGAGAATAAAACCAGAGCTATTAAAAAGCTCTGGTTTTATTATTATAAAGTAGATTCATAATAATTGTCGTTTGCCCTAAAATTAATATATTGTTTATTTAGCGTAGATTTTTTTCAGGGCTCTTATCAGGCTGGGGGAGTTATAATAGGCATTAAGTTCTTTTTCCCAGTTTGGATCACTAATACTAATAGTTGGCTCAATACCGCGACCTTCTATTGGCTGATTGTCGTCGCGTAGAGTGATACTGTTAACTAAAAAAATTGAATATTTTTCATCGGTGGCGATCTGATTGTCTAAGCCATAAATCATTTCCACTGTACCCCAGCCCTTAGTTTTTTCACCTAATAGCACGCCGACATTGTATCTTTTTAAAGCCGCAGCCATCATTTCAGCCGAAGATTGAGTCTGACTATCAATTAAAATTACTACTTTTTTATAGCGCACCAGACTTTGCAGCCAGCCAGCTACAGTTTTATAAGGGGTATAATTATCCTGATGAAAAAATTCAAACGCCACATTATTCATGCCAATAAAAGGTCCGAGAAAATATTGCAAGAGATCAATGGAACCGCCGATATTACCACGTAAATCAAATATTAAAGTATTTAGATTTTCGTCAATATTACCGTCCATTGTTTGGGCAACGGCAATTAATTCATTGTAACAATTAGGAGTAAATTTTTTGAAACGAATATAAAAAACATCCGGCTGGATTAGTTCCCCAACAACCGCAGCTTCAACTTTGACTTCATCATAGTTCTTTTTTGTTTGTTCAGTAGTTAATGTATCCTGAGCGCGCTTGACCAGGTCAAGCTCTTTGCTCGCTGTTTCTTTTTCAGCTGGTGTTGAATTTTTATTTTCTAAAATGGTTTTTAGCTGTGTATTTTTTTCTGTGACTGCTTTGTTAATTTCTTCGTTTGAGGCATCTTTAGTAATGCCAAGCGTATTATATAAATCAGTTTCAGGATCAATATTATTGACTAAATTTGTCAATTCTGTTTCTTTTTTATTGGTATAGAGACCACTACGACCAAAAGGTTCTAGATTAGCCAGAACCACAGTTGCCATTTTAACTGTAAAATCTTTTTTTTGTTCTGATGACTTATTCATTAGCGCATTTTCCAACATTTCAATTAAACCAGATCGATCTTCACTTTTTAATATTTGAGGCGTTTCAAGAATTTTTTCGGCCGCAAGTTTATAAAGCTTGGCAAGTTCTGAATCAGTGGTTTTTTTCCAAAAATTTTCCTTTACTTTATCAAAAATCTCCATTAAAAAAAGAGTATGAATATCTGATTGCGGCTTGACTGATTCTTCAGAGAGTACTAGCTGATTTTCTTTTGACGTGTAAAAAAAATAAGTACTAACGCCAATGACACCAAGAAGCAAAAATAAAAGTATAAAAAAAGTTTTGCTGAATTTAAAATTGGATTTGGTTGGTTTATTAGCCAATGTTAAATCTTGACCTTCAAATTTATGAATAAACGACCGGTTTGGTAAATTATTTTGTTTTTTTTGAACTTTAATGATATCCATAAGCTATTTTTAAATGTTAATTACCTATAGTATAATATATTTATTAGCAGTCAGCAAAAATATGAAAAATTATGCGAAAATAGGCAAGCGAAACGGCCGACCGGCTTATCGAACCTCTGCATTATATCGATGCAAAAAAATGCAGCAGGTTAACAAAAATAAATATAATTATAAAATATATGAAATTAACAAGCCCTGATTTTCAAAATTATAACTTAATACCTAAAAAGTTCAGTTGTGATGGTTTGGGCATTAGTCCGACTTTAATAATTAGTGATGTACCTTCAGGCACTAAACATCTAGTATTAATTGTTGATGATCCTGACGCGCCATGTGGTGATTATGTCCATTGGCTTGTTTGGAATATTACTCCAGAAACTTCCGTTATCAAGGAAAATACGGTACCGTCAGAAGCATGTCTAGGATTAAATAGTGGGGGAGGCACAGAATGGGTAAGTCCCTGTCCTCCAAGCGGACAACATCGTTATTTTTTTAAGCTTTACGCAATTAACGCCCGATTAAATCATAATTTAACATGCAACAAACAAAATTTACTAAAACAAATTTCCGGCCATATTATTGAACAAACAGAACTGGTCGGTTTATATGAAAGGTCATAACCAACGGGTAATTTATGATAAAAAAAAATAAAAAAATAATAATAATTTTTGGAATACTTTTTGTTTCAGGCATAATATTTTTTTTCAGACCGGAATTAATTAAGGAAAGTTCCTGGTCATATACAGAATTAAAAAATAAAAAAGGTTTTAATTTAAACAATAATGAAATCGATAATCAACTAAATTATGAAAATATAACTCAGACAATAATTGAACCGGAAAAATTTGTTTTATCAGGTGTGCCGTTTATTATGCAAGCTCCTTTTGCTGATTGGCAAGACCAGCGCCAGCAAGATGGTTGTGAAGAGGCGGCTATTTTGACAGCTTGGTTTTGGCTCAATGATCAAGAAACTATTACAAAACAAAAAATGCTTAATGAACTGCTTAAACTATCAGAATATCAAATGCAAACCACCAACAATTTCCGTGATACTTCAGCTGAGGATACAGCAAAATTAGCCAACAATTATTTTAAAACGAATTCATTTTTTACAGATACAGATAATACATTAAATAATATACGTAAACAATTACTGATGGGTAATTTAATTATTACGCCCATGGATGGTCAGTGTTTAAAAAACCCCTATTATAGTGGTTCTGGGCCAGAACGACACATGATTGTTGTTATCGGCTATGATGATAAAAAACAAGAATTTATAACTCATGATCCTGGTACCAAAAGAGGTGAGAATTATCATTATGCTTATAAATCATTTTTGGGTTGTATGAGGGATTATCCAAGCGGCAACCATATACCAATAGAAGAAATAATGAAAATGATAATCGTAGTTCGAAAGTAGTATTTTATAGATATAAATGTTATAATTTAATTATTAAAGGTCAGACAAATTTAAATTTTTTTATATGAATCCCGAAAAAAGTACTATATTAGTTATTGAAGATGACGCCCTGTTACTTGGGGCAATCAAAATAAAATTGACCGAAAAAAAATATCGTAATATCTGTGTTTCAACAGCTGAGGAAGCATTAAAAATATTAAAAAAAGACAGGATTGATCTTATTTGGCTTGATCTGCTTTTGCCTGGTATGGATGGTTTTGAATTACTGGAAAAAATAAAAAAAGATAATCTATATAAGGATATTCCCGTGATCATCGTTTCTAATGTTGACAGTGAAGAGAAAATTTCCAGTGCTCTTAAATATGAAGTTTACAATTATTTAGTAAAATCAGATTTTAGTCTGGCAGATATTATTAAAAAAATTGAAGATATCCTGGATAAATAAAATAACCCTGTCTTTATAGACAGGGTTATTTTAAAAATATTATAAGTGAAGACGAGCTTTTACTTTTTCAACAACCTCAGTTGGTACGTGAAAGACTTTGACCAAATAATCGACTGCACCCAATTTCATCCCTTTTTCCATTTCGGCCGGCTCGGAAACATTAGTTAATAAAATCACTGGTATTAAGGCGGTTGCACCGTCTTCTTTTAATTTTTTTAAAACTTCAAACCCATTAATACCAGGTAAAAGAATATCTAATAAGATAATATTAGGTCTTTCTTTTTTAGCGATTGATAGTCCAGCTTCGCCATTATCGCAAAATAAAACATCAAAACCCTCTTTGGAAAATTTTGTAAAATACATCGAAGACAATAATTCATCATCCTCTATTATTAAAATTCTTGGCTTATTTGTAGTATCTTTATTGCTCATAAATACTATTAATTATTTTTTAATTGGTAAATAAAATTTAAAGGTTGCTCCTTTGTCCATGCCATCAGAGTGGCAGGTAACTTTACCACCATGAGCTTCCGTTATTTTTTTTACAATAAATAAACCCAAACCAGAACCACCAATACCGAGTTTTGGCTTATTACCGCGGGTAAATTTATGAAAAAAATGTCGACTATCTTTATTATTAAAACCGACGCCACTATCCTTAATACTGACCACTAGACTATTTTTTTCAATGCCGGCTTGAACTTCAATCCAACCATTACTGGTATATTTTAAGGCATTATCTATTAAATTAACCAAAACGTCTTCGATTTTATCAGCGTCAATTTTTATTTTTGGCAATTTAACTGCCGGTTTTATAAATCGTATTTCTAATCCCTTTTTTTGAGCCTCAGGATTAAAATATTTTAAAACATTATCGATTAAATCTGTAATTTGTGTCAGGCTTAAATCCAAATCCAATTTTCCCATCTCAATTCGCGATGCATTTAAAAATGTATTTACTAAGCGAATTAAACGAGATGTTCCATTAAATAGGTTTTCTATTGTTAAACGCAGGTCAGAGTTAATAACACCAAAATCGCCATCAAGTATCATTGATAAATAACCACGCAATCCAGCCAATGGTGTTCTAAGCTGGTGAGAAGTAATTGAAAGAAATTCACTTTTTGCCTTATCCAATTCCTTTAATCGCTTGTTGGCTAGTGATAAGTCAGCTGTTGCTTTTTTGATCATTACTTTTAAGCGCAATCGGCTTCGCAAAAAACCAAACCAAATCAAAAAGTTTATCAATAAAATAACAATCAAAATTAGTAAATAATTATAATGGCAGGTATTCATTTTTTGTAAACTAAACGTGATAAGTTAATTATAACACTTTTTCTTAAAAAAATTAATTTTGGTTGTCAAATAGGCATTAAATTGCTAACATGACCTTATATGCGCTGTTTTTTAGCATTAAATTTACCGAGCGAATTGAGAGTTAAAATTGCAATTATTCAAAGAGAAATTAAAAGCAATAATATAGGCATGAAGGCAACGTGGGTCAGACCAGATTTAACTCATATAAATTTGGTTTTTCTTGATGAATTAAGCTCAAATGAGGTAAACATCCTAAAAGCCAAACTACCAGCCTTAAAAGGCAAATATGGGATAATTAAGCTGAGTTTATCGGGTATTGATGCCTTTCCAAATATAAAAAATCCACACATAATTTTTTTGGGGGTGAAAGAAAAATTTGATAATAAATTAATTCTGCTTGAAGCTGAGTTAAAAAAAATAGTTTCTGATTTAAAAATAACGATTCCGGACAGAAGATTTACACCTCATGTAACTTTATCGAGAATAAAAAAACAAGCTGGCCAAATAAATTTATTAGATGCAAAGACACTAAATATTTTTTTTTGAAGTTTCTAGTTTTCATCTAATGAGTAGTGTTTTAAGCCCCGCAGGTCCGGCATATAAAATTATAGAAACCTACAAATTATGATCAACGATGAAATAAAAATTTTAAATGTTAAGATTAATCCTCTTAAGAAAATTAATCTTTTGTCTAAAATAAAAAATTTATTAACAGTTGAAAATAGTCAACCGTCTCATTTAATCACGACTAATCCAGAATTTATTATTGATGCTCAAAAAAACGAGGCTTTTAAAAGAATAATTAATCATGCTTGGTTGTCAGTTGCCGACGGCTATGGAATAAAGCTTGCCGCACAATATAACTATCAACTTTCAAGCTTGGGATATCGTGCTTCAGTAATAAAAAAAATTTTAATCGGTGTAAAAATAGCTTGGTGGGGCGTGACACGTAATCAGCAAAAATTAACAGCTGTCCCTGATATTATTACAGGCACTGATTTAATTCCTGAAATTTGTCAATTAGTAAACGATGAAAATTTGTCAACAAAAATTTTTTTAGTAGGCGGTTTTGGTAACGTGCCTAAGTTAGTAGCAGATAATTTAAAACAGAAATTTTCACATTTGACAATTGCCTGTTCAATTTTTGAAGAAGATAATCTTATCGATCAATTAAATGATTTTAAGCCGCAAATTATATTTGTTGCACTTAACCATCCTCGAGCGCAATTTTGGATTGCAGAAAACATGAAGAGCTTGCAAAGCGTTAAGCTGGCCATTGGCGTTGGTGGCGCATTTGATTATCTCTCAGGTAATTTAAAAAGGGCACCAGTAGGCTGGCGGCAGTCGTTTGAGTGGTTTTTTCGTCTTCTTAAGCAACCAAAAAGAATAAAAAGAATTTGGCACGCAGTTGTTGTCTTTCCGTGGCTGGTTTTTAAGAATTCTCTAAAGTAGTTATTAATTCAAAATATTGATTTTTTATAACAATTCATTGTAAGATATCAGCATATGTTACAAAAAATAAAAACGCGTTTTGCACCCAGTCCAACAGGCGAAATGCATATCGGGAATCTACGATCAGCATTGTTTGCCTATTTATTTGCCCGTCACAATCACGGTGAATTTATTTTAAGAATTGAAGACACTGATCAATCACGCTATCAAGAGGGAAGTGTGGAAATGATTTTAGAAAGTCTCAAATGGTCAGGGCTTAATTATGATGGCGAAATTACCTATCAATCAAAACGTTTGGATATTTATAAGAAGTATGCAGAGCAACTGGTTGCAGCCGGTCATGCTTATTATTGTTTTTGCGAAACTGAAGTACTTGAAACAATGCGTTCTGACCAACAAAAGAGGGGAGTAGCTCCCAAATACGATCAACGTTGTTTAAAATTATCACCACAAGAAGTTGAAGAAAAATTAAAAAATAATCAACCCAAGGTCATCAGAATGAAAATTCCTGATGGTATGACTGTTTTTAAAGATTTGATTCGCGCTGAAGTTGGCGTTAATAATTGTGAAATTGACGATCAGGTACTTCTTAAGTCAGACGGGTATCCGACATATCATCTAGCCAATGTGGTTGACGACCATGAAATGGGTATTACCCATGTCATCAGAGCTGAAGAGTGGCTGCCATCAACACCAAAGCATGTTATTCTTTACCAAATGTTTGGTTGGACAAAACCAGAGTTTGCCCATCTACCAATGATTCTGGCGCCGGATAAAAGTAAACTTTCTAAAAGACACGGCGCAACCTCAGTTATGGAGTTTAAAAAACTTGGTTATTTACCAGAAGCTTTAATTAATTATATTGCACTTTTAGGTTGGAATCCCGGCACGGAACAGGAAATTTTTTCATTAGCAGAACTGGTTAAGGAATTTGATTTAAATAAAGTTAATAAAGCTGGAGCAGTTTTTGATATAAATAAATTGGATTGGATTAACGGTTATTATATTAGACAAAAAAATATTGATGAATTAACTAAACTGTGTACTCCTTATTTACTATCAGCGGGTTATAAAGAAGATTTTGATTACTTTAAAGCAATTGTTGCCTTGGAGCAAGAACGCTTAAAGAAATTAAGTGAAATAGGGGAGAAGACTAAGTATTTTTTTGTTGAGCCGAAAATAAGAACAGATATTTTATCTTGGAAAAAATCAACACTAGCCGAGGCAAAAAAAATATTGGAATTTTTAAAAACAGAACTAGAAAAGGTGCCAGATGAAAATTGGACCAGAAATGCCTTAGAAGAATATATAAGCCAACTTATAAAAACTCACGGTTTAGGCGCGGGCAATACATTGTGGCCATTGCGCGTTGCTTTGACTGGCGAGGAAAAATCACCTGGTCCGTTTGAGGTTGCCGAAGTTTTAGGAAAAGCAGAAACACTGAAAAGAATAAGAAGAGTGATTTATTAAATATTTTTATCAAATATCAATCAAAAAAACATAAAACTGCTTCATTAATATTTTTTATTTTTTCTATAAAAATGCTATAATATAGGCATGCTCGAGAAAATAGTAAATCTTGCAAAAAAAACGACGCTGGCAATCTGCCTGGGTCTTTTATTTTTTTCAATAATTCACGGGATCAGTCTTTCTGTTTGCGCCCAGACTGATATTAATCAACAAATTGACGAATATAGTGAGCAAATTAAAGAAAAACAAGCAAAGATTGAAGAACTACAAAAAAAAGTCAAGGCTTTTCAAGATAGTATAAAAGAAAGACGCTCTCAAGCTGTAACGCTGGCAAACCAAATCTATATTTTAAATTCTGAAATTGAAAAAGCAGAAGCTGAGATTGAACTGACGGAAAATCAGATTAATAGCACTGATCTGCAGATTAAGGAAACTGAGATGCAAATAAAGGTTAGTGAAAATAAAATTAATAACGACAAAGAGCGGCTGGCATATTTACTTCATCAAATTAATAAGTCTGACCAACAAACTTATATTGAAATTTTTTTAGACAATAATACACTTTCAGATTTTTTCACTCAAGTAAAAACATTAGAACAAATTGAGTCAGAAACCCAAAAAACTTTGGATGAACTACAAACTTTAAAGATACAACTAACCCGCGACATGGCAAATTTAGCAACTAAAAAGATCTCACTAGAAAAACTTAAACAAAAAATTGAAGATGATAAGTTAGTTTTAAATGAACAAAAACTAACCAAACAAAATATTCTCTTGCAAACAAAAAACTCACAAAATAAATTTCAATCCCTTTTGGACCAAGCTAAGGCTGAACAGGCCAGTATAAATGCTGATATTGTGACTCTGGAAAAGCAAATTAGGGAAAAACTTTCAGCCCAAGGTAAGGAAAAACTGCGCTCACTTGGTGATGTCAGTTTGATCTGGCCAGTACCAAAAAATACCATCACATCAACTTTTCATGATCCAGATTATCCGTTCCGCTATATTTTTGAACATCCAGCGATTGATATTAGAGCTGCTCAAGGTACGCCAATTAGAGCACCAGCCTCAGGATATGTGGGCAGGGTTAAGGACGCTGGTTATGGCTATAGTTACATCATGCTTGTGCACAATGATGGTATATCGACTGTTTTTGGACATGTTTCAAAAATTTCCGTCCAAGAAGATGAGTTTGTGGCTCAAGGACAAGTCATTGGCTCAACTGGAGGCATGCCTGGTACCAAAGGGGCAGGTAGATTAACTACCGGCCCGCATCTTCACTTTGAGGTCCGGCAAGATGGAATACCAGTTAATCCTTTAGAATACCTACCATAAGCGCTTATTTTTATCTAATATATTAATCAAATATGAATAATAATAGCCTACATTTTATAATGACTGGTGGCACAATAGATTCTTATTGGGATGGGACTTTAGATACTGCAGTGCCAAACGATCATTCGGCAATACCTAAATTAATTAAAATTTTGAAACTCTATGAGGAATGTTTATTCACTGAAGTATGCATGAAAGATAGCAGAAAGTTAAATGACGATGATAGAAAAAAGGTTTTACAAGCTGTAAAGCAGAGTAAATCAAAAAGAATAATTATTACTCATGGAACCTATACCTTACCAGATACGGCTCGTTATCTAAAATTTAAACTCAAGAAATTGAATAAAACAATAATTTTTGTGTGTTCCATGATTCCTCTTGAAGGTTTTACTCCAACAGATGCTGGTTTTAACCTAGGCTATGCCGTGGCCAAATCACAAGAATTACCAGCTGGTATTTATGTTTGTATGAATGGTAAGGTTTTTAATCCTGAAGAAGTAGTAAAAATACTTTCAGAAGGTCGTTTTGGCTCAATTTACACCAAATAACAAATCAAGAACTTTATTAAATATAGTAAATAGCTGTATCAATGTACTAGTACAGTATAATAATATCTATACTTAATATATAAAAAAGGGGGAGGACAATCTTTGTTAATTTGTAATCTATAAATAGCTCTTATAAACTAACGCAAACGATTGCCAGAGTGAAATTGACGATGAATATCCTTGAGTTTTTTGTTAGTAACGTGAGTATAGATTTGAGTAGTAGCAATATTTGAGTGACCTAGAAATTCCTGAATAATTCTTAAATCAACACCTTGTTCAAGTAAATCAGTAGCATATGAATGCCGGAGCGTATGCGGTGTGGTATTAAGGGGCAAGCCAGTAATTTTGCAGTAATATTTAACAATTCTTTCAATAGAACGTGCCGTAAGGCGTTTTTCCGCATCCTGACGTGCCCGATAATTAATAAATAGAGCTTTGTCATCATCACGCCTACTTGCAAGATATGCTTTTAGCCATTTTAGAGCACGTTCTGAAAAATAAACCGTTCGTGGTTTGTCACCCTTACCAACGATCTGTAATTCCAGATCATTTTTTTTGTCTAGATTGTTAAATTGTTCTCGGTTGAGCGATTCTAGTTCAGCAACCCGTAGGCCAGTTGAAAATAATGTTTCCAGTATGGCTTTGTCGCGTAAATGCTGCGGCTCTGTGCCTTTCGGTGCATTTAAAAGACTTTCTATTTGTTCGATTTTTAAAAAATGTAATTTTTTCTCTTTAGCATCTTTAGCAAGTTTAATTTTGTCAGCTGGCAAGGAAACAATGTCACGGTCTGCAAAAAAAGTCAGCATCGAGCGCAGGGCAATCAGATAATAATTCTGGGTGCTTTTTTTTATTTCTTTGCCAGTGCGCGGATCTTTTTGACGCGATAAATAAAGTCGATATTGCCAAAGATGATCACTCAATAATTCTTCCGGCTTGAGATCATTTAAGCCTGCTTTATTTAAAAATTCTTCAAACTTTTTCAGAAAATTTCGATAGTTCTGCTGAGTTTTATCAGATAGACCACGCTCCACAGCGCACCACGCTAGAAAATCATTTAAATACGAGATAATGGCTCTAGTTGATTTCATATCAAATATTATACGACATTTATTTAAATTCAACAATAGCCAAAAAAAATTCTATAAATTAAATTTTAATTGTCGGTGATTTGAAGATAATAAAACATATTAATGCAATAACATGTAATTAAAAATTAATTAACAATTTTATTTAAAAAGCTTACAGTTTAAAATGAGCAGAAATGCGATAATTTATCTTAAGGATTAAATGAATTAGATATACCCGTACTGAATAGACTATGAAACTGTCAAATAAGATACTATTTGTGTTAATTAAATGCATTAGCACGTATGCATTAATAGAAAAGTGGGATAATTAAATGATAGCTTATCTGAATAATAAGAAATTTTATTTACTAAAAGCGTGATAATTAACATAAAGGACGTGACCAATTGATTTAATCGTTATATGAAGGAAATCACCTATATATTCGTTTAACCTATATTATACGACATATACTATAATTAATTACCACCGCTTATTTTTATCCCCTTAAACACGCAGCAATTAAGTATTAAAATAAAAAAACAGACTGATGTCCGCTTTATTCTAATATATTTGGGTTATAAGAATAACGGCAACCATTATACTGCAATTATTATTTAACATGAATGGTAATTCCTTCAGGACTGGACCCGATACTATATGCTCCCTGTTTCGTCAGTCGGCTCCAGTCATTTATGTCGACAATCGTACACATCGCAGGTGTTTATTTATTAGATATTTCAATAAAGTTCTAGCTTATTGGAATTATTTCCAATAAACCTTGTTAGAAACTTGTAAATCTATATATTGCAGGGTTTGGTGATTTATGCTGCCGGAATTTAGTACACGTAACAATTTAATCAACTGACTGTCTATCTCCAAATTTCTAGAAAAATAAATTAGCCAATTATTGTTTGTTTTTACAATAATTGTTGGCACTTCATTGTTGATAAATTCTATCTTTGTTACGCGCCAATTAAAATTTAGACGTTTAATTTTTTCAAGCAACTCGTTAACAAAATTAACTGTTTCTTTTTTTATTAAATTGCTGCCGACTACGACATCGGTCGTGGTAGCGCGACTAATTAATGGCAAATCTTGTTTTAATGTCACTGGATTAATTTCTCTAACTGCATCCCCAAGTTCATCAATTAAAAAATAATGCTCACTTTCCTGCCAAACAAATAAAGGCTGCTTTAACTCATAAACAATGTTTAGTGTTTGCGGATATTTCTTTTTTAATTGAATATTTTTTAAACTAAAAGTGTTACGGAGATATAGTTCAGCACTTTTAAAATCAAATAAAAATAAATTTAGCGGAGAAACAAAAATATACCTTTTTTTTGAAGAACTTAAGTAATCAAAAAAAACAGACTGTTCTTGAGCCGATATCTGCTGACTATTCATGCTCTGCCAAATAATTGTGTTGCTGTTAATTTGAAATTTGTTTGAAAATAAAAAAAAATAAATGGCTATTAAGCAACTAAAAATAACCATCAATAAAATTATGTATTTTATGGCACTCTTAAAAAAAAATTTTACTCCCCTCTCCCCCTTTTTTTCAAACGGGCTTAAGTGTTGTGATAAATAATAGTCTCTTTTTTTCATGCTACTTTGCTGATTTACGACTGCTGATACCAATTATTTTTGGGTTCATAGGATGTTTTTAACTGTTTTTTTTGTTGATCTTTTTCCAAAGCTAAATAAATCAACCGGTCAAGCAACTCGCTGTAACTAAGGCCAGTAGCCTCCCAGAGCTTTGGATACATACTAATTGAAGTAAATCCTGGTATAGTATTAATTTCACTTAAGTAAACTTTTTGTCCTTTAAGAAAAAAATCAACTCTGGCCATCCCACTGCATTCAGCTGATTGATAAGCTTGCACAGCAATTTTTTGAATCTTGGAAACTAGTTTTGGTGATAATTTAGCAGGAATAATCGCTTTTGACTTACCATCAACATATTTAGCGTCATAATCATAAAATTCATTAGAAGGCACAATTTCACCGGGCACAGAAGCAATTGGCTGACTATTACCCAAAACAGAAACTTCTATCTCTCGAATTTTATTAATGCCTTGTTCTAAAATTATTTTATTATCATAATCAAAAGCAATTTTAATAAATTCTTTAAGTTCATTCTCGTTATGGGCTTTATTAATGCCGACTGATGAACCTAAATTAGCAGGCTTAACAAAAATTGGTAATTTTAATTTATTTAAAATTTGTTTAATTGAGTAATTTTGATAATCAGACCTAGTTAATGAAATGAATTTTGTAACTGGTAATTTATCATGAAGAAATATCTTTTTCTGAACAACTTTATCCATGCCAATGGCAGAACCTAAAACGCCAGCACCAACATAGGGAATGCCAGCCATTTCTAAAAGACCTTGTAATGAACCGTCCTCACCATAAGTGCCGTGAATTATTGGAAAAACAACATCAATTTTTTCTTGCGAAGTCAAAACATTTTTTTGATTATTGTCATCAATTTTAAAAAGTTTTTTTTCAGCAGGATCACATGTTAAAATAACCTTAACTGCCGGTAATAATTCTTCTTTGATTTCTTTCAGTAAACCTAATGAATTTTCTCCGCTTACCCAGCGACCTTCCTTGGTTATGCCAATCGGCAAGAGGTCGTATTTAGATCTATCTAAAGCCTGCATTACAGAAGCTGCTGACACTAATGAAACTTCATGCTCACCTGAACGTCCGCCAAATATGACGGCAACTTTAATTTTTTTTGTAATCTTTGACATGAGTTAATTATATCTAATATTTAGGTCTGTGTAAATAAAAAAGAAGTATAAAACTTCTTTAGGTAAAGGTGCTCTAGTCAGCCAGCGCTTCAATTATTGTCGAATATATGTTAATTTGTTCATCGAGCCGTAAATCCTTAAGCAATTTGGCTATGCTTGGTTTGGCATGACAAATTACCAATTGCCGGCCAGATTTCTTAAGTTGCAAAGCAGTTTGAATAAAACCGCCGAGACAACGAGCACCGACTCTCTGTGTTGGTGTCAGGTCAATAATAACTTTATGATGTTTCTCAGTTTTGATTATTTCCTGTACAATGGTGGCAATTTCTTGACAAGCACAAACCGAGCGTTGATACTGAATATTGGCAGCAATAATCAGGGCACCGCTGTCAACATCTTCTCTTAGTGTCAAATTACTAGAACCGTTCATTAATGTTTTTCCTCCTATTAAATTAATGGTGCAAATTTTGAAATTTAATTATATTAAATATTTAAAAGAGCGTCAATAATATGACACAAGCTCTGCTTTATAAAAAAGTAAATACTCAGACGGTTCGTTGTCTGGTTTGTATGCATCACTGTTGCCTTAAATCTAATGAGACAGGCAAATGCGGCGTTCGCCAGAACATAAACGGCCGGCTGATAACACTTAATTATGGTCAAGCGATTGCCTTAGCTGTTGATCCGATTGAAAAGAAACCGCTTTTTCATTTTTTGCCTGGCAGTCAGACATTCTCTTTTGCTAGTCCGGGCTGTAATTTTAACTGTGCTTTTTGCCAAAACTATAAAATTAGTCAAGCAACAAAAAATGGACAACAAATAACAAAAAACGTCCAAAAAATAAAGCCTGATCATATTGTTTTACAAGCCTTAAAAGCACATTGTTTATCAATTGCATATACTTATACCGAACCGACAGTTTTTTTAGAGTATGCGCTGGAAACAATGAAGCTCGCACATGATGCTGGATTAAAAAATGTTTGGGTTTCCAACGGTTTTATGAGTCCACAAACTTTGAATTTAATACTCCCCTACTTAGACGCCATAAATGTTGACTTAAAAAGTTTCAGTGATAATTTTTATCAAAAAATTTGCGGAGCGCGATTGCAGCCAGTTTTAGATAATTTAATAATGTTAAAAAAAACTGACATTTGGTTGGAAATTACCACCTTAGTCATTCCTGGTAAAAACGATAACCCGAAAGAAATATCACAGCTAACTAAATTTATCGCAGAGCGATTAGGTATTAATATACCTTGGCATGTTTCTCGATTTTATGGGCAATATCAAATGAGTGATCTTGAAAACACGACGATTAATAAGATTGAGCAAACCATTGAAATTGGACACAAAAACGGCTTAAAATTTGTTTATGCCGGAAATATTGAAACAGAAAATTTAGAAAATACTTATTGTCCAAATTGTCAACAATTACTGATTAAAAGAAAATATTATCAACTAACAAGGTATGATCTTAATGGCCAGTGTCCGAATTGCAAAAAAATTTTGCCTGGCTTACTTTGACAACATATGAAAAGTTACCCTGATACAAAAAATTATAATAATTTGCCACTTCATATAAGACTGGTTGCAAAAGCTGCTAAGCAATTAAAATTAAAATACAAAATTTACAATACTGCTGGTTGCTATTATGTGGGAATTGAAAAAAAATCGATGGTGAAAATTTTTGGTATTCCTCCCCTACCTTTATACCCCCTAAACAATGCTGCGTCGCAAAGATTAAGCAAAGATAAAATTCTAACCTATCAATTAATGCAAAAAAATAAAATCAACTGTCCAAGAGGTGATTATTTTTTCTGGGATAAGAAAAATAAGTTCGCTCCCGAAAAAATTACCACAGTTTTACGTAAAAAAAATGTTTCCGCTGCCTTAAAATTTGCCAAAAAATTAAACTACCCAGTATTTATAAAACCCAACTCCTCTGCTCAAGGGCAAGGCTGTTTTCTGGCCAATAATCAAAAAGAACTAGAAAAAAAGTTGAAAATAGCTTTTGATTATGATCATTTGGTACTAGTTCAACAGTATTTAACTGGTCCGGAACTACGTCTGGTAGTTTTGAATAGTAAAGTCATTGCTTGTTACCAAAAAACAAAACCTTACCTAACAGCAGACGGTCAGAACAGTCTAAAATTTTTAATTAAAAAACAGTTCACCGACAAGCTTAAACAGCAAAGAATTAAAGACTATCTTGATTCAAAAAAAATTAATTTAAAAACTGTCTTGCCTAAAAATCAAATCTTGATATTAGCCGACGTGGCCAATTTATCGGCTGGTGGTATGATTATTAAAGAAATAGAAATTGTTCCACTGATCTTAAAAAATTTAGGAAAAAAATTAAGCCGGATGACTGACTTGAAATTTTTGGCGGCTGATTTAATAGTCACAAAAAATAATTTTTATGTTTTGGAAATTAACAGCAACCCATCTTTTAAAGAGTATTATGGTTTTAATCGAAAAAATTGCACCCAAATATATCTAAAATTATTAAAAGCATCATTTAGTAAATAATCTTATTCTCTCTTGACAAACAAAAAAAATAGCCGTACATTAAACAGCGTGTTCTTTTAAGTATCGGCTCATAAATTATATGCATCAATTAAGTGGAGGTGTGGCAATGCAGCTCTTTATCTCAAAAAAAACCTATCAACAATATGAGCAAATGTGTCACGATGCACGAAAATTTAACTGGCCCAAACCTACAACAACCAATGCTCTGCTAACCACGAAATTGACAAGTACAGAACAGATCGCGATAGAGATCGGAACAGACATACCGCTGATTGACAAAACGAATGATTACGGATCTTTTTTTGGATCCCAAAGAGATCCGGAATTAAAAATATATTACGTCGACTTAAGCCTATTATTTGGTTTTAGCCCGGAAGACTAAGAATCAAATTCATACTATTATATACAGAGTGCAAAAAACACCTGTATTTTTTATTTTTTTTGCAAGTCATGCTTTTCAATAATGAAGTTTTCTGCTTCGTGATATTTTTTAACTTTTTTAAGCCAGAAAAAATTATAGAAGAACTTAGGCAACCAACTGCTCATAGTGCCCTGAGACTTAATCTGAAAAAGTATTTCCGGAATCCAAACACCAACCTTATTCTGCTCTAACATAGAAAGCCACAAATCCCAATCTTGAAATCTTTTTAAACTTTCATCAAAACCTGGGAAGTCTTGACGTCTAATAAGTGATGAAGTATGAATATAATTAACTTTTTTAAGCTTTTCCGGGTCAAATGCCTGTAATTTAAAGCTTTTCCAGCCGTTTTTAAATGAAGCATAGCAATATGAGGCAAAATTCGCGTTTTTAAGGGTATTAAGCATCTTTTCCAACATTTGAGGCTTACAGACAATATCAGCGTCCAAAAACAGCAAATAAAAGCCTTTAGAAGCCCTAAATCCGGCATTGCGAGCCTTATTTGCACCGCCGTGAGTAATTTTTAAATATTTAACCGGAGCAGAACCTAATATTGTGGGCAAAACACTTTTAACATCTTCCGTACTTTCGTCATCAACAATAATCACTTCAAAGTTCTGAAAGGTTTGTTTTTCTAAACTGCCTAAACACTGAATTAATGTTTTTACCCGATTATAAATCGGAATGATAATTGAAATTTCATGATTCATAAAAAAATTATAACAATAAAATAAATTTAAAACAATAAAAAAACCGCACCTAATGTATGGGCGGTTTGATGTGTGTAAGACCCAAGCTTTGCTTGAAATGCTCCAGGAGCAGTAACAATTTTGGGTAAAGATCAATTTCACTGACCTTCTCTGTTGTCTGCATATCAGCCTGAGTGTTTTTTTTGTCATCAATTTCCAACACGATCACCTCATAATCAGTAAATTTTTAAGCCATGTTATAATACTGTAAGCAGCAAATTATGTCAAGAGCGTTTGTGTTGTTTTTCATAAGCCTGCATAAAAAAAGCAGAATTAACCTTATCATAAAAATCAGCAGTCGGCTGACCAGTGTCCGGATCAAAAAATTGTTCAGTACGGAAATAATTTATTCTTATTTCATCAATCTCTCTTAAAGAAATAATAACAATACCAGGAGAAATATCCTTAGTTAAATCACGTTCTTCAAAATTCCCACGCGGGCGATCTAAATGGTTCATTTTTATCTGATAGTATTTTCTATCGCCATTTTTAAAAGTCACATCTATATCATGCTTCTGCAGTGCGTCTTCACTGGCTGAGCTAAAATCAGCTCGTTCAAAATCCTTGCCCAGTAAATTTTCACCTCTTTCTTGCAAAACTTTTTGCACAGCGATTTCGGCCGTTAAGCCATTCTGTAAATAATTCATCTCCTGCCCTAAAATACCAAAAGCGTTTGCGATCTCTCGTAAAATCTGCCAAAAAACATGCGCTTGTGTTTTAATATTCTGACGTTCTGTTCTTTTAATAGAAAGGATGGCATCAATAATTGCCTTGTTACAGGCAGTAATAGCCACATAGTCTTCTGGTGAGTTTGGTTGATGATATTCAGTGGTGCGCTTTAATTTTATAAACTCATTAAAGGCATGTAGGCTGTCAGCCAATGCTTGTAACTCTGGGGTTTTGCCGGTTACGCTATTTAGTTGTTCAAGGCTGTTTGAAATAACTTCCTTGAATTTAGCAATATCATCATGACGTAAATGTCGATTCGGTATGAAATCATTAAGACTAGTTGACTTTTCCAATAATTCATCATCATCATGATTTAAAACTTTTGGTTCACTAATCATAAAAATTTGTTTAATGCTTGAGTTAATGATATCACGTCATTAACAAATTGTTTATTTTGATAATTTTTCAAAGCTTCCCCTACCCCGCCGGTATCACGAGCGATAATCGGCTTGCTGAAATTCTGCACTTCTTTATAAACAATTCCAAAACCTTCGGCATCGGTTGGTGTTTCTTGAGGAGTTAAAACAAAAACATTACACAGTTGGTAAAATGCCGCTAATTCATCTTCGCTGACAAAGCCGGTAAAAATAACCTTTTTTTGCAAACCAAGCTTCTCGGTTAATGAAACTAATTGCTCTTGATATGGTCCGTTACCAACAATAATATATACAACCTGATCAATGTTTTTCAGTTCAGCTAATGCATGCAAGACTAAATTATGTCCTTTTCTCTCAACAAGACGCGCAACAGTTAAAATTATTTTTTTGCCAGTTAACTGATATTTATTAATAATTAACTCTACAGTCTGCTGATCGGCTTTGTCTTTTATTTTGGCTTCCGGATAGATAACTTCAATTTTTTTGTCAGGCACGCCAAGTTTAAGTAACTTTTTTCTGGTGTATTGACTGTTGGCAGTAATAATACTCGCCTGATTTAAAATTATTTTTAGCAATATTTTTTTATGCCAATTGGTCTGCGGCAGCATAATATCCAGACCGTGAGTTGAAATGATATAAGGCAGATGCAAAATTTTAGCTGCAATTAAACCAGCAGTACCAACTGGCAAAACTTGTCCGAGCCAAAGCTGTTCAATTTTTTCCCGACGAGCCATTTTAAAGATTTTCCAAATTAATGATAACCAGTGCGGATAGCAACAGCGAACAAGCATGTTAGTCCGAACAATTTTAAAATTTACATCAGGAACAATTGATCGGTGGGGTATTTTTTCAGTTAAAACAAAAATTTTATCAGCAGAAAATCTCTGACATAACTGCCAGTAATAACTGGACACACCGCCGATTTGTGGCGGAAATTCCAAAGTGACTAACAATGTTTTGAGAGTTAATTCCATGTTTTAATCAGTTTTAAGCAATATCACCTTTAAATTAAGGATATCACGCCAATGTATAATTTTTAAAACAAAAAGCAATAGACAGTAGATAATTACACCTAAAAACAGTAAAACCAAAGTCGATAAATAATCAACCAAAAATACAATAATCATCGCCATTAACAAACTAGCAATAAATATTTTAGCTAATGTAGTATAAAGATATTTTTTATTATAACTAATTAATCTGGGCACAATCCGTAGGCCTAAAATTACTAAAAAAATATTACCAACAACAATACTTACGGCAGCACCTAAATATGCATAATGCGGTATCAAAATAATATTAAGAGCCACCATTAACACACTTGAAATAGCAATATTAATTGTATTTTTAAGTTGAAGATTGCAAGCATTAAGCAATGAGCCAATCGGATAAGTCAAAAACATAAAAGGCAGACCGCAGATAATTATTTTTAAGGGCAGGGCTGAATTGTCATACTGCCCACTAAATATCATCTTAATGAGTGGTTGTGACAAAGCCCAAATACCGCTGGTTATCGGTAAACTAATAATTAGTAAATATTTTACCGCTTCCTCAAAACTTGATTTGAGCTTATCCTTATTATTGGCAAAATAATAACTCATGGCGGGATAAAGAGCAGCGGTCATAGCCATAGGTACAAATAACAAGGCATCGCTCAATTTTTTAGCGATAGAAAACCAGCCAACATTGCTCCGACAAAAATTATTCATACCTGACCCACAGCTGATTTTAGAAACAAGAACCGTATCAATCTGGGAATAAAGCCGGACAAAAATGCCAGCTAAAAAAAACGGCCAGGCCATTTTAAAATAAAGCCTAAAAAAATCTTTACTAAAAGTTAATTTAAAATTTAGTCTCAGTTTATATAAACACAAATAAAGACTTAAAGAAAACTGCGTCAAGCTCGCTAGACACAGCGCAATGAATAATGCGCTCAGACCATAACCATTCAGAAGTACAAATAAACCACCACTAAATTTCACTAATTCAAAAATTAGTACTCCCAAACTTTCATACTTTAAATTACGAAAGGCACGATAACATGCCCAGAAACTAAGAGAAAAAGAATCTAAAATCATCATCACTCCAGCTAGAGCAATCAGTGTTAAAAGTGAAGCGGGATAAAGCAATGAACCGATAAATATTACTATTAAATAAGTAATGATTGCGGCTGGAATTTTAAAACTGATAATATTATTAAAAAGCAATTGAATTTGCGGAGTTTCCTTAGCACCTTCACGCGTCAGCACGGAAGAAAAACCAACATCAATTAAAATCGCGAAGATAGTAGTAAAAGTCAAAGCTGTAGTATATTCACCAGTCTGATTTACTCCTAGAATTCTAGCTACCAAAACAAAATAAACAAAAGCCAGCGCTTTTTGCATCACCAGCGCGGCTGTATAATAAGTAGTATTTTGCGAAACAGTTCTCGCTTCAGTCATTGCCTTAAGCTTAGCAAATTTAATCGGCAAAAACAAGAATTAAAAAAAACAGCGATAAGCACTGGCTTTATGATAAATAATTGACATTGAACAATTGAAATCACTTTTTCAGGACTTCTATTTGCGAAGCCTTCTCCCCCTTAATTTCACAGTAAAGCGCGACCTTTGTACTTAGAGGTACTCGTAGATATTTGATAATACCGAAGTAACCTGATCTTGAGGACACTATCTTAGCTGCCCGCAAATTCACTGGTCGCAATGTTTTCCAAGGATCTCCAAATTTGAGAAAACGTGGCCGACGCAATCGTAGAAGTTTCTCAATATCTGTATCTTTTGCGCAGGAAGCTGCCGGTAAAAATTCCACAATCTCCATCAAGGCACGTTTGTTTGGTGCCCTGAGACAGAGTAAGGTCACTTCCCGTTTTAATGTTTTATGCAACCCGAGTGGCCCAATTTCAAAAAACATATCAACCTCCACAAATTTGCAAAACAAATAAGAAACAAAGAAACGTAATTAGTTAATTTATAAAATTAAAATAAACCCTGACATTTTTCAAGGTTTATTTTTAGAATTCAAGTTTAAATTTATGTAACTAAAAATTAACTTAAATATTTTTTCAATTCTTCAGCTTTGTCTGTTTTCTCCCAAGTAAATTCAGGCAATTCCCTACCAAAATGACCATAGGCCGCTGTTTTTTCATAAATCGGTCGTTTTAAGTTGAGATGATCAATAATGTTCTTGGGTTTAAAGCTAAAAGTATTTTTAACGGCTTCTTCAATTTTTTCATCTGCTATTTTACCAGTGCCAAAAGTATCAACCAAGATACTGACTGGCTCAGCCACACCGATTGAATACGCCACCTGTATCTCGCACTTATCAGCGAGTCCAGCAGCCACAATATTTTTAGCCACATAACGCGCCATATAAGCTGCAGAACGGTCAACTTTAGTGATGCATTTACCAGAAAAACAACCACCACCATGTCGGCTATAACCACCATAAGTATCTACAATAATCTTACGGCCAGTCAATCCAGTATCAGCTGGCGGTCCACCCAAAACAAAGCGTCCAGTCGAATTAATAAAATACTTTGTGTTTTCATCAACTAAATTCCCTAAAACGGGATTAATCACCTGTTCACGGATATCTTGACGTAATTTATCCATAGAAACATCAGCAGCGTGATGAGCAGCAATAACTACAGTCGTAACGCGTACTGGTTTACCGTCACGGTATTCGACAGTGACCTGACTTTTGCCATCTGGTCGTAAATAAGGTAAAGCCCCATTTTTTCTGACCTCAGACAACTTTTGCGTTAGTTTATGCGCTAATGAAATTGGCATCGGCATTAATTCCGGTGTTTCATTAACCGCAAAGCCAAACATTAAGCCTTGATCGCCGGCACCTTGCTCTTTAAATTCACCGACGTTCTCGTCAACGCCTTGGGCAATATCTGGTGACTGCTCGTGTAGTGTAGACATAACACCGACATCAGAAAAACAAAAACCGACTTCCGGTTTGTCATAGCCAATATTAAATAATACTTTTCTGACTATGCTTTGAATGTCAACATAGGCGCGGGTTCTGGCTTCGCCGCCAACAACGACCAAACCGGTCGTCGCATAGCACTCAATGCCAGCATGAGCGTCTGGATCCTGTCTAACCATTTCATCGTAAATTGCGTCAGACAACTGATCGCAGACTTTATCCGGATGTCCCTCCGTAACTGACTCCGAAGTAAAGAAAAAATTTCTGTGATTATCCATAGAATTACTCTACTTTAATTTAATTATAATTACTTTTTAGTTAAGATGTAATGATGTGCGTTAATTTTTATTTCATCAATTGTTTGCTTTAAGCCTTTTTCTAGGGATATAAATGGCATCCATTCCGTTTCATTCTTAATCAGCTCAAGGCTTGGAATGTTTCTAATTAGCTGTGAATCAACAAAATTGTCAAAAGTCACCTGTGATTTTGATTCAGTTAGCTGAATAATATTGTCAACTAATTGACTAAGCTTTACCACCTGGTCACTGCCGATATTTATTGGACTGGTTACTTTATTATTCATAACTTTAATTAAACCGTCAATAGCGTCATCAATATAACAAAAAGTTGTGTTCCAATCCTTCTGACCGTGAATAGTAATTGCCTCATTGGCTAATGCCCGACAAATTAAATCTGGAATCATAAAACCGGCTTCAATTTTCATACGCGGACCATAAGTGTTGAACAAACGTACAACCTTAACTTCTAAATTATTAGCTAGACCATAATTATGGACCAGACATTCAGCAAAACGCTTGCCTTCATAATAATTAGCGCGTTCGCCGAAAATATTAACCATGCCCCAATAATCTTCTCGAATTGGTTCCCTGCCCTCGGTTTCTCCATAAACAGCTGAGGAAGAAACAAAAAGAAGCTTAGCTTTAAATTGATGAGCCAAATCAAGAGTATTTTTAGTGGCTTGAGAATTAATAACTAAAGTTTCAACAAGCATTTTTTTATTATCATAGGCCGCTGTTGGACAAGCTAAATGATAAATTTGCTGAATGCCCTGTGTAGCCAAATGAAATTTCTTTAATTCTGGTAACTTTAACAAGTCAATTGGTTCAACTAAATTATGGCGAACGAACTCAAAATTAGCATTTTGCAGCAGATGATCAATATTATTCTCCTGACCTGTTGAAAAATCGTCAATACATATTACGTGATTATCGGTCAAAAGTTTGTCAATTAAATTTGAACCGATAAAACCGGCTCCGCCAGTTACTAAAATATTAGGTTTGCCTGATGAATAAAAAATGGCCATATATTTTGGATTAATCTTAAATTTAGTTAATAATTGCCGGATTAATTCCTAATCTCAGCTTCTTATCATAAATGTATAATTCATCTTTAATCTGACCAGAAAAATTAAAAATTCTAACCAGTGAACCACCGCCTGCGCCTTGCCCGGTAATAATTTCCATTAATCCATCATGATTAAAATCACCAACACTCGTTCTGATACCAACTTTGATGCTTTCTGGATAGGCTAAAAATTCCGACTTCACTGCTCCAATCTTTGAAAATACTTTTATTAACGGCCGATAACCAGAAAGTGGGCTGACAATTATTTCCTCGTTACGATCATTATCAACATCTCCTGAAGAAACACTCAGTCCGCTACGATAATTCAAATCAAAGGCAAAAAATTGATGCACTAAACTGCCGCGATAATCGTAAGCTTTTACCAAAGGTAAAGTGTTCGCTCCCAGACCGACAATAATTTCTTGACGACCATCATCATTGATATCAGCCGTGGTCAAACTTAAAGAACCGCGATAATTTTCATCATGAGCAAAGAACTGGCCAACCAACTCACCTGTGCTACTAAAAATTTTAACATGCGGACCACCTTTCGAATAAGGAGCAGTAATTATTTCATCCCGTCCGTCGTTATTTATATCACCGGCTGTAACATTAATACCGCCATTAAAGTTAGCACGATAGGCCAAAAATTTAACGCGCTGTTGCCCTAGCAAATTAAAAATTCTAACTTCAGGCTGACTACCTGGCCCACTTCCAACAATAATCTGACTTTTGCCATCGCCGTCAAGACTACCTGACGCAACACTGACACCATTACGTAAATTTTTATCAAAAGCAAAAAAACGGCTTATAAGTTTTTTATTTTCATAGACACTGAGTTGCGGTCCACCACCTATGCCGGCACCTGTTATTAACAAAGTTCTTTCGGTAACAGGCTCGCTATAAGTATAACTTTGAGCGGCCGCTATGGCCTTATAAGCATTAATCCGCCCCCGACCCATTTTACCAAGCCATTCACGGTTAACATGATCAATATTATCACTATTATCTAAAATAATTTTTTGTAATTCACTCAATGAAATTTCTGGTTTTACAGACTTAATCAAAGCAGCCAGGCCAGATACTTGTGGTGCTGAAACCGAAGTACCTGTCCAGCCACTGCCGTAATATTTATTAAATTCATCGCCTAAAGACTTGTTGTAATATTGTGTGCTAAAAACTTTTACTCCAGGTGCATTAATATCCAAACAGTGCACACCAAAATTTGAAAAACTTGATTTACGATCATTGTCGTCAAGCGAACCAACGCCGATCACTGTATTACTTTTAGAATCAATGTCCTGACAGACTGGGTACATCGGTACTTTATCAAAATCTACACCGTTCATCACTTCATTACCGGCAGCAGCCACCACCAAGACCCCGGCTTCATAAGCACGCTCTATGGCTTGTGTCAGAGTTTGTGATTTGCCTTCACCGACAAAGCTCAAATTAATTATGTGAGCTCCATTTAGACGCGCATAATCAATGGCTTTAGAAACTGAAAGTGTATCACCGATACCAGCGCCATCCAAACAACGCAGCGACATAATTTTTGAATACCAACTAACGCCCGCAATACCCTCATTATTGCCACCACGCCCAGCTGCCACGCCAGCCACAACCGTACCGTGATTCATGCCGACTTTTGTATAGCCCGAAGAAAATTTTGGATTAGCATCAGCTTTATTTTCTAAAAAATCCCAGCCATTAATATCATCAATAAAACCATTGTTATCATCATCAACGCCATTACCTGCTATTTCATCTTCATTTTTCCAAATATTTTGCCTTAAATCTGGATGTTCCAAATCGACCCCGGTATCAACAATGGCAATAACAACTTTTGGCGAACCTTGAGTATAATTCCATGCTTTATTATTCTGGGTGTAAGTTAAATATGTCTGTTGAGTATAATAAGTATCTAGTGGTTCTAATTGAGCGGTAAAAAGATAGTTTGGTTCAACATATTCTATTTCTGGATTAGCACGATAGTTTTCAATAATTTCCTGTAAATCTGATTCGGGAGAAAATTTAAAATTAAAAACATGATCTGAGCTTTTTGATTTTATTAATAGCTCACCTGGCACCTGATCAGCACTTTCTTGGTTTGTTTCAGCTCTAGTCTGATTGATTAGAAAATAACAACCGACTACACAAACGACAAATAATATATTTATTTTTTTATAAAAATTCATAAGTAAGTCGTTTAAATTTATTGTTGACCTGCGGCCTGATCTAAAATCGACAAAAACAGCTTAACTTTTTGCTCAAAATCTTGATTATGTTCAACCTGTAGGCTCTTTAAAGCAGCAGACCGAGCTTTATCATATTGCTGCAAATCACGATAAGCAATCGCGACATTAAAAATATTATCTGGTGATGGGTCAATCTGAGCTATTTTCTCAGCATACTCAGCCACTTTTTCTTTATCATCCGCACCGACATAAACACTCAAATTTCTTCTAATGTTGGTATCCAAATCAGGCTGATATCCCAGCGCTAATAATTTATTCATAACTTCTAAAGCCTGATCTCTGCGTTTAGCTAAACTATAGGCAGCCCACAAATTCCAGTTTGCTTCTACAGTTTCCGGACTTAAATCTCTCGCTTTTTCAAAATACTTCAGACCTTCTTCGAGTTTATTTTGTGTCATCCGTGCCTGCCCCATTTCAAAATAAATTTGTGGCCGGGTCGGTGATAACTTCAAAGCTTTATCACCAAGTTCAATTAGTAAATCAAGACGGCTAGCATCAAAATTATCCGAGGCGTTATAAATAGTCATCAAATAAAGAAAATTCTGAACGTCGTAAGGATAGGCTTTTATATTCTTATTAATTTCTTCAATAACATAATTATAATTATCAGCGATCTGAACAGCTGTCATGCCTCGCTCTCGGTTATAAAGCAAAATATTATCAGCTAACTTCTGACGGAGTTCCGGTGTTTGATAAGTATTCATATCAATCGCTTTTTTAAATAACGCGATCGCTTCAAGTTCCTTATTTTGATTGGCAGCAATCAATGCATTTATCGCCATCATATTCGCTTTAACTGGTTTAATATTAAAATTATAGATTGCTATAAATCCAGTCAGCCAAACGAGAATTAAAATTGCATACTTAAGTAACAAACCATCTTGATTTCTTGCAGTAACTATCGGTGCTTCATTATCAGAATCAATAAAATTTATATATGCCAGCAAAGCATAAAAAGTTAAATAAGTCGCCAAGGTATCAAAGACGAAAACATTTTGGATGACATAAGCAACAATACCACCAAATAACAATGAGGCTTGCAAATATGTCAATACATTTCTCTTATAGCTAATAAATAAAATATAAAATGCAACACCAAAAATTGCTAAATAAGCAACCAAACCGATTGTGCCTGTCGCCACCATCACGTCAAGAATGTAATTATGAGCACGATCAAACCATAGTTGCGAACCGGCATCCTTAAAAATGGGATTCGGAAAATAACGATTAAATGCGATATTATAATTTTCCCAGCCAAAGCCAAGAACTGGTCGATCCTGAAAACCTTTAAGAGAAGCCTGCCAGGTTAACAAACGTGATTGAGTAGTAATATCGTTGTAAGAAATTGTCGTTAACCGGACGAGTGCCGGCACTTTTTGAACCAAACTGGAATTCCGACCAAACCAGACACCACCGGCAGTAAGAATTAATCCTACGAGCACTAAAGAAAAATATGTTTTTACTCGTCTACCAGATGCTCCAAAAATTAGCATCAGTGATACAAGAAAAGTGCTAATTACCAAACCAACTAATGCGCCGCGAGTCTGAGTATTAATTAAAATAAAAAAATCAAAAATAATAGCGAGTATAAAAAAAATCCGCCAATAAATATTACGACGCATGACAAAAAGATAAATGCAAAAAAATATACTTAAAAGCAGATAACCTGATAAAAAAGAAGCATTGCCAATAGTAGCTGAGACACGTCCTTCTCCAGAATGAATAACCCAATCAGCACCCATCTTTTGCGCCAAGGCATAAACATCAACCGCCAAACTAACTATGACAGCGCCAGTCAAATAATAAAACCATTCTTTTTTAGATTTAAAGATGGAACTCAAGATTAAAAAATAAAGAATTATATGGGAAACAGTCAAAAAACCTTCACCTCTTTCAATTGTACCCCAAAAACTTTTATAAAAATTTAAACCGGTAATAGCTGTTAAAAAAACAATTAGGCCAAAAATTACTACGACTAAACTTAGTTTTTTAGCTGTCGGCCGATAGCGCTGATCAAATAAAAACAGACTTACCCACAATATGCCAGCGATTTCCATTAAAATTCTGAACCAAATTGTTTTTGTGGTGATAAACGGGAAAACAAACTTCGAAGAAACCAGAGCCGGTGTTAATAAGACTAAATACAAAACACCAACCACTGCCCATTTTAAATAACGGCTGTTTGATTGTGTATTTTCTGAATTCATAATCATTATTTTACTATAATTTATAAATTTTGGCAAAAATTAAATAAACAAAAAAGGCTCTAATTAGAGCCTTTTAGAAAATACCGTCAACTTAAGGCAATTTTATTAGCAATTAAATTATTGGCGCGTAGAAGTGATTCAAAAGTGCCAGCATCTGTCCAGTCACCTTTTACTATCTCGTATGTCATGGCGCCTTGCCTAATATAATAATTATTAACATCGGTTATTTCTAACTCTCCTCGACCTGATGGTTTTAGTTGCTTAATCGCGCTCCAAACCTGATTATCATAAAGATAAAAGCCAGTCACACAATAGTTACTTTTAGGTTCCTTGGGTTTTTCTTCAATACTCATTATTTTATCTCCAACAATCTCCGCCACGCCAAAACGTTCAGGATCAGTAACTTCTTTTAGCAGCACTTTACTACCTCGATCTTGCTTTAAAAAATCAGCGACTGCTTTGGCAACTTCCAGGTTATTTTCATAAATATTATCGCCTAAAATAACAGCAACTGAATCGCTATCAGCAAAATCTTCACATAAACCAAGTGCTTCAGCAATACCGCCAGCTTTTTCTTGTACACCATATGACAGACGAACACCTAAATCATGGCCCGAACCTAATAGTTCTAAAAAATCTCCAGCATGACCCTGACCAGAGATGATCATGATATCTTTTAAACCGGAGGTAACTAAAGTTTCCAATGGGTAATAAATCATCGGTTTGTTATAAACCGGTAATAGATGTTTATTGGTAACTTTAGTGCAGGGCATGAGCCTTGAACCTGTGCCACCGGCTAAGATAATACCTTTCATAATATTAGAAGTTAGAAGTAAGAATTAATTGTTAATGATTGTTGGGATTATACATGTTAACAAAATCAGTAACATTCGAAAACAAATTTTCTTTCAATGCTTCATCTTTGGTAAAAAATTTTAGATCAATACATTCATTAGATTTTGTAAAATTTAAATTCTTTAACTTTGTTTCATAAATGACATTTACAAACCAATGTCCTTTACCGTCATGCTTTGAAGTTAAAAAATAAACAGGCGTTTTGCCAATAAAAATTGTTTCGATACCCATTTCTTCTTTTATTTCTCTCTTTAGACAATCTTGTGGATTTTCACCATAATCCAATCCACCACCCGGTAATTCCCAAGTACCGTTATCTTCTTTTACCAGCATGAATCTTTTATTTTCATCTAATATCAAAGCCTTGATGCTTACTCGATAAAAATGATCGGGAATAATCATAGCTTAATCTAAATAATCTTCTAAAGCTAGTCGCCAAGAACGCATTTTAGTTAGTTTG
>CAYSSY010000005.1:0-44180 GCA_964434055.1 uncultured Gammaproteobacteria bacterium | reverse complement strand
AGCAAAGGCAAGTAAGAGTGAGAGGAATAGGGGGTGTGAAGGGTTGGAGGAAAAAAGACAATGGGCAAGCGAAAAAAGAGAGGCAAACAGTTTTGATATATTCCAAAACGGAAAACCGCCAATGGTTTCAAAAAACAACCATCCCACCGTTAAACCTATCGCCCTGATGGAATATCTAATCAAAATGATAACACCTAAAGGTGGAGTAGTATTAGATCCGTTTACAGGCAGTGGAAGCACCTTAATAGCGGCTAAAAAAAATGGTTTTAAATATATCGGCATAGAAAAAGAATCAGAGTATATAAAGATAGCTGAAGCAAGAATTAAAGCTATACCAAATAAATTGTTATGAAAAAAGTTTCCCTGACAAAGATAATAAATAATATTATGTATCAATACGAAAAATATATGTTTGCCAATCAGAAACAACACCCACTAAAATACGTTTGGCACGATAATTTTGATAATTGTATTAATATAAAACCAATCTCAGTTAATACGTGTTGGCAGGGGCGAAGATTCAAAACTAAAGCGTATAAAGCTTACGAGCAAGAATTATTATATATACTACCTAAGATAACGCTACCAAAAGATAAACTAGAAATATCAATAGAAGTTGGTTTATCAAGTTTACTGGCTGACTTAGATAATATCGCAAAACCATTTCTGGATATATTGCAAAAAAAATATTTGTTTAACGACAATAAAATATATCGCTTAATAATGCACAAAGTTAAAGTTAAAAAAAAGAATGAGTATATCGCTTTTAATATCAAACAATATGAAACTTAATAAAATATTTTTAAGAATTATCGGTGGTATAGAATTAGATCAAGACGTTGATACTAAAAAAGATATAATGGTTAATATCCCAGCTGGTATTTACGCTGTTGAATACAGAGATTGCCAAGACGGAACTTATGACAAAGTGATGAAATGTAAAGCCAATAGTGCTGTGGTTATAACCCAAGGAGATAAAAAAATTATTGCCAAAGATAACTCTAAAACGAGTAAAAAGAACAGAGACTGGATTTATTATATAAGCCAAGGTTATAACGTGGTTGATATAGAGAGTTTTTATAACGATTTTTTTCAAGTATTAAGAACTGATAACAGTTTAGCTGATATAGTGGTAAAAAAAATGAACTTGGATAAATACAAATAACAAACAAATTAACGCCTATGCCAAACCCAGACTTATATAAATCTTTTGAAGATAAAACAAAAGAGTATTATAAAATTAAAGCTGTTAAAAGTTACGGACAATATACTTATTATGTAGAGTGCGATAACAAATTTAAAGAAAAAGGTCGCAGTTTAACAACGATATTAAAAAATATCTTACATCAATTAATAAAAGAAAAATATGACGTGGACTAAGAAACAAATACAAATATTTATTTTAATTTTTATTATAATTTTTATCATTTTATTTTTTATTTCCAAAAATGTAATTAAAAATTTAGAAAACAAACAAGAAGAAGTATCTATCTGCCAAGAAGATATAATCAGTTGTGATGAGGTAAAATGTATAACCGGCTGGCTATGCTATAAAGGCGATGAAAGCTGGGTGGAAAAAATAGGGGATATAAAAATAATCAAATATAAAAAATATAAATAATAGAGAAATAAAATTTAGTATGAATAAATGGGCACATATACAATTTTTTATAGGTGATAAATTGTTCCGAATAGGATTATTGTCTAAGGTGATTTGGAATAATAAACAACCAAATACAGTATTTTATTATTTTAAATAAATTATTACATTTAGGTATTTGTTTTGAGTGCGGTAATATTTTTTTTTGCTGATTATAAAATTAAATAATTATATGAAATGGACTAAAGACCAACAAGACGCTGCCAAAATGTTATATCAAGGCGTCGACTTAGAGAAATTTGAACAACCTAAAAAAAGAAAACAGTGGAGTTATACTACCGGCTTATTAGTAGGTTTAATGCTAGGATATTTATTAGGTTGTTTAATAACAAGCGGAATATTCGATAAACTAATATTAAAATAATATGTCTTATGTTTTTAATTTTGTCTGTGAATATTGCCAAGAACAAAATGAAATTGCAATAACTAAAAAAGAGTTTACTAACCGACAAATTAAACAAGACAAAAAGTGTAATAAATGCGGTCAAATAAACTCTAAATTAATAGACGATCCCTTGTTTCCAAGTATTTAATTTTAAGTATTTCTTTTATCCATTAAGAAAATAGGTGCAAGTCCAAATGCCTCTATTGGCATTTTTTTGTATTCTGGTTTTAAATCAATCTCTACCCAAGTGTTACCCTGCGGATCAGTAACGGTTTTACCGCCAAATTTATTTTTAAGCCATTTACCCCACTGCTCGTATCTTTTGTATTGAGGATTTGATTTGCCTGTGAGGTTAAAGGTTTCAGCATATTGTTCATTGGCTCTTTTTATTTGTTGTTCAATATAACTATCTGCTTCTGCAGGGGTTGCAAATTGTACTACCTCTCCCGTTTGGCTATTTGTTGCAAGATATTTTTGATTACTTGGTGGTGTATATGTATCTTTTACTGTTTTCCAAGCTTTTCTTGCATCTTCAACATTTTTTGGCACCGCCTTAAACCTCCCATCTCCGAGGATGTCGGTGATTATCCATTGGTTAGCATTGTTGTAAACTTCACCACTCATTACCTCATCGCCAACTTTGAGGTTTTCTTTGGTAAGCAGTTTTCCACGATTTGTTCCTGATTCAATCAACCAAGATGGATTCTCAAACCCCTCAATCTTTCCAATCGTCTCTCCCGTAGGCAACCGATACTTGCTATATCCTTTACTTGCTTTTTCTTTAATACGCTCTCGCATTATTCTTTCTCCGAAGCGGTCGTTGGTGAATGGGGAGAGTTGAGATTTACCCTTGTCTTGTGTAGCTTGTCCAATATCTTGCAGTTCTGCCCATCTTTTGCGGTCTGCTTGTGTTAATCGCCCGTAGGACTCAAGTCCAACATAGCGGTTGTATTCTTGTGCTTCTTCGGGCGACAAGAATGTATCAGCCGACAATCTTTTTTCAAATCTATCCTTCTGCAACAAATCACTCTGTATCTCCTGCTCTCGCCAAATCTTCTTGCCACCTTCTACCACTTCATCTCCTCTGGCGTGAGCAAAGTAGTTTTTAGAGTTAGGAAAGTGAGATGAGCCGTTGGTGGTGATAGGTGATTCAAAGACTACTTCTTCGTAGTTTTTGCCCATATTTTTTAATCCTTTTCTCATATCACTTTCATTTTGAAATCTTGTATCAATAGCCACATTTCTATACTGTGGCTCTTTCACCTTCACTGTCTTTAATTCTAATAAGTTTTGTCTAACACTATCAGCAAATTCTTGAGCTGATATTTTATTATCTTTAATTTCCTTGCCAAGCATATTGAGCAAATCTGCTTCACCTTTCTTGAGTTCAGGTCTTCTGGCAAAGTCTAAAATCTCTTGCTTGGAAAGAGTAGTTTTGCCTTTGGCATATTCTAAGAATTTAGTGGTTAAATCTGCTTCACCTTTATATACCTGTGGTATTTTTTTATTCGCCTCATTCCATATATCGGTGAGTTGGGTCATCTTATTGGCAGTTTCTGAATATGGAGTTCCCGAATAAACCACCAAAGAATCTCTAAGGTCGCTTTCTTTCGCCCCACCTTTTATTGTATTGACCAACTTGCCGTCCTCAAAAACTTTTGCTTCTAAAATATCAGAATACTTTATTTCAGGTAAAACTAATTCAGAATAACCCATTTCATACTCCATCCAATCAGAAGCAACTCTGGGGTCGATATAATTAGAAGCCTCTTGTGGATTTTTTGCCAACCTGAGTGCTTTATTAGTATCAATACCGCTTTCCTCCAAAAGTTTAACTAATGATTCTTCATCTAAACTTTTCATTATGTCTCCAAATCCAGCACCAGCCGATTCGGGGTATAAAACTTTATAAATAATACCATTTTCAGGAGTATCTGTTTGATAATGATGAGCGGCCAAAACTTGACCGTCAGCATAAGCACCAGCATAGCGTTCATTAGTAGATAAATAAACACCTGGGACATCGCTCGTTTTTCTGGGAGTTTTTTCAGAAGTAAGTATCACAGGGTCTTGTGCCTTTACAAACTCCTCTGCACTCTTGTATTTGCGGGCTTCGCTGAGTAAAGTATCTATGTCTGCTGTTTTACCCACAGTTAAATTACCTTTTTTTGATATATCTTGTATAGTCAGTCCAAAACCCGGATCATTTCTTAATTTCCATAACTCATCAGAAATATCCTGCATTGCTTGAATGGATTTTCTAACATCTCTATCCAACTCACTTTTACCTAAATCTTGAGTTAATCTTAAATAATTAGATTTTACCCTATCAAAAGATTCTTCTAAAGCACTAATTTTGGCACTATTATTTAATTTCTTTAAGCCAACAACTAAGCCTAAACCAAGCGCAGCTTTTTCAGGATTAAATTTATATCCAATAACTTTTCCATTTTCATCTTTTTTCTCTTCAAAACCAGCAAATACACCCGCTAAATTTTCAACTCTATTTTTACCAAGCTCCCTTAATTTAGCTTGTCCTTCTAATATACCAGCCCCCGGCAACTCTATTACTGATTTTTGAGTTGACGCTTTTTCAGGTAATAAGCCAGCTGGAGTAAAAGGAGCTTTACTTTGTATTTCTGATTCAAATTTTTCAAGTATTTTTTTTGCTTCATTATCAATATTCGCTTTTTTAGCTGCTTTTAAAGATTCTTTAATAATTCTTTCAGGATCATTTAAAAATTCATCATAATGTTTAGCAATAAATTCACCCATTAAAAATGATACTTTGCCTAGAACAGGAACTTTTTGCAACACATTTTGTGCTATCCACCCACCCATAAATCTTGATAGCCAACTGCGCACATTGCCACCAGCTGACCGACCGTGCATATCTTTTAATAAATTAATAGCAACATTATATTTTCCAGATAATTCATTTAAAACTTTTATATCTTGGTTAGGATTATTTTTCTCAATTAATTCTTTGGCTACTCTACCAATTTTTCTAGCTGTCGGTGACATTGTCTGCCTATTAATATCATAACCAACGCCCCACATATGATTTTTTATATCGTGCAGTTCTTTATCTGTAATTTGATTTCTACCCAACCCATTTTTTTCAGCATTTAATAAAGTATCAACATCTTCTGCCATTTTCTGTTTAATAATAGCAGGTTCATTAGACAAAGATATTTCAGTTTTAACTTTTGTGGCAATATCATCTAAATTATTTTTTCTAGCAAAATTATCTAAACTTTTAACCAAAGTTTCGTCTAGTTGTTTTTTGGTTTGTGCTAATCGTTCTGCTTCTTTTAACGTAAATAATCTACCATTAACAATTTCAGGAACTACACTATCTTCAGCGTATAGCGTTAAAATATCGTCCATTTCTTTTCTAGCTTTTACTTCAACTTTTTTAAAATCAGACTGTAATAAATGTAAACCTTGAGTATAGCCTTTAACAACTTTTTCTGTCGCACTTTCAACTCTGTTTGTTTTTAATAACGCACTTCCTAAAGCACGCCCCTCTTTAGTTAAGTATCTAGCAGCAAAAGGTGAAGCAAATCCGATAGTCATACCTAAACCAGCACCTAATGTTGACATACCAACAACTGAACTAATAGTCGGTTTTTCTTCTTGTAAAGCTACACCAGCACCACCAATAGCATTAATACCAGCTTCCATACCACCAACTTTTAATCCAAGTTTTGCTAAACCTTTAGTACCTTGTTTTAAAGCTTCTTTAAAACCATATTTAGCTAAACTACCAGTTCCATACCAGCTAGCCATTTCTGCGGCTGTACCTAGCATATCTAAACCACCAGATAAAAATTTACCACTTGCACGTCCTGTCTCATCAAATTTTGTAGGCCCAACTGGTTTAATTTCACCAAGCCAACCAGCATTAACTGGTTTACCAATACTAGCAGTCTTCCTTAAAAAATCTTCTTTTTCTTCTTGAGATAAACCATCAATACTTTTTAAACCGAGTTTAGCTAACTCAACAACACCAGTACCAGCTTGTCTTGCTGTAACACCAGCTTTAACAAAAGGTTGTAAAATACCAGTTGCTAAAGTTTTTAAAAAACCCTTATCCTCTGGTTCATCCTTTAGTTGTTCATCTATTGTTGGAAAATTCTGTTTTGGTGTTACAGTTCTTGCAGGTGCTAATTTAAAATTTGTTTGTGGTAAACTAGAACTACCAGTAGTCTTTTGTAAAGATGACTGATAGTATTTTTTTGCTTCTTCTAATTGTTGTGGTGTTAATGCCATAAATTTATACTCGGCGTAAGCCTGTTATTTTTGATATAGGAATTTTATGAGTTTTAACTTTTTCGTCCAATGACCAATTAGAATCCTTTACAGTAACCGTATTATCGTCATTAACTGCAACAATAAAACCAGTATGACCTGTATCTTTATACGGCATAACAAATACCATACCGGGTTCTGGTGTTTTTATAGACTTATCCATTTTAGATATTTTAGACTGATAACTATCACCTAAACCAAGACCTGTGTATTTGTTAACAAACCTGCCACATTGTCCAACTTTAGTACCGCTTGCTACGCTCAAAGCCTTTGTGGCTTTATCCGTGTCGCCACCAACATTATTGAAACCCCCTGAATTTATAATCTCATATATTTGTTCATCTGAAGCTTCAGGATATTTTTGTTTTAAACTGGTATAACCTTCAGTGTATTTAGTTCTTTCCTGTTCACCTAATGACATACCCAATGTTTCTTCTATACGAGATACAAAAGTATCAGCATTTGCTTCTGAACCACCAGAAACTTTCCAGCCATTAACTTGTAAATAATTATTCATTCTATCATTAATCATATTAGAAAAATTATCAATAGCCATTCGATTGTATTCAGAGTTAGCTCTAAGATTTGGGTTTTGTTTACTTAATCTTTCAAATTCAGTTTCATTAATTTGTTTACCAGTTGAAAAATAAACAAATAAATTATTCATTGCATACATCTTCTGCATTAAATCAATCATTTGCGGGTCAGCACTATCTTGAACTATTGGAACTAAATATCCTTTTTCAGTATACCAACCTTTTATGGCACTAGTGTCAACATTATTTAAAGTTTGCTTTACATCATCAGCTAATCCATTTAATGTTAATCCTTGAGACAAGAAAGTGGCTTGTGTATCAGTTAATTTAACTGGTGACTCATCTTGTGTATAAACGATTTGTCCTTTTACAGCTTCAACTGGTGATTTTACTACTTCAATATTAATTTCATTACCTTGTGCATCTTTAGTGATTCTTAATAATCTACCAGTAGTGGGGTCGTTTCTGTAGAGTGTGGTTGTTTTGTTACTAGTTGCAGCACCAGCTACTAGAGGTTTTGCTGTTCCGGTATTTTCATCATATTCAAAATATCCACTCTCAGCTGAACCAAATATTTTTTTATCAGTTGGTGCTGTATAAACAGTTTCCCAATTACCTGTTTGTGCGTTTTTTTCTAAAAGTGTATTCCCAACTAATTTAATATCAGCAGTTATGGAACTAGGCGCTCGATAAATAACCTTGCCAGTCGTTGGGTCAATTAAAGTTTGCCCTTCAGATAATGTTTTATAATCAGTTTTTTTAGAATTTGATAAATTAAGTAAATAATCAAGTGTTTTCATTTTATTATCAATTTCTTGTTGTGTTAACTTATCCATTCTATCTCTATATTGACCAATTAAAGTATTGATACGACTGAAACTATCCATATCAGCATTAGCCAGAGCTTCTTGTTTTCTAGCATCTAAATCAGAAATGGCTTTTTGAGTTTCTTTTCTAACCATTGCAATATTAGCTGTAATAGCACTGTCCATACCCAATCCAGTTTGACCAGAACCTCCAAAAATATGTCCTCTTGCACTCACACCACCTTCAGTAAATTTACCAGCTTCTTCTATTTCTTGTTGTCTAACTTGCGCCTGTTTTTCAATAGCAGATTTCTTTTCGGCTAAATTTGCAGCTTCGGTTGCTCTTAGTTGTGCTTCATCTTCAAGTTGTGTACTTGCTATACCAGCAGTTTTAAACATATCCATTATAGATTGAGAAGTTGGTAGTTGATTCTGTTGATTATAAATACTCCCCAATGCACTATCTATCGGTTCGTTAGTGTAAGGATCTAATAATTGCCCTGACGGTGTTCTACCCGGTGGCGGAGACGTTAGATTTGTTGATGGTACTGTTGGCGTTATATTATTTTTTTGTGCCATTAGTTGATTACCAATTGACGCCTCTGTGGTTGTGCCAATATCGGTTGGCAATGGACTATAACCAGCCAAACCTGCTTGTCTTGCTAATTCTTCTGGTGTTTTTGGAGTATAAGTTGCCATAATTTTATAATTTTTATAATTAACTTATCGCTAGCCCCTTAAAGAGCCAGCGGAAATCAATTATCTAAATGCTTCGTAACGTAATTCGCTATAACACGATCCGCCACCACCGCCACCGTGCGTTATAACTCGTCTAATAACAAATCCGTCATTATTAATTTCTGGAATTGATAAAACAATCTTACAATCATCACCAGCACCATCAGTTCCAACAGCTGGTGTCGCTGTTCCTGTAAAATCAAAAGTAGTAGTTGTCGCAATACCGCTAAAACCAGTCTCGCCAACATAACGAGCAAATGTCATACTTCCAACATCTTTTAAAGATTGGTTAACAGACAATAAACCAGAATATGTTTCTGTATAACTAGCTCCAGTTTGACCACCTAATATATAATAAATCTTGATATAATTAGGCTTAAACCCTATATCAACAGTCGTGTTAGACGTAAAATCACCAGAATCAGAAGCAGTCGTCGAAGCGGTAGTAGTTCCAATAGCAGTCGTTGAAGCAGTCAACATATCAAACCCTAAAGAACCGGTTATATAAGCGTCACCTATCACAGTTAAAGTGTTAGTTGGTGCAGCCCACGAACTCGAACCGATTATTAAGTCATCGGTTACAGTAGCATCTGCCATTGTTAAAATGCCAGTACTAAAAGTATGATTGCCAGTCCAAACAAAATTAGATGTAGTCGCTACTGCCAAACCGCCATCGTTAGCGGTAATGCTATTGTTTTTTCTGATTGATAAAGCACCAGTATCTAAAATAAAATCATTCGTTGATGTAGCTAATTTTAATTCACCGCTAGTTAAATTAAGTGGAACGTTCGGATTAAATGTAGTGCCATTGACATTAAAAACATATTCGGTTGAATTAGTTGCATAACCAAATTGCCCGGTTGCTTTATTAGCCCAAAGATAAACTTGCGTTGAAGTGGTTAAATACATTTTAACTGTCTCAGAAGTTGAAGAAGCAAAATAATTTGCGCCAGTAAAAGTATTAGCACCAACAATGGTTGGATATTGCGTTGTTAAATATAAGTCATCATCAGAAATTATTACTGTTTCTCCTTGTGAGTGCGCTTTAATGTTTGCGCTTTGTGTACTGTTGGTATCAAAGCGATAACCAAAAGTACAACCGGTAAATGTTTTAGTGGCTGTAGTTAATCCGGTACACTTAACTATTTCAGCGTTTGTTTTACCAGGATTAATGTGCAAAACTATAACATCACCTAACACAGAACCATCTAAAGAGTTACCGTCTTTTGTTGTAATTGAATTAACTTTTAAGGTAGTGCCAGCGTGTCCTTCAGTTAAAGAAGTTGCCAATGTTGTTTTAAATTCTGATGGTCTAAAAGGCGTTGTTGCGCCAAGCGTTAAAGCAACCGGACTGTAAGTTATTTGTGGCACGCCATTAACGTATTGCAAAGTATTATTAACTGAAATTTCCTCTAAAAATAAACTACTATCTTCGCTGTTTGTATTTATAATTTGCCCGGCATATATCAAATTAGGATCATTAATTTGCGGGTTTAAGTCTATAACTTGAGCAAGACTTAAATTTGCGTTTTTAGCGATTCCAGACAACGTATCGCCATATTTAACCTCATATGCCTTAACCACGCTGAAAACGCAAATAAACGCTAATAATACGATTATAACAGCTCTTAGTTTAATATTTTTCATACTTTTTGCTTAATTATTATTTAATTGGATAATTAGTTAAATTAGCATCTTCAATCTTGCCGAATCCGTAAGCATAAATAACTGCTCTTTGTCCTTGTCCGAAAGTGGTAAATAAAATCTGAATGTTATTTGGATTTGCATTTATAGGATATGGCATAAAACAAGCAAAATAGTCTAAATCGTCAATATCATCAATCGTACCTCCAAGTGGCTCAGAACCAAGCGCATTTTGCCCTAGTGGGTTAGAAATGCCAGTAACAATAATACCATTATCAATATCATCAATATCGCCATCATCCTCAGCGACATATTTTATTTGATAACGTCCACCTTCAAATGTTTGCGTTCTGCCATTTTCATCATAATATGTTTTAATATCTAAAGTAGTACCAGCTCCAATTTTACCCTTTATCCAAATACCATCAATTTGCTTTTTCATAAATTCATCACCAAAATTTTCAATTTTTGTCATATACTCCCATAAAACTGGCGTACCATTTTTATCATAACCATCAAAAGATTTATAACATTGCGAATCGGCAGACCCACCGTGATAAAGTTGCTTGCCAAATACAGTCCAATCGCCAACCCACCAGTCTAAAATGCCTAAATTATAAATAGCGTTCTGTTTTTCATCTTCACTAAATTGAATAGTGATTACTCTATCGTTGGCTGACGAATCGCTATCTTTTTTTGCTGCTATTAATAAAATTCTTTCTTTTTTCCAATAGCCGATAGAGCTTTCGGTAAATACAAAATCTTTAATAGACGGACGAATCATATTAGCTAAATCTTCTGTTTGAAATAAATTTTCAGTTTGTACTCTTGATAATCTTCTAATTTCGCCCTCTGGAGATACATAAATATAATCATCACCGACTAAAGCTAAAGCATTTAAAGAAGCAATACCAACGTCAGAGATTTGTTTTCTAATTGGTACTCTAGTAGTTGAATCTGGATATTGAAATGAATAACCCCAAACTTTATTTTCTTTAAAAATTATTATCCAATCATCAATAGAACCTAAAGCGATATTATTCCCTCCTTCTGGAAAATCAGCATTACCGGGATCATCAGGATTAGTACCAGTTGTCCAATTAGTAAAGTCGCCCACTTCTGAGTATTCTAATAAAGTGCCAGCTGCGGTTTTTCCTGTGCCCCAAACTCTGCCCTGCGCTGTTAAAATACATTTAAATTTAGCAATAGATGTATAACTTGAAATATCAACCGCTTCGGCTATACCAGCGTTAACTGACATTGCTGGCGTACCAGTACACCCGGTAAAAGTAGAAGCGGTTTTACCGGTATAAGTAATAGTAGTTCTAACGCCAGCATCTGACATTACCACCAAAGTTCCACTAGAGCCAAACCCGTCTGTAGCGTTTGTTTTAGAATCGCCAGTTAATTTTGAAACGCTTATTGTAGCATCACTGCCAACAGTAGCGGTAGCCAATTTACAGACCGCCCCTGACCAACGACTAAAATAATCAGAGCCATTACTCATTAACAGATTATCAGTTCCGGTATCATTATAAGGTGCAAAACTAATTACATAACCAGTCGCATAATCTGCTTTAAGCTGTAACCACTCACCATCTTCTGAATTTCTGTTGTCATCGGGGATTAATAGTTCTAAAAAAGCATAACTGGTATTATCTCTAACTTGTAACATACTTTCAAAACCAAGTCCTCTCTGGTAAGTAAACATTGAAGTAATTTCATCGGTAACGTTATCGCTATGACCAAATACTGAATATCCTTTCATCTGACTAACTTGACTTGATGAACTCAAATCACTATTAATAGTATGCGCAGCAAAGCCTCTTGGTATTGAATTTGCTCTACGCAAAGTATATAACCCTCTAAATTCTGTTTGTACAAATTGTGTTTTCATAAATAATTTTTAAGCCCATTGATGAAATTGAGCATCTACTCTTTCAGTAGAATATCCATTAGGTAAAACAGATGGTATTTCTCTTACTATTTCACTGCCAAAATCGTCTCTCATTGCTTTCAATTCAGCACGAGAGCGCAGCTGTTCATAAATATAACTTTGGTCATTGCTAGTATTTTTCATTTGCCTAAACAAATATTCAGCAGTTAAAGAAAGAAAGCCATCACGATGTCTTTGTGGCAATAATAATACTTCAGTGGTATCAATACTGCTAGTTGTAAATTCAAGTTGCCAAGTAGAACTTGCTTTAACCATATAATCTGAGTAATAAACCAGTTCTAAATTTCTTGGAAGTATTACCACCAGTTCATCAAATCTTACATTTGAAACATCAGTCATTGAACTTGAATAATTTATAATCAATGCCACATAATCAATTGCAGTAACGTCTGGCGAACCAGTTTTTGTGGCATTTTTCCACTGCCAACTTACTTTATTCCAATTAGACTGCCAAGCACCAGTAATAGGCAAAGTACAAGTCATTGCCCAGTATGCAGTTGAACTTGAACCTATTCTTAGTTCAACGTTAGTAATATAACTAAGTTGTGTTGAAGTCATTTGCTGTAAATCTACCCAAGCTCTAAAATAACCTATATTTTCAAAATCAGTTAAATCAATATCGGTTAAATCATCATTATAAATTAACGCTTTATTATTAGTTGACTGAGAAACGTCTATATTAAAACTTAAAGAACCGCTACCTTCTTTTTTTCTACTGGTATCAGCTGCCAAAGTAGTGGCATCGCTATCTGTAGTGTCAGATGCCCACGTCCCACCACCAGAAGTTGTACTATCTAAAGTTGATATAATTGTTCTTGTATTTCCGTTTCTATAAATTATTCTTAAAAACTTTTCGTTGTCTCTTTCTTCGATAACATAACAATTTGTAACTCTACCTTCACTAATATATTGATCTATAAGTTGTTCATCAATATTATCAAAACGTTCATAAGCATTATCAGGATCTCTAATAGCTTTTACATCTTTTAAATCTGTTATTCCAAAATCATTTTCCAAATGATAATCGTTTTCGTCTTTTAAATAATCTATAATCTTAACCCTTTTTGTACTATCCCAGTTATAAAGCGATTGTAAAAATTGTATAATAGCGTTCATCCCGTAAACTCTTGTTGTCTGATCTAATGGTGAATTTACAGTATTAACTAGTTTTCTTTGCAAATGTTCATCTAATGTCGCTAAAGTTATTGTATTGTTTGCCATAAATTTATAATTTAATTATTTTATCTTTGTCTAGCAGGAATAACCACAGACCTGCTAAACAAAGTAAAACAACTAATCTTTCTTTCCGAATTGACCTTGACTGTTAGTTAACCATTTACGCACTACGTTTACTATAACTGACCAAAAAGCCATTACTATTGGCGTCCATTGTCCAAAATCAATTTTTGGTATTAAGTCTGATAAATAAGTTAATAAAGCACCAGCTACCGCCACTAACGCACCAATACCTATTTTCTTTAAATCTTCTTTATTAAGCTGATAAAGCTTAGAATTTTCCATATAAATTATTTATTAATGTTAAATAACGCTAATATTTTCTGCCACAAGCCAATCGTATTATTAGGTGTAGGCGTAGCCTCTAAATCTACTTTCATCACTCCACCTAAAATATTATAACTAGCATAAAGAGCGTCGCTTATAGTTACATAAGGCATTATAATCCCGCTATTAAGCAAAAATTTATAATCCTCAAACCCTGTGCCATCGTTATCGTTTATCCACAACAAATCTTTATCGTTTTTTGGGCTGACAATATAAATCTCAGGTCTTGTATTAAATTTAATAGTTTTAAGCATATCTTCTTTATTGATTGGACTAGGCGTTTCTACCACATTTTCAGTTATAATGTAGCGCACAGCATAGTTCAAAAACTTATAATTATTAGATAATTTCTTAACAAACGGATCATAACTATCCAAAATATTCCAAACTTCTGGCGGTTTTATCATACATATAGCGTGATTAATCTGATTTTCTACCCGATAATAAATATTATTATTAACTCCGTTCCAAGCAAAACAAGCCCCAGATAATGGACTATATTTTAAAGCGTTCCAAAAATCACTCTCGGTTACTATCTCAAAGTTAATATTAAAACGTCTAAGAAATTCCTGCCCTAAAGCGTACATTTTCTGAGTTATACTGTCCTTTTTGAAATAAGCTGTTCTGTCGTCAGTCCATGGGAGCATATACTCAGGTATTAACCCGTTCTTACGCTTAAAATCAGCCGGTGCTTTTAAAGTATTCCCAGTATTAGGATTAGTGCCAGAACCAATAGCGTCATATCTATCAGACGTATTTAATTTACCATTATCATCTATATAACCATTATCTTTTAACCACCTTAAATTATTCTCGTTAATTACTTTTTCAATTATCAAATAATTAAAATATGTTTCAACCGCACTAGTCGAGCTGAAATTAGTGCAACACATACTTTCAAAACCACGTCTCTGTTTTTCAAAAGTCGGTAAATACTTGTTCCAGTCGCCAGACGGCATCAATATTTTAGTTCCAAACTCAGCACTGCCAAAACGCCAATCTTTTTCAACCATCGGTTCAATAATAACTCCAGTCGGTATTTCTAAATTATTAGGCATAATTTTTTTATTTAATTGGTTATATTGACCTTTAAAATTAGGGCAAATAAGACACATTTGCCCTATTGTTTTAATGAATATTGCACTCAGGACAAATTGTTAGTTCGAAAACCACTTTGTTATTTTGAATAAACCATTTTGTTACCCTCGGCAACTCTTTTTCTTCCCACCACTTTGCACTCGTTTTGATTTTCCCGCATTCTTTGCACTTCTGTAGTTTCGCTCTAACTGCAATTTCAGTTGCTGACATTTTGCATCACCTCCTTCGCAAATAGGACACTTACCGTCAACCAACGCTATCGGGTGTTTGTCGCAATATTCCATAAACCCTCCACGTTAATTTTAAAGTGCTATTCTTTATTTTGTTTCCAAGTTGTATAAAGAAAAAACAAACCTGTTAATAATATAAATATACTTCTAAAGTTTTCTCCGTCTATTTGTTTAGTATCCATTCCTAAATAATCGATGCTTATCTTAAACGCTAAAAATATAGACCTTAACCAGACTGACAATATAAATAAGAATATGGATAATACTGACAATGTAGGTTTTATTCTGTAAGCTAATCCGTAAGATATTACTAGTGCTGTCAAAACTAAAGAAGTTAAGGCAAATATAATAACGTTTATCATAGTAGTTTAGAATTAAGTAAAAATTGTATGATTTGTGTACCGCCTACCGCTACAAATAGAGCAATTATCAAGACTTTTATCCATTTCAATAACGTGCTTTTTATATCTTGAACATTATCGCATAGTTCATTCGTTTTGCTTGCGTGAAGAACAAAGCTGTCATTCAGGCTTTTTATATTCTCTTCCATTCTTTTTGAGACTTCAAGAAGTGAGTTAGAAATGGCACTAGACTGCTCTTGCGCCCTAACGCTCCTTTCTAATAATGATTCGTAATTATCTGACATATTATTTTATTAATAATTATCCGCCTTGTTTATCAAAATTTATCTTACTGCCAGTTTCTACCTTGATTGGCGTAGATGTATTTTTAATCCCGTGAACTGACAATATTGCTCCGTCTATAACATTAAATGTTCCCGGTCCTTTGGTGTTAATAATATATAATGTTCCTTGTACTGTCGTATTAGCTGACACATAGCAATTATCACTCGCCTGTACGTACCAATCGCCAGATACTGGAGCTGTACAAGAAGTTGCCGGTGTACCACCTTCATCTGCTGGCTTTAAGGCAATAGCTAAATGTGTGTAAGCATCTGTACCAGTCCATTTCCACTGCATTAAATTACTACCAGACGAGGTAGCTTTTTTATAACTACCACCACCCTCACCCACTAACAAAGAACCTGTATCAAAATATTCTATTTGACCGATAGTAGTAGAGGCAACATAAGATGAAGCTGAAAAATAATCTACTCTTAAAACATCAAATAAATATTCGTTATTATAAGTAGTTGTTATATAATTATTTGATTCTGTTCCTGTTCCTTGTTCGTGTTCATCTGAATCTATTGGATCTGTCTGATCAACATTTGAAAACGACACAGCACCGGCAGAACCACGAACCCCTGCATTAAAATCAACAGTTATAGTATGACTACCCGCATCGGGATTAAGTAAATAATAAATTTCTATTGAACCTACATCGCCACCTGTATGATTTGTAGATGTAGCTAAAGTCATTGCATCACCATTAAAATCAATACTATTCACAATATGTGGATTACCTTCTATACCAACTAATAAAATACTATTTGTAAGTGATGCCCCAACAACGTGAGTCCAAGTCCATGGATCAGTTAAAACATTATCACCATCACTACTAGCAGCATCAAAAATAACACCAGAACCACCAACTTTTAGATTCTCGTCAATATTTGGAATTATCTTGTCAACCTGTTCTATTAACTCATCATTAATTTTATTAACATTTACTTCCTCAACTGGCTTCACTTTTTCATTCTTAACACAACCAACCACAATAATTCCAATGCACATTATTAAAATTGTAACTAATAACTTTTTCATATTAATAAAATTCTAAAGTAGTAGTTGGATAACCGGGTACTACTTTCATACCGTGATATTGTGTTCCAATCATCTCAGTTGAAAAAGTAGTTGTAGCGGTCACAGTTGCTAAATTATTATTTTCTGTTGCAGCATTATAAATAAAATTATCCTTAATACGATAGCCAGTTGACGATGCGACACCACCCACCGCAAAGCTATCAGTTGTAGTTGCCGAGTTCATTGTCAATCCACCAGAAAATGTACCGTTACCAGTTACAAACAGAACTGAACCATTAGTCGGATTAACCGTACCAATTACAATTTTGGCGGTAGTGGTTGCATAATCAACAAACAAACCACTGGAGAAGTTAAATGTGGGTTGTGTCGAACCGATAACCATTCTGGTTGATGAAGCATTATTACTAACTAAATTAGTAACTGTAGATGAAGCGGAATTGATTAAAATTCCAGCGGCAGTGGAGGTTGGTCTGATTATATTAGCTGCTACTGTCTCCCACATACCAGCAGACGGATTGACCGTGCCCGTAGCATCAGTGCCACAATATAAATCACCGGCAGTTGTTGCTTTGACATCGCAAGATGCAACCGCTAAACTAGCCACACCTAAGTTTGTAGAAGTAGCAGCACCATTAATTCTTAAAGTAGAATTGAATGTAGAAGAAGCATAAACAAATATCCCGGCAGCTGTTGATGTTGGAGCTAAAGCATTAGTCCAAATTGTCTGCCATGCACCATTAGTAATTGGAATATCGGCTCGTGTTAAGGCTCTACAAGTTAAGTCACCAGCTGCTTCAATAGCATAAGCCCATTGATTAGCAGAACAACCTCCCGGAGTTGCTGCTAAAGCTGATGCTGTATCAGCATTTCCTGTGACATTACCAGTTAGGTTGCCAGTAACCCCCCCGACAGCAGTAATTGCACCAGTAACTCTTAATGTTGAATTAATAGTTGATGAAGCATTTACAAAAATACCAGTGTTTGAAGTTGTAGGTTTAATAGCCCCTGACCATATCTGATCCCAAGCCGCCCCATAATCAGAACCAACACCTGTAGAATCAGTACCACAATAAAGTACTCCATCAGTTGTAGACTTTACATCACACGAGGCAGCACTTAAACCAGTAATAGCTAAACTAGAACCTGTTGCTTTGTTAAAAAACAAACCATCTGTAAAATTAATGTTTGGCTGTGTCGAACCGATAACCATTCTTGTTGAAGATGCGTAATTGGTATTAAGCATTGTAATTGTCGATGACGCTGCGTTAACTAATATGCCGGCATTGGTTGTTGTCGGTGTAATAATATTTGTACCAGCACTCTGCCAAGCTGCTCCGTAATCAGTACCAGATGGCCAAGATGCAATACAACTTGAACCATTAATGCAGTAACTCTTAGCATCAAAAGAATTAGTTGAAGTGGCATTTATAACCCTTAAACTGTCGATAATTGATGAGGTGGCGAATATTTTATTTATCCTTGCGTTGCCGGTAAATATTCCTTCAATGGAAGTATTAATTGTTAAAGCGTCAACTACTTCCGAGTCGGCGACTACTTCACTTGCGGCCTGTAAATCAGAGCAAGTTAAAGTATTAGAAACCATTGCGTCTGTAACGCTATTAGCGGGTAAATTAAGTACATTACCAACTGTTAAATGAGAAACATATAAATTAGTTGTTGTTGCCCGTGTCATCAACAAATCACCCGCAGCCATATTAATTGTCGGATTGGTTGTGCCGATTACCATATAGCCAGAGGTGGTGGCGTTGGTAGATATAAGAGCTGAACCCACAACATTTAAAGTTGATGTGGCCGAAGTACATCTTAAGCATAATTTTCCAGCAGACGTTAATCGCATATATTCTCTAGGTGTATCAACAGTTACACCTCCAGTATAAAAACTTAATCCAACAGCATTACTAAAGGTATCTTCCGCATTAGCTAAAATACCAGCCCATTTATTAGCAGAACCATCTATATCGTGTTGTAATTTAATACCAATTCCACCACTTGAAGCACCACTACTAACCGAAGCATTTGTAGATATAGTCTCTAACCAAAGTTGTGTATTTGCAGGACTTGTCGCTGCTGGATCGTGTAAATTTAACAAAGTTACTGGATTAGCAATACCAATACCGACCCTATTTTCATTACTATTAACAACTAAGGTTGATGTATCAATTACTATACCATTAGTTAAAGTTGAGGTCGCATTTCCAATAATAAATTGATTACCACCCGACGCAGCATCAATTAATAATTTGTTACCGCTGATTTTTATTTGGTCAAACGCCACGTTTCCATTTTTATTCCAATCTCTAATAATTGATGCTGTGGTGGTGGCGTTTTTTATTATTCCGCTTCCATAAGTTCCAAAAGATGAATTATCAACACCCTGCACTATGTTCGGTCTGGCATTAGTTGAATTTGAATCTTTAAACAAATAATGTGTGCCAGAATATGAATCAACATAGTTATTATTAAAACTATTATCTTGCGAATTAACATCAGTTTTAAAATATACACTAGGAGTAGTAGATGCTATAACATAAAAATATTTAAACGAATTATTATCAGAATTATAAAGTTCAGTAGTTGTTGAAAAACCCTCGATTCCAACACCAGTTGCCAAAAATCTATCCGCTCGTGTTAATTTCCACGCTGTTTTAGAACCTAAATTAGCAAAAGCATTAACCATATTAAAAACATTCTGATTAACAACTTCATTACTTAATCCTTCAAAATCATAGGCAATAGTTCCTGATAAAGTGTTGCCCCCAGAAGTACACATCATATTTTGATATAAACTATCGCCATTATGAAAATCAACTGTGCCTTCAGCATAACTTCTAATACAACGTGGTATTCCAATAAATTGAATATTGTTATATGTATTCCTAAAATCATTACCAAACAAAATTGCAGTGCCATAATAATCAGTTGTGGTGGCTGCAAAATATAATGAATCAAAAATTGAGTTCCAAACACTTCTATAACCATCGTGACTTTTTGCTGTAATACCAGTTTCACCATCTGTTAAATAGATAGAAAAATTACGAAAATCAACCTTAACATATTTTGTTAAATGAAACGCTGTTGAATTATCATTAACCACAAACCTAGTTTGATCTTGTCCAGCACCGTGTAATTTCCAAGTATTACTGCTATTTGTTCCTAATCCATAAAATGTAGTCGTAGCATTAAGATAATAAGTCCCTGGCTTAACATAAATATCAGCACCGTGCATACCAGTGGAAGTAGCATTAGCCATTGTCTCTTGTAAGACAACATTTGCAAGAGCATTTGAAGATACAACAGAATTATTACTAGTGCGATAAGAATATACTAAACCATTAGTGGTGGTGGCTATAATATAATCAGGGGTAGTTGTTGCTAATCTATTATAAGCCGTATCCCAGTTAACAATATTAAGAGGAGTATTATTAACTAATAACTGCCCCGCAGAAAATGACCCAGTCGTAGTAGCATTACCACTCACTCGAAAATTAGAATTGATAGTTGACGACGCATTAACAAATATCCCAGCCGCAGTATTTGTGGGAGTCAAAGTATTAGTCCAGATTTGCTGCCACGACGATAACCCACCCATAGCCGACTTAGTTGGCGGAGTAACACCAAAACTTTCATTAGTATTATTGCTAATAATCTTAGCGCAACCAGTGCAAGCAAGTAATAAAATAAATAAAATTGTAAATTTAATATATTTCATTGATTTGTTGTTTATCTGTGATGAATTTATTTATTTTAAGCAACATATTAGATAAAGCTTCAAATTGCCGACTGTTATCAATTAAAATTGATTTCACCCTGATATTATCGACCTTATTCAAATTATCAATCATTTTCTCAATTACTTTAAAATTATTTTCTAACTCTTTAATATTTGATTTAGCTAAATCTAATCCTTCACTGTGCTTCTTGCCTGTTTTATTAATACTTGTTAAAGCATCATTTGTCTTGTCAATTAAAGTTTTTAAAGTGTCAACTTTTCCATTAACATCTTTTTTAGCAATAACACTGTCAAGCGTTTTTAAATCCGTGCTTAATTGTTTTAAATTTACTAATACCTCACTGTCTTTAAATTCTTTTTTAAGTTCATTAACTGCCTTGATAGCCTCACTAATATCAAGCACTGGCATTTTTATAGCCTTAATTAATTTTCCAATTTCACCAAAATTTATATCGCTTTCTTTTGTTTTGTCATTTATTAATTTTAAAAGTTTATCTAAATTAACCATTAAATTACTGTCAGAAGTTTTATTTTCTTTATCTAACTTATTTATTAAATCACTAATAGCCTTAATTTCTTTTTTATCATTCAGCTGACTTATGATATTTTTAAATTCTATTATTAACTCATCTTTTAAATCTCTTAAATTAATCTTCATCTCCGGTATTTTTATATCAGTTTTAACAGTATCAGTTTCGAAGTTAAATTCTGATTTTGCAATTAGCTCCTCTGCCAGTGTCCGGTTACTGTTTAATTTATAAGTTACTATACTCTTAGCTATTTCCTTTTTATCGCTTTCTTCTAAACCACCGCCACTACGTATTGAAGTACGTCTCGAGACATATTCCACATACCCCCCTAAAACAATTTTGCCATACTGACTTGTTGTCCCGTCGGTCATCACCCAACAATACTCAATAAACCCTGATGGTTGAGTAGTAATATTAGATGTTGACCAATAAAACACACCCGTTGAACCAAGTTCATTACAAACATTACTGGTTAGCGTCTCACTACTTTCGTCTGATAAATTATAAAGAGTAATGGTGACTGTCGCCCCAGTAGTAAACTTGCCTAGTATTTTTGGTTGTTCAGAAATTTGATAACGCATATTATATTCTTATTGCCATTTCTTGATCAGTTTGTATTTGGGAGCGTTTAAGGGCAATGGTTAAATTTGCTCCATTTTTACAAATCTCATTCGTTCTTGAATAGCCGTCTTTAAGCAATGTGTCTGTGTATGTTTCATAACCAGATTTTGAGACTGTGAGAGTGAATGGGTAATAATAAGTCCAGTCTACTGTTGGGGTATCAAAATAAAATGCTTTTGACGAAGTACCGCTTGGAGGAATTGTATCGTATTGTGCTTTTAAAATATCTACTATCTGTTCAGTTATAACCCCACTTGCACTTGTCGTTGTTGAAAAAAGTTGGTTGTTGTCTTTATCTTTTAATACAACAGTTGCTCCGCTTATTGCATTACCAGATTCGTCTGTAACAGTTAAATTCAGCGAGAATGCTACGTAATGAATAGGAGATTTTGTAACAGCGTGAGTTGAATAATTTTGAATATTGACCTTTGAACTAGTTCCACATTGTGACAAATCCAAATTTATTACCCTAACACCTTGTCTCAATGTTCCAGTCCCATATGTGTCAGAATTAATGACAACTCTACTTGCTGTTGCATCTATAAATTTAAGACCTCTAACAGTCGGAATTGTATCGGCTGAACGAATATATAAAAGATTATTGCCACCATACGCAGTAAATCCATTGATATTTATTCCTGCTTGCGGAAAAGCGAATAGGTATCTCCAACCCATCGATACACAATCTTCAAATGTCGAGCCTGATTCCGAGGTAAAAAAGTTAATCATATTTATCCATGAGCAGTCCCTGTAATTATTATATGAATTGCCGTAAAAATTGAATCCACCAAAGGAGTCTTTGTGCCCCATAAAGGTTATGCCCTGACATTGAACCTTTACAAAAGTCAAGCTACCTGTATCTTCCTGACAAAAATGATTGAATATAAATACACCACCCTCTTTTTCTACACCAGAATAATCGCCGAGTTGAAGCTCCCCAACATTAGTCGCAGCAAAATCAAGAACCCCATAACTATAACTATTAGTAATTGTAAGGCTCTCAAGTAAATCTAACCTAACATTAAACCCATAGTCCTTAAAATAACAACCAGCTGGAATCCTTAATCCTGTTGTGAATACATAATTTTGTTCACTTATCCTTTTGGGGTTTCTGTCTGAATTTGTGAATCTAACGCCATCTATCCACACATTCTCATTCTGTGCCAATCCGTCAAAAACAATATATAATTTTGAAAAAGAACTCCAATATCCTCTTGAGGAAGTATTGGCAATCCACTGCCAATTTGCCATATCTCTCAAATCAAATTCAAAATCCTGGAATGATGACGTCAAATCCCAATCAACATTTATATATGCGCCATAAAAGAAATTGTCAGGAGAACCACTGCCATAATAATTTCTTACAATTATCCCTACTATTTTTGGGCTTCCTGCTCCGTCAGACTTTGCACTCATTTTAAACTTGTCGCATAATGAAATCCCAGTAAAAGGTGGGGTTGTATGAGCTACTGCATAAGTATTATTCCAAGCTAAGGTAAGTCGTTTGATTAAAGTGGCTCCAGACAAGCTGGTTTCATTTGCTAATGGACAATATCTTGGCACTACTCCTCTAACATAAACATTTGTTGAAATATAGGTTATTCTAAATCTAACGCCAGGAAAATTTGTTGTTCCAGTTATCTCAACCTCGTCATACAATGAAAAAGATGAAGTATCGGCCATATAAACTATAACATAACTACCCGTGCTATCAACCCTAGTAATTGTAATGCCAGTAGGAACGCTAGAAACTTGTGCGGTCACAGAACCTGTCCCCCTGCAAAAATCACCAGCACTTGTATCATCCGCAGGAGTCCCAAATCCCCCAAGTCCAAACCAATTTGAAGCATTTCCCTCTGTTAATTCATACGGACTAGACGTGGTGGATGCTGTCCTTGTCGCAGTATTAAATAATTTTGCTATACAGCTTGAACTTGTCCCAGAGCCATCGGCGATTGTTACATCCCCCGATTCGTCTTCGCACCTGACTGTTAATCTTAAATTTCCCCCATAACTAGATGCAACAACATAACCACTCACGTTATAATAGGCTGTTGTCGCAGAATTTATTGCCGTTACGACAGTAGCTATTGATGAACACCCAGAAATATCTATATTGTCATAAAGAACACCATTAATAGTTACCGCAATTTTATCTCCAGCGGTGGGAGAATATGTTGTTGTATCTCCAGTGATAACAACAGTGCCACTATACAATCTTGGTAAGTTATAATTTAAAGGAAGTGGATTAGCTTCAAAGTAATCCACTATATTCTTGAAAGTAATAGGGTCAGAAACTGTCCCACCAGCGACATCTATTCTTCCCGTGTTGTCATTCCAAACATACGTTTTAGCCATTTTGAATTTCGCTTAATAATAATTGTTTTTGGTCTATTATACTTTGAATAGGTGTGATTTCTGTAGCTATCAAATAACCATTCTTCTCGTTAATAATTTGCTTTACTTCATCGCTTGCGTCTTTGGGTATCTTAATCAAATGGATAGCGTCAATCTTGGACTGCAAATCGGCAATCTCTGATTCTGTTTTTAATTGGTATTCCTTAAACGCTTCCATTAAAAGATTATCTAATTGTTTAAAATCAGTAATCTTGTATTTATCCAAAGTGTTTTTAAGTTGTTTTAGTTCTTGGTAATCCATATTAAAATTTTTCTTTATAATTATTAACGTTAACAATTCCAGATAAATACATAAAAATAAATTTTTTCATTGCTTCTACTTGTTTTATAAATTCATTTTTTAAATCTTTAATCTCTTTAGAGTTATCTTGAATATCCTTCTCAACTTTATAATCATTAATTAAATCATTCGTTTGATTCAAATTATTGCTAATTTGATAAAGCATTTTTAAAATATTAACAACCCCATCAACAATATATTTTAAATTTCCGTCTTTTATTTCATTGTTTTTTATCAGTGGAGACAATTCTTTTTTAATTAAATTCTTAATTTCAGTTTGTATATTATTATTTGTTACTATTTGAGAAATTAATAAATTAATATCTTTATCAAGATATTTATTATCTGGTATAACTAAATCTGTTTTAACTATATCTGTCTTTACATTAAATTGGGAAACATTACTCAAAATTTCATCGGCAGTTTTACCTGTCTTTAAAATTTTACTCCAAACACCGTCAATTATTTTCTTAATATTATCTTCACTTATATCTCCGCCTTCTCCCCCACCGCCCACATAATATGACTGATACGTTAAAGTTTTTTGTACCCGAATATACTCATCAGCACTGCCAATTTCTGTTGAGTATACCGTATAACCAGCGTCAGTGAACACATCATAAACCACCCTATATTCACCTTCCACCGATGGAGTCCAACTACCCTCGTAGTAATAAGTTATTGTCGCATTAGCGGTTAAATTTACTGTTGTTACTAAATCACCATCACTATCTAAAATCCTCGCTCGAGGATATAAACCAGTCGTTTGCCAAGGAGCTACCCAACTTAATTTAGTAGCAACACCAGTAACTAATAATCTAAAAGCCATAAATTTAAAATTACTTTTACAGCCCAACTCCGCATAGCGCGGAGCTGAGGGTAAAAACAATCGCTAATAAGTATGACAATCTACATATAACTCACCTGTTCTACTTGTATAATGCGTTGATGAAGCTTTAACAAAGTCAGTCAAATCAAATTGCCCAACAATATATTCACCTCTATTCCAAAGCCACGATGTTGAGGTGGCATTTGAAAAATTAGTTCCAGATGGCGTTTTGTTTGAATCAACTAATAAAGCAGACGTGGTCGCAACAGTGGTAGTAGCAATTAAAGAATTAGCGTTATTACTATAATCATCACTATCGGTAGAAGTGGCTACAGAAAACTTAAATGTTCCTGAATTAGCACTTGAATCTGTATAAAACAAAACTTCTACTTCGTGACAAATTTTAGTATCACCAGTATTTTGTAAAGCTACTAAACCTCCAACTGTAGTTGAAGCCCCGGCTGTTAGAGTTAATGCAGTATTAAATCTAGAGCCATAAGTAATCTCCTGAACAGTTGTAGTACCACTTGAGGTAAAATTTTCATCTACCACTAAATCATTATCAACGTGCAAATCTGTATAGGTAGTTGGTGAAGCTATATAAGCACCGATATTATTCTCATCACTTGCTTGATAGTCGGCTGTTACCAAGAATTTTAATGGAATAGTGATTCCGCCATTTTGCGCAGTAACAAAGCCAGCTACCACAATAAATACCAGCAGTAAACCAATAATATAAATACCTAAAGCATTATTTTTAGGAGTTTTTAATTTCATTTTTTTCCTTTAACAACTTTAACCTTTTTAGGCTTTTCAGCCTTTTTGGTTTCAGTTTTATTGGTAACAGCGACCTTTGCGGGTTCGATAACAACTGGTTCTATATAGTTCAAAACTATTTCCAAACCCGCTGCCATTGCTTGTAGTGAACGTGCTTCTTTTTCTTCGCAAAGAATAAAACCCTTGCCTGGTATAGCAAATTGTTTACCATTGACCGTGAGTAAAATTTCTTTTAACTCAGGGTTATAAACTTTTGCGGACATAAGTTATAGAGTTAATTAATTACGAAGATTAGCTTGAGTAAGAAGCACCATCGCCTTTACTACCCCAAGTTCCACGCCAGTCTGAGTGACCAGCAGCCATTCTCATTTGAATAGCAAAAATTCTATTTTGTGTCTTGCCATCAACTGAGGTGAAGAACTGAGGTTCTTGTCTAACATATAACTTTAATTTTGAAACATTGGTATCAACCAAGTACCACGCTGTCGATGAACCACCATTAGTAGAGTTCAACCAGCGAGATGATAAAACACCAATACGTCCATTATAAAAGTTAATGTCATTATTGCCTGTCGTCGGTCTGAATTCTGAGTTGGCAAAGATTGTAGCATCTTTTTCCAAGTCATCAGGCACGACTAAGACAATTTTACCCATCATTTCAATAGGCAAACCTCTATCTGTTAATTGTTTAACAAGAGCTAATCGCCCTGTTTCTAAATTTAACTCTGTTAGAGTAATACCGGTAGCGGAAGCATTGCTCTGGTTAGATCCGCCATCTTTTCTTGTATGTGCAACAGAAAATAAAGCAACGCTATCACCATAACGATATAAAGTAAAGCCATTATTGGTGACACCAGTAGTAAAACCACCGTTTAAGATATTTAAGCCATATTTGGCTTTTGTTAATCTAGCAGCAACTCCAGCCTGTCTAAATGTATCAAGCTGGGTATTGTAATCAGTGTCATCTAACCTGTTTTTTGTTACTTCAACGGATTTTGTTAAATCCTTGATATAATAAACAGTTTCATAGGTTACCAGATTTGAATCGGTATCATAAGCATCACCTTCTGAGGTTTCTGCAAATAAACCGAGCCCGGCAACGCCAGTATCTCGAATAACACTATCTGATGTAGCCTGAACTTTAAGAATTTTACTTAAAGCGTCAACGCCATCATAAAGTGCCATTGATTGATCAAACACATCTGCAAATTTGGCAATTGCTCCCCTGTGAGCTAAATCGCCAAATACTGCCCGTGTTTCTACACCATTCGGCATATTTTTTGATATTAAGCTGTAATAATTCTCTACTTAGTAGAGCTGATATTACGCCTATTAGCTCATTAAGAGAACGCCATACCTGCGTGTAATTCTGATTCACAAATTGAAACTAAAAGATTTGATGAGTTTTCAGGATCTGTGCCCCAACCATATAAATTAGCAACACCAGACCGTGTAGCTGTCGTTTCATTAACTGAATTTTCATCAGTCAAATCCATATAAGCTCCAAGTTTGGCTGAACTATTAGTAGTGTTAATAGTTCCGTCAACCGTTGCTGAATAGATTGAATCAACAGATACATCGCACAAAACAGCAATTTTATCTACTGTTTCGTTATTGGAAGCGACAGTAATAACTCCAGATGATTCAGTAGCCGAACCCATTACAGCTTTACTCTGCTTTTCAGGTGCAATGGAATTGCCATATTTATCGACAATAGCGTGAACAACGCCAAAGATTGGCATGCCAGCAGTCGCTTTTTCAGCGTTACCGGCATTATAGCATTTAACCATATCGCCAACTTCAATGTCGTCAGAATTGTCAATGATAACACTCACCAATACAGGAGCAGAATTACCACGTAGACTTTTCTTGTAACTAAAAGACATATCTAATTTGTTAAATCAAGCCTTTTTGTTTTAGCTCTTTTACCCTGTCGGGTGTTAAACCGCTTTCACGAGCTATATCACGAATTTCTTCGTTTATTGGTTCTTGGCTTGAGAGCTTGCGGTTAGTTTTAGTAGAACCAATGTCAGCATCAATATTATCTGCAAATTTTTGTTGAGACTGCTGTTGACGATAACGCTTATTAATATAATCTAAATTATCATCAATCATTTGCTGAATATGCTTTTTTGCGACAAACGAATTTTTATTGACAGCGTCTTGAACTAAAAGTTGCTCTTCAACTCTTAATCTTTTTGATAACGCTCTAAATTCATCATCGGTTAAAGCCTGTATTTTTTCCTCATAATCAGCTAGAATATCAGCTCTCTTGGAAGAATAATCATTAACCACTGAATTGTTTTCTATAAAAGTTCCACTAACAGTCTGCTCTTGTCTTGGCTCAGGTTCTTTTTCGTCGCCAGCAAGTTCAGCCATTCTTTTGGAACTTTTAAGTTTCAAAAAAGCGGTTTTATAATTATCACGTTCTTCTTCAAGTTTTTCTAATTTTTCTTTGTAAATATCAATCTCATTTGCAGATTGATCTAGCTGTTCACCGCTAGTATTTTCAGATGGTAATTCTTGTTCACGACCTATTGAATTTGAATCATCATTTTTATTACTAGCGTCTTCTGTTGGAGCATCAGAAGCAGGATTAACCTGTTGTTTAAACTCCTCTTTACTTTCTTCTGGCATATAGTATTAACGTTAAAGCCTTTTTTTAAAGTGGAGTGACCGCCCACCACGCCTATAAACCACGAAAAAGCGTCTTTATTTTAGACGCTGTTATCTAGCACCTAATTGCCCACTGCTAAACAACTAGTGTGCTAGGTAATAACGCCTAAAACTTGACGCAGTGATTGTGGGTTATAAATTGTCAACGACCTTTTTTATTCTTTATTAGATTTTTGGAAATCTACTCTTTTTGAGTAAATATCCCTATATTTACGATAAAAATGATTTAATATTTCTTCGCCTTTTTCATTAACCTCCAATAACCAATTATAATTCTTTCTACCATATTCATCTGCTGCAACTGGTGAACCATAAATCTGATAAATATATTCAGCCTGTTCTTCGTTAAATTCATTTTTACCTCCAAAAGCCATAACTTCACCGGGCTTAATTACAATATGATATTTCTTACTTTGTTCATTTTCTTTAAAACCAACAGATTGCAATTTATCAACCGAGCCGTCTAGACGTCGTGGTAATTCAGTCCACTCTCTTCTATGCGATAAGGGATGTTCTGTCAAAACGGTGTCAATCGTTGTTGGATTATATTCAGTCTCATTAGATGTATTTTTTAAGTAAATCATATATTTTTATTTCTTTCCTGTTCGCTTACTATTTGTTTTAATTTTAAAGGAGCTTCGTGCATAGCTTTCAAAATAAACTCTGCCCAGCCGGTTAAACCTTTAGCCATTAATCGTAAATCAGTATTACTTTCAGGCATTTGAAAATATTTATTTTTAGAGTTATCTATAAATTCAACCAGCATCTTCTCAAAATTTTCAACTTTTTTTAGTTCAGTTAATACAATTAATTTATCAACATCTGACAATTTATTTTCATTTTGTATAAACTCTGAATCATAAATAACCCATTCAATACTTTTTTTTATCAGCAGTAGTTTTAACTTTTTTGGCAGTGTCATATTAAATCTTTAAGTGATGCCTGTTTATCAAGCTGATTATAATTCTCAAGAGCATTTTGCCCAGGCATACCCATTTCAGGCATACCCATTGCGCCACCAGCCGACATATTAGCCATTTCTGGTTGCTGTTCGCTTGAAACTGATTTTTTTAACTTGCTTATGTCTTTATCCCTAAACTTATTAATCAAATCTTGAAACAAAACTTCCTTATCAACCATATCTGGATAAAGTCCAAGTATCATTTTTTGAAATTCAAATTCCTTGGCTTGTTCAAGCTCCTCCGATTTCTCAACTGACGACCTTTGTACCATTACGATTTCAGCTTCAAAATCATTTATAAATTTATTTTCAATTTGAATTTTCTCAACATCAGGATTTAGCATACCCTCTGTTTTTAACTGCTGAGCGTTTACTTTATCGACAAATTCAATTTCCACTGTTCCCAGCTTGCCATTATTCATTTTTTCGTTCTTTAATGTTATTTTCCTGAACTTTTCATCTTTATCTGTTTTATGATTAGACATTGTATAAAACTGAAAAATATTTGCTAACCGCAAATAATACTTATCACGTATACCAAATTCCATTAACTTTAAAAATAAACTTACTAACTGCAACGCTCCCTCCCTTTCTATTAACACTTGTCTTGCTGTTTTATTGCCAGCACCAGAAGAACCAATCGTTTCAGGATCAACTGAAGTTTGATTTAGTCTGCCGTTAATAATTTCCAATACCCTGAAAGAAGCTGCACCGGGCTCTTGCAAATTCAGTCTTTCGACTTTGGCGTTAGGATTACCCTCTTCAAGCATAATGACTTTATCCGGTTCTAGATAACCATCGGTTAAACTTGTATTTGTACCTTGAGCAATTAATGGAGCTTTTAAAGCCATAGATAAACGATCCAAAATATTATCCCAAACCTTATCTTCGGTATCAGAATCAGCAATCATTTTATCTGCCAACGATTTTCCATATATAAATTTAGCATCTAATATTTCAAACTTAGCTAACCAAAAGGGTAAACGCTTGTGATTAAAAGGAATTGGCGAAATATCATCTTTTTTAATTGGATTTATCCAAATGCCATTAGCTATTATTAAAAATTCATCTGTATATTGATTAAAATAGCGCAATATTTCAACCTCGTTATCTTCTATGTCATCAGAAGGCTGATAAAAAATAGTCTTATCTTCATTCTGAGTTAATATTACTTGTTTAGATTGAACCAAATCAGTATCTGTATATTTACCAAATTCAGCGTCAAACTGGTCCTTCTTTAAAACGGTTCTCCATATTAAATCAGGCATATCCTGTATATTCTTAACATAAATATCACCGAAATAAATATCTTCTAACGGAACTATTTCGCCCCAAACATCGTTCCAAAATTTAATTTTTTGCTCTTTAAAGTTAATTTTTCCAGTTTCTGGGTCTTCATTAGTAATGATTCTGACGTTTCTATTGTCATATTTCCAACCCTCATAACCAATAACAGTACCTTTAACCATTGCCTCATACATTTCTAAAATAAGTTGCGCATCGTCTTGATTTTTATAATTAGCTTTTTTTAACAAATAATTAGCCACACGTTCTCTGTGCTTAGCTATTATAGAAGTATCATTTTCAGCCACAACCTTAGGAACCATTGCTTGTCCAGCTAATTTTGATAAAATACCTATTAATTTATTCCTTGGAGTTCCCGATGATAAATTTGACTGCCACCACTTTTTCCAACTTGGTTTTTCTTTATACTGATTTATTCTTTTTACAGAATCCTCAATATACTGCAACAAAGTTCTGTTTCTAAAAAAAGGATTAGACTTCTGCCTCTGCTCACGCATATCATAAAATCTGGCTATTACTTTTTGCGCTACATCCCTGCGTTCATCACTTTGCTTAGCAACAGACACTGGTTGCTGTTCATTATATTCTTTAATTTCCATATTTTTTAAAGAGTATTAATAAAATCTTTGTTTATTTTCAATACTTTATCTCTATTGGAGAACACGCCATAGTGCTCGGCAATAATATCAAAATCGCAATATATCTTATAGCCAGCTTCCTGAGCTTTCATACAAAAATAGAAGTCCTCGGTATATTTTTCACTCTCCGAGTAATACCAAGGCTTAGGCAAACGCTCATAAACTTCTCTTTTTATAAGCGATAAACCTGCACTTATAAAATCAACTTCCTCTAATCCAGAACCTTGGTAATTTTTATAATTACCATCATTGTTTTTCTTGAAAATTAAAGGGTTTTTAAACAAGTCTTTAGAATAATAAACGCCACCGACAATATCTAAATTATGTTTATTAAGCCTTTCAAAAACATCAACTGGAGGTACCACGTCCCAGTCTACAAACACAAAGTGAGTAGCGTCAGTCTTTAATCCATAATCGATTAACTCGTTGCGCTGTTTAGCTATTGAAACAGATGTTCCGTATGTTGAACTATCAAGAGCCATATAACCAGCAATCTTTCTGTTTAGTGCTTGTCCAACTAACCATTTATGATGCCCGGTATAAATCCAAGGCATACCTGAAACTTCTAAATATAAAGGTCTAAATTTATTTATCACTTGCAGTTGTTTAATAATTATTCAAAATCATTAACATTAACCCAAATAGTATCGTATTTTTGCGTTTTATCGTTCCAAATCTGCACGTCAATTCTTTCTCTACCCAAGCGTCTAGCTCTGTCAATTTTATCCATATCTTCAACTGATAATTTATCAATTAGTTTTTTTGTAGTCATATATTTGTTTAATTATTATCTTGCGTAATCTTCAACTAAATTAGCTGTAATCCAAGCTTGTACACCTGTGTCAGCGTCTCCAGTCCAACCTTCGGACCATATAACTAAACGTGTATAAGGGTAACCATCAATTGGTACAGAAAATGTTAAAGTAGAAGTAGCGGTGGGAGTTTCTCTAATTTCATATGCACGCGGTAACATTGACACACTGGAAGTAGCAATTAAATCAGTAGTTGAAGTGGCAACATTAAAAAAGTTTGTGTCGTCAAAACTAGCTTGTTGCAACACATAAATACTACTTGTAGCTGTCGGAGCTACAGCACTAATCCATAAATTAATCTTACGTATACCGCTTGTTGAAAAATGTTGTTTAAGAGTGCCCCCGCCTTCTGTCATACCAAATTCTCCGGTTGGGGGAGTGGTAGTGGCGTTAGCAAATACAGCGTCTCTAGGCAATGACAAAGCATTAGAACTTGAGCCAAGCATTGTTATGAGATTACGGTCTGTAAAACCTGCGCCCAATATTGGTATTTGCTTATTATAATAATGTTGCCCTAGAAAATAACCAAGAGCTATACAGGCGAGCAGTAGAACTAATAATAAGATTTTTTTCATAAGTTTATATCCCAGCCATTGGAACGTCTTTGTATTTATTAGACATTATTTCAGGCTGATTATAATAATAATCTCTTTCTTGCTTAATATTTTCGATATATTGCGCCATTTTCTGCGGACTTTTCAGCCAACTTGCAAAATATTTAAATTGGTCAGCGCAATGCGAACTTGAATCGTGTACTGGTTCAGGTTTATATTCTTGAGTTTTTTCGTTATATTCGTAGTGATAAGAACTAATCCTATCCAAAGCCAGAATCATTCTTGGATTATTTTGTCCATCATCTAACCATAATTTGCTAAAAATGCGTTTTGCTTCGCTTATAGCTTCCAATTTTCCAACGGGTACTATTTTTATATTTTTAAAACCTGCTTGTGTTAATAAACTAACTAAACTTTTACCGCTTGATAATTCTCTGTTTGTTGCTTGATTGGGATCAGGGATAACAGTCATCTCCGCCCAACCGTTAAAGTAATTACTACCACCGGGCGGTAACTCCTGATGTATCTTATTCCATACTCTTTCAGGAGATTTTACCCACTCAATATAATGGTCAATAGCCATATTCTGATTTTCATAATAATCAAACCATCTAATTTCTTCTGCATAACCTAACACTTGATAAAACCCGTTTGACCAAATATCACCAATACCCGGATCAAAAGCCCAAATAACTGGCATATTAGGCGTATAGGGTACACACCTAATTCTTTGTTCTATGCGCATTAAAGCTAATTCATCGTGAAATACAGTAGACTGTTGAGTGCCTGAGTAACTAATATCGAACTCTTGCGCTAATTCGTCTGGTCTATATCTTTCTTTCTGCATTTCATACCAAGGCGATGTTAATTTACCAGTTAGATTATCTACATAACTACCTGCCATTTTTAAAGGATCTAACGACCAGTGCAGTGATATATTTTTAATTTTTTCTTTTAAAAGTGTATAAAATCTGTTGTTTTTAAAATAAGGAGTTGAAACTGCTATTCTACAAGGTGTATTAGCACCAGCAGAAACCCAGGCTTGATTGTCGGTAAACTCCCACTTGCTAAATTCATCAAAAAATATTGCGTTCTTTCTACCGCCTGTGCCAAAATTGGCATTATTACTTTCACCTGAAATCGAACCATTTGTCTCTGGATTAACGATATTCATACTCCCTGCGTGTATATCAACATCAAACTCTTTGGGTAATATCCATTTTGGCTGTCTTTTAAGCATAAAACGGATTTTAGGCAATAAAGTATCCATATCGTTTAGTTTATCAACCTCTTCAGCTTTTCGAGAACCAACTAAAAATGTCATTTTATGAAACTGCCATAGATATAAAAATGCTATTAAAACTGTCCAGGTTGCCCGCATATCTCTAGATTTTTCAATACGCAAATCATACCCCTGCTTTATAGCAGTGATTATTTCTTGTAAAAGATCGAGCTGAAACTTATCGGCTATAAACGGAGCATCTTTTGTTTTACTTCTTGGTTCAAATATCCAAACGTAATTGTTAAGCCAGTGGTTTATATCTTCAACGCATAAAGCGTAATCAAGCACTTTTGCTTTGTTTCCACCCTTTAATACTTCTTTCATTCTTTTTGCTCTGCGGTCTATTTCATTTTCCCAAAATAATTCTCTTTCAGCTATTTTTTCTTCGTAAACGTTCATTATTGAATTTTTTAAAATCGTCTATTAAAACGTAAGTAAACTGCATATCTAAATCAGTGTCACGCTGAAACCAGCTTAATACTCTAATGTTCTTAGAAAATAAAAATCCATATAACCAGTCATCAGCAGTCGCCTCAGCTTCTACGTCTATATTTGCCAGATAATAGTATAAATCTTCTTTTAAAAACTTCTTAACCTGTAAAACGGTTCCAATATCACCAAACCACTTTTCCCATTCAGTAACGGGATATTCTATAAATTCCTCAAATAACTTTTGAAATTCACTAGGTTTCATTGTTTTAATTCTCCACTTTGTGAAAATTGTTTTTTAATTTCTAAAGCTAATTCAGATATATTTATATTATTAATTTCTTTATCTTTAGTCGTAACATCTAAATTATTAATATCACGCATATCTGTAATATTTTTAGAAGTAAAAATTAAAAATGTAGCACTTCCGATATTATTTGCACCAGCTAAAATCAAATATTGCTTCTGTATTTCTTTACATTTCTTATACGAATAGTAAAACTCTTGATTTTCCGGTAAATTATAACCATCTAATGTTGTATAATAAAAACCTTTAAGACTGGCAAAATCATTAAAGAATGGTAAATCAACTATAACCTTTTCATTTTTCTTGCTATTCAAACTCTCTTTAAATTTTAACAATTTATTATTAAACCATTCCTCCATTTCCAAACCTAAAGCTGGTAATTCTTCAATTGGAATACATCTTGGTCTGCCACCATTATTACCAAGTGCATATTTATTACCCTTAGGAGCTGACATATTATTATAATTTATTTCTTCTTTTTTTTACCTTTTTTCTTACCACAACCCATATAATTAACATTATTTAGCTTTATTATAACTGTAAACTAAAAAAGTAATGACTGCTAATATAACAATTACTGCTATATATAGCATATAATTACATTTTATTATATTTTCCTTTTTTTATTCTTGGTAACTTGGTTTGCAAAGTAGACATATTAGATAAAGCCGGAGTTTTAATACCACCAGCTAATCCAGCCTTTATAGCTTTTTTAGCTAAAACTGGAATTTCAGATCCCATAACCCCTGCCTTAACAGCATCTCGTGCTAACATTTTTAAACCACGTGAGTACATATTTTTAAAATATAATATTTATTTAATTAAAAACTAAAAATTTTCTTATGTATACTATTACTTTTCTTTTCGTGTTGTTTAGCTAATAATATTTTTTTATTAAGCTCTGATTTTGCGCTTAAAGCCTTACCCATTTCTAAGTTTGCTCTAATTTGCCAATCCCGGTCACGTGAACTCTGCTCACTGCCTTTATGTGCCCCGGCTTCATCAGCTATGCGTGACCATTTGTTATAGTGAGAATCGTATTTATCCATAGTTTTATTTCTGGGATTTATAAGCTATTAAACCTATAACTGAAAAAATTAATATTACAAAAAATAAATAAGTATAATTATCAAAACCCAAGAAACTTAACATCTACTTGCTCTTATTGCTTATATAAACAAAAATAATGGTTATTAATAAGCCTAATAATATTAAAATATATCCGTAAATACCCATTAGTTTATAAAATCTCCACTTTATTCCCTCAGTAAAGAGGGAACGCAAACTTAATAAACATTGTCCATAAACTTGCTTCTAATATAATTTTGATATTTTAATACTTTATCGTTTTTACAATCTATTTTTACGCCAAATTTTGTTTTCATACTTATCAATTTTGAACAAGCAAGTGCTAAATCTTTATCTGTTTCAAAACTTCTTTTCTTTTTTTTATCACCACCATTAAAATGTAATTTAGTGTGATGTTCGTCACATAAATAAATTATTTCATCGCCATCTTCAAACCCAAGTGTTTTATATGATAAATGATGAACATTTAAGCCGTTTTTAATATCACAAACATAACATTCTTTATTATCAACATTTTTTAAAAAATCCTTAGTTTCCTTCCAATGAGACGATTTCAAATAAGTACTATATTTCATATTTATTAAAGACGGGTTTTTTAGCAAGAGATGTCGTCTTAAACCTCTTGGCTACACGTATTTGTAAACTTAAATTTATGTTGTCTGCCAATAAGGTAAAGTGGAACATTTATTCAATGTCCACTTATTTCACCTTTACATTTTGACTTATTGGCTCAAAATACTTAAAAGCCATTTACACATCATTACTGTAACTAATATGTTTTTTAGTGGACTAAACTAAAAAACCTATCGCTAAAAACAAGCTATTAATAACTTATTTGTAACGATAGATTTATTAATTTTGGTAACCATTTTGCTTGGGGGTAATTGATTACTAAAATAAGTATAGCATAAAATAATAAAATAGTAAAGTATTAATTATTTTAAGCTAAGGTTAGCGATAAATAAAAGTTATCAACAATATAGCACTTTACAAACTATTTTTAATGTAGTATACTAGCTCTAGTATCTGCAAAAATTAAATATATGCTAAAAAATCGGAACATAAATAAGAAACTAGTTATCTGCCTGATACTAGCGCAAGCTAGTAGCAACCTGTTCCGGGTTGTTAGCACAGGTAGTTAACTAGTTTTTTGTTTGTAAAAACATATGGACGACGATAATGGTTTTATAATTTTACACAGAAAAATACTCAACTGGGAATGGTTTGATGAACCAATCACTTTTCGTTTATTTATAGTGTTTTTATTATTGGCTAACCATAAAGATACTAAATGGCACGGAATAGAAGTTAAACGAGGTCAATTAATAACAGGTCAATTTAAAATGTGCAAATTACTAAGAATTTCACCACAATCGTACCGCACATCACTAACAAGGCTAAAATCAACAAACGAAATAACAATCAAAACAACAAACAAATATAGTGTTATAACCATTGTAAAATATGATGATTATCAAAATAATAAAAAAAATATAACAAACAAAATAACAAACAAAATAACAAACGAACAACAAACAAACAACAAACAAACAACAACAGACAATAATGATAATAATGATAATAATATTATATCTAAAGATATAATAGGAACTAACGTTCCAGTTCTTAAGGAATTTGGTAATCCTTTAATAAATAACTTCCACTTGCTTTTAAAAGAGTTTAACCATTCATCCGACTTAGACGGAACAATCAAAGAAAATCGGCAATTCTGTATGCACCTGATTAACAGAATTAAAAAAGAGTTTAAAGAGAGGAGCAATAAAGAGCCAAGCGATAATGAATTAATAGCATCTTTTAAAAAGATTTTAACCATTAGTGATGGGTGGCACGCTGATAAAATGACCAATTTTAAATATATCTACAAAAACTTTTATCAAATAATAAAAACATCACAAAATAACAATGTATTAACAATAAAATAAAATATATGGCTAAAATATATCTTAACGCCCAAACCGAGCCCTTTAATTGTTCCAAAAGCGAGGCGGAACAAATTAATAATCAACTGGCTAATACTAAAGTAGAGTTTTTTACCCTTAAAAACAAAAGTTTTAAAAAGTCAGCTATTAAAGCCATAGTATTTGACGATGAAAGTAGCTTTAAAGCTGATTATGATTTAAATGATGAAGATGACAGAAAAACAATTAAAGATTTTGAAAAAGAATTAAACGATATGGGCTTTACTGAGTATTGTTTTAAAAAGATCTATATCAGTACAATGGACAATAATTACTCAGTAAACCAAGCCACTGTTCTGGAATACGATGAAGCAAAAAGAAAAATGAAAGCTTTATATAATTTACTGGAAAGACGCACTTATGCTCAAAAACAACAAGAGGGTGTTGATTTATTAGAAACAAAAGTCAATTTAAGTCTAATTAATCAAAAATCTAAGAATCAACTATTGTCCGGCTTGAGTAAAGCTATAATTGAGAAAAAAGAGATAAACAACCAGACAGAAAAAGCAGAATTAATATTTGAGCATTTAGAAAATAAATATTTAATTAATTAAAAATGGCTAAGATAAGCTAAAATATTAATAATTATAAGTTATCAACAGCTATACCTATTTACTTTTTATTTTACTTATGATATAATGATAATGTAATTAAACAAGTGGATAACAATATGAAAATTTACACAATCAAATACCAAAACAAAGAATTGAAGAACTTAACAAAGGTCGAAGCATCAGATTGGACTGCTTATTTACAATCTAAAGAGATTAAATATGAGCTTAAATGCAAATCAACAATTCAATCTAGATAAATATAATAAACAAGTTGGCAATGACGGAAACTGGACTTTTACCAAAAAGCTAGGATATAAATGCACCACCGATAATTGCAGTTTTCAAGTTAGCCCGGCAACAATAGATTATTACTTAAATTTAAATAAAGACGTAACCGAGTTCAAGTGCTATCACTGCCAAGAATTAAATAAATAACTTAATTTCTGCTAGCTGGTTGTAAAGGTAAGCTTTCCGCCCCTTGCAATCGGCTAACAGAAATGGCGGAATAATAAATAACCACAAATATATGACAAGCATTAACCCAAACAAATTAGAGTGTGATATTAAAGAAAATTTCAATTATGATAACTGGTATGAATCATTATCACAAGAAGAAAAAGACAATGTAATTGAAAATGCTTATAAAGATTTTTCACTTTATCAAGCTAGAGAAACAATTAGAAATAAATTTATTGAATCAATGCCAAAGGTTGAGACACAAAAAAACGTTGCCCAGAAAATAATGAATTGGATAATCTTTGGTAATTAATAAATAACCACAAACTTATGGAAAACAATAATCAATTAGTAACAACCGAATCACAAAACACAGTTATTGAAAACCAACCAACATTTAATCCAGAAGCTGATATTGAAAAAGCGTCAAGAGCTGCCAAAGCTTTAATGGCGGTAGTAAAAGCCACTAAGCCATTAACAATGAACGGAAAAAAATATTTATACTTCGAACACTGGCAGACAATCGGTCAATTCTTTAATCATACAGTCGGCATTGAGTGGACTAAAGAAATTAAAGAGGGTGATATATTTACTGGTTATGAAGCCAAAGCGGTGTTATACAACAAAGATGGCATTATCGTTGGCGGTGCTGAGGCAAGCTGTACTATTGATGAAAAAAACTGGAATGGCAAGCCCAAGTTTCAGTTAAAATCAATGGCGCAAACAAGAGCTATGTCAAAAGCGTTAAGATCCAGATTTGGTTTTGTGCCAGTTCTTGAAGGCTTTCAAGCAACACCGGCAGAAGAAATGATTGACGCAGGCGATACACAGCAAGAGCCATTTAAGACAGAAACTAAAATGGCAACGCAAAAACAAATTAATTTCTTAGCAAAAATATTAAAAGAACTTGGTGCGCCAGAAGATAAAGAAGAAGTAAAAACTTGGTTATCAGAGTTCTTGGGCGTTGAAATAACTCAATCGGCAAACGAGCTTACCTCAAGACAAATTTCAGAAATTATCGATAAATTAATTAAGCTAAAAGAAGATAATTAACTTAAAATAAACCTATGCTCAATACCAGACAACTTTTTATCAGGCTATTCAAAAAGAATAAACTAAATATTTTAATTGATGCCGATAAAAGAGAACTTACTTTAAAACCATTGTTTGACTGTGCCGATGCTTTAACGGGAACATACGAAAACCACGTTAAATTTGTCGCCAAACAAGGTTTGCCAGCTTACCAATTAAACGCAATCTTAAACAAGCTAGATAAAAACTATTACAAAGAAATGAACAAGGCTCTAGAAATGATACAAGAACTAGATTTAATAATTAAATAATATGCTCATTAAAACCATAAAAAAACAAGTCGAACATTGCTTGCAAAATTATCCCGAAACCAGAAATAGCGATATAACCTTAATGATAAAAGTATGGAAAGAATTTTATGGCGTCTCAGATAGAATTTTAACCGAAGATTTATATGGCTTACCAAGAGAGGATAATGTAAAACGCATCAGAGCTTATTTCAATTCAAAAGGATTATATTATCCGACAAATGAAAAAGTAATAAGAAAAAGATGCATTAAAGAAAATGAATGGCGTCAAGCAATTAACAAACCAAACAAAGAAGAAATTTATTACCCTACAAAAAACGAAAGTTATACCGATAAACTACAAACGCAATCTAATCAAATAAGTCAAACTGCTCGATTATTATAGGCAATATGAATTTAACTCAAAAGCAAATAGAGACAGCCCAATTTATAACTAAATTTATTAACGAACACGACAGACATCCAACTTATGCAGAACTAACCAAAGGTCTAAATTTAAAATCAACCGGTTCTGCTTATAAAAGAACATTTAAACTTAAAAGAAATTTGGAAATCTGTCCGTTCTGCAATCAAAAAATAAACAAAACAAAAATAAAAATTAATCACGAAAAATATGAACATCAACATTAATGCAATTATAATCGGTGTATTAACTGGATCTTTAATTATATTAATTATTTTAATTTTTAAAAAAATATCTAATAAATATAATTTAAAGTTATGGAATAGAATTACAAAAAAAGATTTAGTTTACTGCCTGATTATTTTAAATATTATAATCTGGACAGTTACAGTCTTTAAAGCTAAGAATTTTTATGAGGGCTATATTTCAGTTTTAAGCACGTTATCAGCCGAGGCTAAGGAATATACAACAAAGACAGAAAAAACGCTTATAAACGCAAATACACGCACTACCAGCGATATTATACGTGAGGTGGCAAGTAAAAAGAACTTTAAAGACGTTGATTTGCTTTTAGCAATAGCAACCTGTGAAAGTGGACTAAAAGCGAGAGCCTATAACCAAAATAATAACGGAACTTACGATAGCGGAATTTTCCAGTTTAATTCGATTCACGGATATAAAGAATTGCCACTCGATCCTTACTGGGCGACAGAAAAAGCTATCGAAGTTATTAGAGCTAAAGGTCTACAACCGTGGTCGGCTAGTAAAAAGTGCTGGCAAAATAAATAATAATAATATGCCACCTATGAAAAAAAATTATAGCGATATAGTTTTAACACGCAATGACGTGCAACGACTGCAAACTTGGTTTGACCTTTTAGAAAACAAAACAAAAGGAGATGGCAAGGTTTACGTCAAACTAACTTTATTAGAAAAAAAACTAGCGCAAATTACCAAATACGAGCATAAAGACATTTGCCAAGGTGATGAAATCGACTTGATGCGTGCTTTAGCGCACGAACAATAAAATAGAAATTCGTTCTTTTACAACCGACTTCAAGATTTTTACTCTTAATCTAATATTACAATCGAGCATGAGAGTATTAGATTTAGACCGTTTAAAGTTAGCCACTTTATCATCTCTCCTTGAAGTCGGCTATAAAAGAGTGAGTTTAAAGGTCGTAACAGAATAACAAATTAACGTTAATTTATTATGAAAAAAATTATTATTTTATCTGCAGTTTTATTATTAGCCGGTTTTGCTGTTAATGCAGAAACAGTAGAACCAGTTACTTGTGAACCCGGAACGCACTGGGTATCGGAAAACCCTTTAATGCCGGGATATTACACCGATGGCGAGTGCAATGAGTGGTCAGAGAGTATTTGCCTTAATTATGAAAACCAATGCACTAATCACAGCTGGGTGTGCAGAAGTTGGTGGCACGGGTGGTGTATGAACTGGGATTATGTTTGCACGCATTATGAAAACGTGTGCGTTGAATACTCAGAGCCAGAGTGCTTAGGTTATGCAGAAGTCTGGAACGAACCCTATTACCAAGAGGGCGGACAATGTATTGCCGATAGCCCTAAGCAAACGGGCGGTGAAGGCGGAATTAGCTTATTGCAATACTTGCCTAAAGTTAATCAGGACAACAATTTAAAAGTGGCTGTTTATGGCAAAACTATCGTGGTTAATTTCTTAAGCAATTATATGGCGATAGGTAATGTTTTATACAGCAAAAATTCGCAAGATTATCCAGTTAGCGTTTATGGCTACTGCACTTTAAATGGCGTTGACGCTAATCTAAGTTTAGGTGCTAATAACTTTTATGGTTATAGCAATATCGCCAGTGAAGGCTATAAAGCCACCTATCATACTGTTATTATAGAAGTTAAAGAATCAGGCGTTTATTACTTGCGTCCATTGTTAACAGAAATTGATAGCACCATTAAGACTTCCAATTATGTTTTAGGACAAGAAATAATGGTTATCGTAAATTAATAAAGCAATGTATATTTGGACAGAATTAATTTTCTGTCCCCCACGACCATTATTTCTCAGGTGGTTGTGGAGGATAGGATAATTAACTAACCGCTAAGGCGGAGAAAATAAATATGACACTACAAGATACACTTAAAAAATTTGATGAGGGTATTGAACATTTGTGGCATAAAAACATTAGTGGTGGTGCAGATGATGAAATAACTTTTAATGAACAAGATATAGAAAAAATTAAATCCTTTATTACCCAAGAAATCAAAACAGCTTTAGAGAGTGTGGTGCCTTATAAAGAAGAATATAATGGCGGTCTGGATAGACTTGAAGAAAAAGAGGATATAAGTTTTACGGACATTGTTCAAGGCTATAACGCCTGTCGTGCTGAAATGCTAAAAAATATTGATAAGTTTTTGAATAACTAATCTATCATAATAATAAATATGATAAAACTAATACAAGGAGACTGCCTTGAAAAAATGAAAGAACTTGAGGATAATTCAGTGGATAGTATTGTAACTGACCCGCCTTATGGACTGGAGTTTATGGGGAAAGAGTGGGATAAGTTTGGAAAAATCAATTCTGGTAGAAGTAGAAAGGAAAACGAATTAACAGCTATATCAAGGGGCCCAGAAAAGTATGAAGCCGGTAAACCATTTCAAGATTTTTGTTTTAACTGGGCGAAAGAATGTTTGCGTGTTTTGAAACCAGGTGGACATTTACTTGCTTTCTCTGGCACAAGAACATATCACAGAATGGCTTGTGCTATTGAAGACGCAGGGTTTGAAGTGAGGGATATGATTGAGTGGGTATATGGTTCAGGATTCCCAAAGAGTTTAAATATAGGTAAGGCGGTGGATAAATTGCAGGGGAATGAGAGGGAAGTTATTGGTGAGGAAAATAAAGCAAAGCCAACTTTTCATAGTCAAAATGTAGGTGGAGAAATAATAGAAATAGATAATATACAAATAACCAAAGGCACTTCCAAATGGGAAGGATGGGGAACAGCACGTAAACCAGCACACGAGCCTATCTGTATGGCTCGTAAACCTTTATCAGAAAAGAGCGTAGCCGAGAACTGTCTTAAATGGGGAACAGGTGGAATAAATATAGATGAGTCAAGAGTAGAAACACAAGGCAAAGATTTAGAAAGACTCAACAGCGAGTGGGATAGAGAATGGAATACTGATTATTCTGATTACGCTGATAAAGTCGGTGGTAGTGCTGGGTTTAATATGGACAAAGCAAAAAAAGAAAATGCTGGTTTATCTGGCAGGTTTCCTGCAAATTTGATTACGGACAGAAGTGAAGAAGTAAGAGAGTGTTTTCCTGAAAGTGGCGGTGGTAAGTTTTCTAAAAGCGGAAATAGAATTGGTGGAAATTGTGCATACTCGGTTGGAATAAATGGAAGAAAAGATGCACCAGATAACTATGGCGACTATGGCAACGCCTCTCGTTTCTTCAAATCAATAATCTATCAAGCAAAGGCAAGTAAGAGTGAGAGGAATAGGGGGTGTGAAGGGTTGGAGGAAAAA